>NZ_JBVJGW010000007.1:0-364635 GCF_055587105.1 Streptomyces sp. NPDC048461 | reverse complement strand
CAGGGGGGACCCTGTGGGAGAGTAGGACGCCGCCGAACAATTATTGTGGGAAAGCCCCGCACCTTATGGTGCGGGGCTTTTCTGCGTTCCGGGCCGGATACGTGTGCTGTTGAGGAACCGGGTCCCGTTCCGTTCGGGGCCCGGTTCCGTGGTGCTGTCAGAGGCGGCCGGCGGCTTTGAGGGAGAGATAGGCGTCGGCCAGGGACGGGGCCAGGGTGTCCGGGGTGGCGTCGACGACGTGGACGCCGTGGCGGGTCAGCTGGTCCGCGGTGCGGCGGCGCTGGGCCTGGGACTGGGTTCCGGCCGCGGCCTCGTAGACCGCGTCCACGTCGCCGCGGGCCGTCGTCATGGCGGCGACGTGCGGATCGGCGACCGAGGCCAGCAGCACCGTGTGGCGCTGGGTCAGGCGGGGGAGGAGCGGGAGCAGGCCCTCTTCGATCGGGGCCGCGTCCAGGCTCGTCAGGAGGACCACGAGGGAGCGGCGCGGAGCGGTGCGCAGGATGGTCGAGACCAGGCTGCGGGAGTCCGTCTCGACGAGTTCCGGTTCCAGCGGGGCCATCGCGTTCACGAAGGCGGGCAGGGTGTCCGCCGCGGCGCGGCCCTGGACCTGAGCGCGGATCCGGCGGTCGTGGGCCAGGAGGTCCACGCGGTCGCCGGCGCGGGTCGCGAGGGCGGCGAGCAGCAGCGCCGCGTCCATCGCCGCGTCCAGGCGGGGGGCGTCGCCGACGCGGCCCGCCGAGGTGCGGCCGGTGTCCAGGCAGATGAGGATGTGGCGGTCGCGTTCGGGGCGCCAGGTGCGGACGGCCACCTTGTTCTGGCGGGCCGTGGCACGCCAGTCGATCGAGCGGGTGTCGTCGCCGGGGACGTAGTCGCGCAGGCTGTCGAACTCGGTGCCCTCGCCGCGGGTCAGCACGCTCGTACGGCCGTCCAGTTCGCGCAGGCGCGCGAGGCGGGACGGGAGGTGCTTGCGGCTCGTGAACGGGGGGAGGACCCGGACCGTCCACGGGAGCACGTGGGTGCCCTGGCGGGAGAGCAGGCCCAGCGGACCGTACGAACGGATCGTGACGCGGTCGGACCGGCGGTCGCCGCGGCGGGTGGGCAGCAGGCGCGTGGTCAGGCGGCGGCGTTCACCGGCCGGGACCACGACCGTGTGGCGGGAGGCGGCCTGCTCGGTGCCGGGGAGCCAGCTGCTCGGGGGCCAGGCGTCGCGGACGCGGGCCCGGAGCGTACGGCCGCCGGGGTTGGTGACGGTGAGGTGGACCTCCGCCGGTTCGCCCAGGCGTACCGAGGTGTCCCCGGTGCGGGTCAGGGCGAGGGTCCGGACCGGAGCGGCGAGGGCGCAGTCCACCGCGCAGGCCAGGGCGAGGGTCCCGTTCACCGCGAGCATCCCCGTCCAGCTCGGTTCGAGGATGCCGACGGGGATGCTGCCGAGGGCCGCCAGCAGGGCGGCGCGTCCGGTGAGGGCCATCAGCGCGGGACGGGGACGTGGGAGAGGATCGCCGTGATGACGGCGTCGGCCGTGACCCCCTCCATCTCCGCTTCCGGGCGCAGCTGGACGCGGTGGCGGAGCGTCGGGAGGGCGAGGGCCTTCACGTCGTCGGGGGTGACGTAGTCGCGGCCGGTGAGCCAGGCCCACGCGCGGGCGGTGGCCAGCAGGGCGGTCGCGCCGCGGGGGGAGACGCCGAGGGTCAGCGACGGGGACTCTCGGGTGGCGCGGCACACGTCGACGACGTACGCGGCGATCTCCGGGGAGATCGTGACGCGGGCGACGGCCTCGCGGGCGGCGTCGAGTTCCTTCGGGCCGGCGACCCGGCGCAGGCCCGCGCCGGCCAGGTCGCGCGGGTCGAAGCCGGCGGCGTGGCGGGTCAGTACGCCGATCTCGTCCTCGCGGGAGGGGAGGGGCACGGTGAGCTTGAGGAGGAAGCGGTCCAGCTGGGCTTCCGGGAGGGGGTAGGTGCCTTCGTACTCCACCGGGTTCATGGTGGCGGCGACGAGGAAGGGCTCCGGGAGGGCCCGCGGGGTGCCGTCGACGGTGACCTGGCGCTCCTCCATCGCTTCGAGGAGCGAGGACTGCGTCTTGGGGGGCGTGCGGTTGATCTCGTCCGCGAGGAAGAGGTTGGTGAAGACCGGGCCGTTCTGGAAGGAGAACTCGGCGGTCCGGGCGTCGTAGACGAGGGAGCCGGTGACATCGCTGGGCATCAGGTCCGGGGTGAACTGGACGCGCTTGGTGTCGAGTTCGAGGGACGCGGCGAGGGCCCGTACGAGGAGGGTCTTCGCGACGCCGGGGACGCCTTCGAGGAGGACGTGGCCGCGGCACAGGAGCGCGACGACCAGACCGGTGACGGCGGAGTCCTGCCCGACCACGGCCTTGCCGATCTCGGTGCGGAGCGCTTCGAGGGAAGCGCGGGCGCTGTCCGCGGTCGGGGCCGGGGACTCGGTGGCCGGGTACGTCATGACGTGCGGACCTCTCTTTCGAGGGCGTCGAGGTGGTCGGCGAGCGCGACGAGGGCCGCGTCGTCGGAGGGGGTGGTGCCGAAGAGGAGGGCGGTCACGTCGCCGGAGGCCGAGGTGCCGGTGAGGCGGGCGGACACGGCGGAGACGAGGGACGCGGGGTCGTGGGCCCGGGCGGGCGGTACGCCGACCAGCGCGGCCAGGCGCTCGCGGGTCGCCGCGCGCAGTACGGTCGCGGCGCGGTCGCGGGCGCCGGCCTTGCGGTAGAGGCGGGCGCGGCCCTCGGTGGCCTCGGAGGCGCGGATGACGACGGGCAGCCGCTCGGTGACGAGCGGGCCGAGGCGGCGGGCACGCCAGAGGGCGGCGAGGACGCCGGCGACGAGGAGTTGGAGCAGGGCCCAGGACCAGCCGGCGGGGATGAGGTCGAAGAAGCTCTGCTCCTCGCCGTCGGGGGCGGTGTCCGGGTCGCTGTCCGCGAGGGACGGCATGTACCAGACGAGTTCCGGGCGGGAGCCGAGGAGTTGGAGGGCGAGCGAGGCGTTGCCCTCCTTCGCGAGGCTGCGGTTCAGCAGCGGCGTCTCGGTGCCCAGGAGGACGGTGTCGCCGCCGGTCCGGCCGGAGGGGATGAGGAGGAGGGTGGGGTGACCGCCGCTGGGGTAGCACGCGGTGGCCCCGGGGAGGGTGGTGTACCGCAGGCCGGTGCCGGTCGTGGCGCGGCCCGCGGAGACGGCGGCGGGCAGGGTGCAGTCCGGGGCCAGGACGTCGGGGTCGGCGCTGCCGCGGGAGCGTACGCCGGGGGCCAGGAGGGGGAGGCTCGGCTCCGACGGGGCGAGGAGGACGGTGCGGCCGCCGGAGAGGTCCATGGCCGAGCGGACGGCGCTGCGTTGGGTGGCGCCGAGCAGGTCCGGGGAGGTGACCAGGAGGGTCGTGCCGGGGCCGGCCGCTGCGGCGGCCTCGCGGGCGGTGGTGACGACGCGGGTGGTCACGCCGCGCTCTTTGAGGAGCTCGGCGACGGCGCGGCTGCCGGTGGGGTCGGCGGAGCGGGGGTCGAGGTGGCCGTGGCGGGTGCCGGAGCTCAGGACGGCCATCACGACGGCGCCGGTGAGGAGTACGGCGAGGACGGCGAGGCCGTTGCGCACGCGCCTGCGCTGCGGCAGCCGGCGGGCCACGGCCGTGGCCCCGCCGGGGGACGGCGGCGTGCCGTCCTCGGCGGGCGCGGGGGCGAGCGCCGTGGCCGCCGCCGGGGTGGTCGCGGCCCAGGGGGCCGCGGCGGCGGGGCCGGATGCGGGGCGGGTGGGTCCGGGGCGGGAGGGCCCGCCGGCGGAACCCGCCGCTCCGGGGCCGGCCCCGGCGGGGGCGCCGGGCGTAACGGAGGCCGGCGGCGCGGGAGTTCCGGGCGCGCGTGTGGGCGCGTCGGGCCGGTCCGGGGTCCCGGTCGCCGGGGTGCCGGGGGCTCCGGGGCTCGGTGCGGGGCCCGTCGGGTCGGCGGCCGACGCACTGGCGGGGGTGGTCGTGGCGGGGGCGATCGCCGGGTTGCCGGGGACACCGGCGTCCGGGACGGGGGTCCTCGGGTCGGCGGGCCGCGCGGTCGCCGGGCCGGGGGTGCCCGCGGGGTCCGGGGCGGGCCTTGGCCCGTCGGGCTGGGCCGGGGTGCCGGTCGCCGGGGTCCTCGGGTCGGGCGGGCCGGGGGTGTTGGCGGGGTCCGGGGTGGGGCCGGTCATGCGGTGGGTCCCGTCAGGAGCGGCTTGGCGCGGTCCAGGGTGTCGTCGAGGGCGCGCAGGCGGGCGTACGCGTCGGAGTCGGCGGTGCGGCCGCCGTAGGTGACGTCGTCGAAGGCGCGGGCGGCGGCGCGCAGTTCCGCGGTGTGGCCGGGGAGGGAGACCGCGGCCTCGGCGGCGGCCTCGTCGGCCGTGCGGCCGGGGCGCGGGTCGAGGAGGGTGCGTTCCTCCAGGGAACGGACGACGGCGCGCATCCGCTCCTGGACCGCTTCGTTCCAGCGGCCGGCGGCGGCGTGCGCCTCGGCGGCCGCGCGGTGGTCGGCGGCGCTGCGGATGCCGTCGTGGAAGAGGGTGCCCGGACCCGCGAGGGCCCGGCGGGGGGAGCCGAGGCGCCACCACAGGGCGGCGACGGCCAGGGCGACGGCCACGACGATCACGAAGAGGCCGAGGCCGCCGCCCGGGGCGGCCCCGGCGGCGGCGTCGAACAGGTCGGCGATCCACCGCAGGGCCTTGGTCAGGGCGCGGTCCAGCAGGCTGGGGTCGTTCTCGTGGTATTGCGGCTTGGACAGCTCGCGCTCGGCCGCCTCCCGGCCGGCGTCGCGCGTCACCGGTGGTGTCTCCGCGCCCGGCAGGAGCGGTGCGGCGGCGTGGCTGATGAGGCCCCCCGTACTCATCATCGGTGGATCAGCCTCCGGTCGCGCCGCTGCCGTAGTTCTCCACGCCGGCGGCCCGGGCGAGCTCCAGGTCGAGGGCCTCGCGCCGGATGCGCTGGTCCACGTACAGGAGGACGGTGACGCCGGACTGCATCGGCATGGTGATCGTCTGGGCGATGACCAGGCCGATGGCCGAGAAGATCAGCGCGCCCCACGTGTAGGCGGCGGTGCCGTCTGTCAGGGCCGCCATACCGGTGCCGGAGACGAGGAAACCGATGAGCGTCAGCGGTATCACGATGATCATCCTGACGAGGAAGGTGATCAGGAAGGTGAGCAGGGTGATGCCGAGGATGCGCCACCAGGAGCCCTTGACGAGTTTCCAGGAGCGGCCGAACGCCGTGAAGATTCCGCCCTTCTCCAGCATCAGGGCGGGCGAGGCCAGACTGAAGGCGATCCACAGCCAGGCGAAGATCACAGCCGAGGCGAGCAGGCCGAGGAAGGCCAGGCCGTAGCTGTCGAGCAGGAAGGCGGGCAGGACCAGGACGGCGCCGAGCAGGGACAGGCCGATGCCCAGCAGCAGCGTCAGCCCGATGAGGCGCAGGAGCTGGGAGCGGGCGTCGCGCCAGGCTTCGGAGACGCTGGAGGCCTGGCCGAGGATCGCCCGACTGAAGATCATCGTGAGCATCGCGGTGACGAAGACCGTCCCCAGGAAATCGATGAAGTTGGTGGCCACCGTCACCGACAGGCCGCTGCCGAGGCTGTTGACCAGCTCTTCCGGAGTCGGGGTCTCGCTCATGGAGACCACGAGGTCCGCGAGCAGGAGCTTCTGCACGAGGAGGCTGATCACCTGTACGACGGTGGCCACGACCAGCGTGATCGGCAGGACCGAGCGCCAGTGGGACCGCATCGTGCTGACCGCGCCGTCGAGGATCTCGCCGAGGCCGAGCGGGCGCAGCGGGATCACGCCGGGCTTCGCGGCCGGGGGCTTGCCCCACGGGCCGGGGCCGCCGGGGTGGCCGTACTGGCCGCCGTAGGGGCCTCCCTGCTGCTGGCCGTACGAACCCCAGCCCTGGCCCGGCTGGGGCTGCTGCGGGTGCTGGGGCGGGGCCTGAGGGGCTTCCTGGCCGGCGGCCGGGCTCGACCACTGGCCGGGCGGCGGCTGCTGGGCGGACCACTTCGGGTCGCCCGTGGCCGGCTGGTCGGCGGGTGCGCCCTGCCGCTCACCGTCGGACGGGGAGGATCCGGGCGTAGCCCAGCCCGGAGAGTCGTTCATCGTCGCTCCTTCACGTGCACCTGCTGGGCGGGGGCGCTGGTCGCTGCCATCGTGCCACGTGGGTCCACGGAACGGACCGGCCGTCCCCCCGGATCTCCGGCAGCCCGTACCTTCAATTGTCACCCGGATCCGGGGCAGACTGGTCGAGCTGATCCCCACGCAGGTCCGAGGGGCGATTTCCAGCCCTTTTGGCTGTGGGACAGCTCACCGCCTGGTAACGATTAGCTAATGGGATGATGTCAACCATGAAGGGACGCGTCCTTGTCGTCGACGACGACACCGCGCTGGCCGAGATGCTCGGCATTGTGCTGCGTGGAGAAGGTTTTGAGCCGTCGTTCGTAGCGGACGGTGACAAGGCACTTGCTGCCTTCCGGGAGGCGAAGCCGGACCTCGTGCTGCTGGACCTCATGCTGCCCGGACGGGACGGCATAGAGGTGTGCAGGCTGATCCGGGCCGAGTCCGGCGTGCCGATCGTCATGCTCACCGCCAAGAGCGACACGGTGGACGTGGTCGTGGGCCTGGAGTCCGGGGCCGACGACTACATCGTGAAGCCGTTCAAACCGAAGGAGCTGGTGGCACGCATCCGGGCCCGCCTGCGCAGGTCGGAGGAGCCCGCGCCGGAGCAGTTGGCCATCGGTGACCTGGTCATCGACGTGGCCGGGCACTCGGTCAAGCGGGAGGGCGCCTCGATCGCCCTGACCCCGCTGGAGTTCGACCTGCTGGTCGCGCTCGCCCGTAAGCCCTGGCAGGTGTTCACCCGCGAGGTGCTGCTGGAGCAGGTCTGGGGCTACCGGCACGCCGCGGACACCCGTCTGGTGAACGTGCACGTGCAGCGGCTGCGCTCCAAGGTCGAGAAGGACCCGGAGCGCCCCGAGATCGTCGTGACGGTCCGCGGTGTCGGCTACAAGGCCGGACCGAGCTGACGTGCAGCCCGGCAAGACCCGCGGCGGCTCCCGCAGGGGGCCCCTGCGGGGAGGCCGGCTGCTCCAGGACGGAGCGCCGGGCGGCCCCCTGCTGCGGCTCTGCGTACGCCTCGTACGCCGGCCGGTGCTTCCGGCTGTCCGGCTGTGGCGGCGCAACATCCAGCTCCGGGTGGTCGCCGCCACCCTGCTGATGTCGCTCTCCGTGGTCCTGGCGCTCGGTTTCGTCGTCATCGCGCAGGTCAGCAAGGGCCTCCTCGACGCCAAGGAGGAGGCCGCGCAGAGCCAGGCCGCGGGCGGGTTCGCGGTCGCACAGGAGAAGGCCAACGCCCCCGCGACGGTGGACGGGCCCGACGCCGCCGACGGCCGCGGCGGGATGGACGCCAGCACCTGGATGAACTCGCTGGTCAAACAGCTGGCCAGTGGCGGCCAGACCGCCTTCGAGGTCGTCGCGCTCGGCGCGGGCACCGGGGACGAGGCCCAGCCGGGCGCCCAGGGCGTCCGCGGCGCCCGCGCCTCCGGCAACGTGGACCCGACCGCGAGCGTCCCGCTGGCGCTGCGCCGCGAGGTCAACGACGGCACCGGCACCTTCAAGACCTTCTCCGAGATCCGGTACACCGCCGGGGCCGGAGGCAAGGCGCCCGGGCCCGCGCTGGTCGTGGGCAAGCGCCTCACCGACGTCAAGGGCGACCCGTACGACCTGTACTACCTCTTCCCGCTCACCCAGGAGGAGGAGTCCCTCAACCTGGTCAAGAGCACCATCGCCACCGCCGGCCTGTTCGTCGTCGTCCTGCTGAGCGCCATCGCCTGGCTCGTCGTGCGGCAGATCGTCACCCCCGTGCGGATGGCCGCCGGGATCGCCGAGCGGCTGTCCGCGGGGCGGCTCCAGGAGCGGATGAAGGTCACCGGCGAGGACGACATCGCCCGTCTGGGCGAAGCCTTCAACAAAATGGCGCAGAACCTCCAGAACAAGATCCAGCAGCTGGAGGAGCTGTCCCGGATGCAGCGCCGCTTCGTCTCGGACGTCTCGCACGAGCTGCGGACCCCGCTGACGACGGTGCGCATGGCCGCCGACGTCATCCACGACGCCCGGGTCGACTTCGACCCGATCACCGCGCGCTCCGCGGAACTCCTCGCCGGCCAGCTCGACCGCTTCGAGTCGCTCCTCGCCGACCTGCTGGAGATCAGCCGGTTCGACGCGGGGGCCGCCGCGCTGGAGGCCGAGCCGATCGACCTGCGGGACGTGGTGCGCCGCGTCATCGACGGGGCGGAGCCGCTCGCCGAACACAAGAAGACCCGGATCCGGGTCCTCGGCGACACCCAGCCCGTCATCGCCGAGGCCGACGCCCGGCGCGTGGAGCGGGTGCTGCGCAACCTCGTCGTCAACGCCGTCGAGCACGGCGAGGGCCGTGACGTGGTGGTCCGGCTCGCCTCGGCGGGAGGCGCCGTCGCCGTCGCGGTACGGGACTACGGCGTCGGCCTCAAGCCCGGCGAGGCCACCCGGGTCTTCAACCGCTTCTGGCGGGCCGACCCGGCGCGGGCCCGCACGACCGGCGGTACGGGCCTGGGCCTGTCCATCGCCGTCGAGGACGCCCGGCTGCACGGCGGCTGGCTCCAGGCCTGGGGCGAGCCGGGCGGCGGTTCGCAGTTCCGCCTGACCCTTCCGCGCACCGCCGACGAGCCGCTGCGCGGATCGCCGATCCCGCTGGAGCCGGAGGACTCGCGGGCCAACCGGGCCAGGGCGGCCGCCGAGGCCGCCGGCAGCGCCGCGGACCGCCGGCAGCCGGAGGGGTCCGACCGGTCGCCGATACCGCCCCGGTCGGCGGTCGCCGGAGCGCTGCCCGTACCCGCCGACCCGACGGCCCTGCCGGGCAGCGGGGCCCGGGTCGTGGCCCGGCCCGCCGAGCAGGCACCACAGGAGGACCGAACCGATGGACCCTGAGCCCGAGCCGACCAGCACGCGCGCGGGGAGCGCGCCGGGGCGCGGACGGCGGCGGCGCACCGTGCGGGCGTACGCCGCCCTGGGCACGGCCGTCGTGCTGCTGGCGGGCTGCGCCTCGATGCCGGACCGCGGCGAGATCCGTCCGGTGCGGGCCTCGCAGGGCGTCGATTCGCAGGTCCGGGTGTTCGGCGTACCGCCCGCGGACCGGGCCAGCCCGGCGGACATCGTCGACGGGTTCCTGGAGGCCCTGACCGGCGACGACCCGCAGCTGGAGACGGCCCGCAAGTACCTCACGGAGGCCGCGGCGGAGAGCTGGAAGCCCGGCTCGGCCGTCACCGTGCTCTCCTCCGGCCTCGACCGGTTCGCGGTCAAGGGCGAGAAGGAGCCCGACGGGGCCCGGTGGAAGGTCACCGGCAAGAAGCTCGCCACGGTCGACGAGCGCAGCGCGTACCAGCCGGAGACGGGCGGGGGATCGTACGAGGAGTTCCTCCAGCTCGTCCAGGTCGACAAGCAATGGCGGATCGCGACGCCGCCCAGCAGCCTGGTCCTCAGCGAGTCGGACTTCCAGCGCATCTACATGCCCGTGAACAAGTACTACTTCGCGGGCGGCACGCTCGTCGCCGACCCGGTGTACGTGCGCCAGCGCAGCGACCCCGATTCGCGGATGGACCCGACCACGCAGACGGTGCAGTCGCTGCTCGCGGGGCCGTCCAAGTGGCTCGGTCCGGTCGTCGAGTCCAGCTTCCCCACGGGGACGGAACTCCGCGAGGGCACCAAGTCCCTCTCGTACGACGGGCAGAACACGCTGCGCGTGCCGCTCAACGCGAAGGCCGACAACGTCGCGCAGCCGCAGTGCCAGAAGATGGCCACCCAACTCCTGTACACCGTCAAGGACCTGTCGGCCTCGCGGCCCGAACGGGTGGAGCTGCTGCGCTCGGACGGCAAGACCCCGCAGTGCGCGGTCACCGAGGTGGCCGCCGCCGCGATCGCCAACCGGCCGCGGACGCCGGTCTACCAGTACTACGTGGACGGGGAGAGCCACCTCGTCCGGATGAACCTCGACGTCACCAACGAGGACCAGCAGTACCGCCCGGAGGCGGTGCCGGGTCCGCTGGCGGGGACGCCGGCGTTCAAGGTCGGCTCGGCGGCGGTGACGTACGACGAGCGGCGCGCGGCCGTGGTGTCCGAGGACGGGCACGGGCTGTACGTGGTGCCCCTGGTCGGGTCCGGGGCGATGCCGCAGCCGCTGCCGGTCGGCCGGGGTGCCAAGTCGCAGCTGACGTCGCCGAGCTGGGACGCGGCCGGGGACCTGTGGGTCGCCGACCAGGACCCGCAGGGCCCGGGGCTGTGGCGGGTGCCCGGCGGGGTCGGCGCCCCCCAGAAGGTGGAGGTGTCCGGGCTCGACGGCGGGACGGTGACCTCGCTGAAGGCCTCGCCCGACGGGGTGCGGATCGCGCTGCTCGTGCAGAAGAACGGCCGCAAGAACCTGTGGGTGGGGCGGGTCGAGCGGTCCGACGCCTCGACCGCCTCGGCGGTGTCGGTGCGCGAGCTGCGCCCGGCCGCCCCGCAGATGGCGGACGTGACGGCGATGAGCTGGGCTCCGCGGGGCCGGCTGCTGGTGGTGGGCCGGGAGAGCGGCGGGGTCGACCAGGCCCGCTACATGCTGGCGGACGGCTCGATGGTCGCGGCGAGCCTGCCGGGGGCGACGGAGCTGATGGCGGTCGCGGTGGCCGTGTCGGAGGACGAGGCGAAGCCGAAGCCGGTGCTGGCGTACTCGAAGGAGGACGGGATCGTGTGGCTGCCGCCGGGTGCGCAGTGGCGCACGGCGGCGGCGGGCGGCCGGTCCCCGGTGTACCCGGGCTGATCTCCGGTGTACCCGGGCTGAGCCGTCCGGCGCGCTGCCGAGAGATCCGGAGCGCGGCTGACCCACCCCGCTGACCTGCGCTTTCGGAGGTCGTCCACAGGGGTGGCGGGGAGCGGTGCCGGCCCGGCACAGTGGAGCGCATGCGGGAGTGGTGGCGGGAGCTGGCCGGGCTGGTCCTGCCGGTCGACTGCGCCGGCTGCGGGGCCGCGCGCGTGCTGCTGTGCGCGGACTGCGGGGAAGCGCTCAGCGGGGCCGGGGCGGGGTCCGTACGGCCGTCTCCGCGCCCGGAGGGGCTGCCGGTGGTGCATGCCGCCGCCGCGTACGCCGGGGGCGTGCGGGAGGTCCTGCTGGCGCACAAGGAGCGCGGGGCGCTGCCGCTGGCCGGGGCGCTCGGCGGGGCCCTGGCCGCCGCGGTCCTGGCGGGCCGCGCCGGACGGGCCGGGTCGGTCGGCGGCCGCGCCGGGGAGCTGGTCCTGGTGCCGGTTCCGTCGGCCCGGCGGCAGGTCCGGGCGCGCGGGCACGATCCGGCGCGCAGGATCGCGCTGGCGGCGGCCGGGCGGCTGCGGCGGGCCGGGGTCCCGGCGCGCGTGGCCCCCGTACTGCGGCTGCGGCGGGCGGTGGCCGACCAGGCCGGGCTGGGCGCCCGGGAGCGCCGGGAGAACCTCGCCGGGGCCCTGGTGGTGTGCCGCGGCGGGGCGCGGCTGACGGCCGGGGCGCGCCTCGTGCTCGTGGACGACCTGATCACCACGGGGGCGACGCTGGCGGAGGCGGCCCGGGCGGTCCGTGCGGCGGGCCTGGCGCGGGGGTCGGATCCGGTGGCGGCTGTGGTGGCGGCACCCGCCGGGGCCTTCGGTATCGGTCCCGACCGGTCGGGAACCCGTACAGAGCAAAAATCTTGCGAATAGATTTGGAACTGGGGGGGAAGGCGCATCGTTGCAGGTAGTAAGAGGGAACAGTCACCTGAACGGAGGTACGTTCCGGTAGCGGGTGCCGACAACCGTCATAGAGAGATATGTTCGGTTGTGAGGAACTGGCGAGCCTTGGCTCCACGCATCGGATCGCACGTTTCGGAATTCTTCGTGTCAGGAGGCTGTCTCTCGACTCCGAAGTCGGTGGGGTGTAGATCTTGCCGATGGGGGAGGAGGAGGTGAAAGTCGCCAAGTCCGAGGCTCCGGTGTTCACCGGAGTCTGGTGCGAAAGGGAGACGCTTCGCCCCACGAGGCGGAGCTATCCGGGAACGGAGTTCTGCGTGGACATCGTCGTCAAGGGCCGCAAGACCGAGGTGCCCGACCGGTTCCGCAAGCACGTGGCCGAGAAGCTGAATCCGGAGCGGATCCAGAAGCTCGACGCCAAGGTGATCAGCTTGGACGTCGAGGTGTCCAAGGAGCACAACCCGCGGCAGGCCGACCGTTCCGACCGCGTGGAGATCACCCTGCGTTCGCGGGGCCCGGTGATCCGGGCGGAAGCCGCAGCCGCCGACGCGTACGCGGCGCTGGACCTCGCTCAGGACAAGCTGGAGGCCCGGCTGCGCAAGCAGCACGACAAGCGCAACACGCGCCGCGGCAGTGGCCGCACCACGGCAGCGGAGGTCGCCGACGTGGTGCCGAACGCCGCGACCCTGAACGGGAACGGCGAACTCGTCGCGGACGAGAAGGCGGACGCGATTCCGACCACCCGGATCGGATCGCTGGAGGTGCAGGGCGAAGGCCCGCTCATCGTCCGCGAGAAGACCCACTCGGCCTCGCCGATGTCGCTCGACCAGGCTCTGTACGAGATGGAGTTGGTCGGCCACGACTTCTATCTGTTCGTCGACTCCGAAACCAAGATGCCCAGCGTCGTCTACCGACGTCATGCGTACGACTACGGCATCATCCACCTGAACCCCGACGGTGCCTCCAGCGCGGACGAGTCCGGCGCCGGCGCCGGCGGAGCGCTCGGCGGCTGAGGAAGTACGTCATCCCGGTGCCCCCGACGGACGCGAGAGCGGCCGTCGGGGGCACCCGTACGACGGGTATGCGCCAGGCAGTGGCCGACAGTCCCCCCGCGCCGTGGTGCGGGCATGGAATCATGGCGGGCAGTCAACCGGAGGCAGTCTCCGTCCGGTTGGACCAGCAGCTCAGCACATGCAGGGGGAGGAACGATGGCGGACAGCTTCGGGCCGGTGCGCGGTGACGACGGTGCGGTCCGCCGGGCGGCGGACGCGGCCGAGCCGGCCCGGGAGCCCATCCGGGTGCTCGTGGTCGACGACCACGCCCTCTTCCGGCGCGGGCTGGAGATCGTCCTCGCGCAGGAGGAGGACATCCAGGTCGTCGGCGAGGCCGGGGACGGCGCGGAGGCCGTGGACAAGGCGGCGGACCTGCTGCCGGACATCGTGCTGATGGACGTGCGGATGCCGCGGCGCGGCGGGATCGAGGCGTGTACGTCGATCAAGGAGGTGGCGCCCTCCGCGAAGATCATCATGCTGACGATCAGCGACGAGGAGGCGGACCTCTACGACGCGATCAAGGCGGGTGCGACCGGATACCTCCTGAAGGAGATCTCCACGGACGAGGTGGCCACCGCGATCCGCGCGGTCGCGGACGGGCAGTCGCAGATCAGTCCGTCGATGGCGTCGAAGCTGCTGACCGAGTTCAAGTCGATGATCCAGCGCACCGACGAGCGCCGGCTGGTGCCCGCGCCGCGACTGACGGACCGGGAGCTGGAGGTCCTGAAGCTGGTGGCCACCGGCATGAACAACCGGGACATCGCCAAGCAGCTGTTCATCTCCGAGAACACCGTGAAGAACCACGTCCGCAACATCCTGGAGAAGCTGCAGCTGCACTCCCGGATGGAGGCCGTGGTCTACGCGATGCGCGAGAAGATCCTCGAAATCCGCTAGGGCGTCTCTTTCGGATCTTGTCGGCCGAGCCCGGACCCGTCCGGGCCCCGCCGTCAACGGCTAGGCGCGCAGGGCGAGTTCCGCCGTGACGGCCGCCGCCTCCCCGGGGCTCTGTGCGCGCTCGACGCGCACCTCCTCGCACCCCACCCAGCGGGCCGCCTCCCACAGGGCCTCGGCCATCGCGCCGGCTGCCGCGGGCGTCTCCAGCGAGAGCTGGCGGGCGACCAGGGTGCGGCCCTCGCGGGCCGGGTCGACGCGGCCCCGCAGGTGCCCGCCCGCCAGCAGCGGCATCGCGAAGTACCCGTGGATCCGCTTCGGCCTGGGGACGTACGCCTCCAGGCGGTGGGTGAAGCCGAAGATCCGCTCCGTGCGCGGCCGGTCCCACACCAGGGAGTCGAAGGGCGACAGCAGCGTCGTGCGGTGGCGGCCCCGGGGGGCCGTCGCGAGCGCCGCCGGGTCGGCCCAGGCGGCCTTGGCCCAGCCCTCGACCTGCACCGGGACCAGCCCGGAGTCGGCGATGACCGCGTCCACCTGCTCGCCCTTGAGGCGGTGGTAGTCCGCGATGTCGGCGCGGGTGCCGACGCCCAGGGACTGCCCGGCCAGGGCGACGAGCCGGGCGATGCAGGTGGTGTCGTCCAGGTCGTCGTGGAGCAGCGCGTCGGGGACGGCCCGCTCGGGCAGGTCGTACACGCGCTTCCAGCCGCGCCGCTCGCCGCACACCACCTCGCCGGTGTCGAGCAGCCACTCCACCGCGATCTTGGTCTCGGACCATTCGAACCACTCGCCGCCCTTCTTGGCGCCGCCCAGCTCGGTGGAGGTCAGCGGGCCGTCGGCGGCGAGGCGGTCCAGGACGGCCTTCGTCGAGCGCTCCTTGTCGGCCAGGACGTGCCAGCGGTGGCCGCGGGCCCGGCGGGACCGGCGCCGGAAGGCGAAATGCGGCCATTCCTCGATGGGCAGGATGCAGGCCGCGTGCGACCAGTACTCGAAGGCGTGCCGGTCCGTCCAGTACGCCGCCTCCACCGCGCCGCGGCCCACCGCGCCGAGGCGCGCGTACGGGATCAGCTCGTGCGAGCGGGCCAGCACCGAGATGGTGTCGAGCTGTACGGCGCCGAGGTGGCGCAGCACCCCGCGGACACCCCCGCGCCGGTCGGGCGCCCCGAGGAACCCCTGCGCGCGCAGGGCGATGCGGCGGGCCTCGTCGGCGGACAGGGACACGGTCGGCGGCGGCAGGCTCGTCATGGTCGGCCAGCCTAGGGGGTGCCACCGACAGCGGGCTCGTGCGCGGGGGCGGGGAGGTACGGCAGGGCGGAGGGGAGGCCCAGGTCGCCGGGGAGGAGGCCGCCGATCCAGCAGTCGCGCGCGGTGCCCTTGTGGAGGTGGCCCGCCCGGAGGGTGCCCTCGATCCGGAAGCCGGCCTTGCGGGCGACGGCGAGGGAGCCCGCGTTGCCCACCTCGGCGCGCCACTCCAGGCGCGGCGCGTCCAGCACGGTGAAGGCCCAGCGGGCGACCGCGTCGACCGCCTCGGTCATGTAGCCGCGGCCGCGGTGCTCCTTGGCCGCCCAGAAGCCGATCTCGTACCCGTCCGGCGGGCGGACGTGCACGCCGATCGCCGCGACGAGCGGGCCGCCGGGGCCGAGGCGGACGGCGAAGCTGTAGCCGGTGTCCTCGCGCCAGCCGGCGGGGACCGTCTCGTTCACGAAGTGGTGCGCGTGCGTCCGCTCGTAGGGGGAGGGGACCATGGTCCAGCGCTGGATGTCCGGGTCCTGGGCGACGGCGTACAGCTCGTCCTCGTCCGCCGGGACGAAGGGCCGCAGGTCGAGGCGGTCGGTGCTGAGTGTGGTGGGCTCCATGAACCGATTCTGGTGCCGCGGCGGCGCCGGGGGCGAACCGATTTCGCGGAAGGGCGGCACCTTGGGCGTCCCCCGTACGTTCTCATTCCGGGCACCCGTGCCCTGCGGACACGGCGGACCTCCCGACGCGACCACGTCCTCGCTTACGATGGCCGTTGCGGTGGGGCCCACCTGCCGTGCCCGTGTACGTACAGTGCCCAGGCCCGACCGGCAAGGAGACAAACCTCGGTGTCCGTCTTCAACAAGCTCATGCGTGCAGGCGAAGGCAAGATCCTGCGCAAACTGCACCGCATCGCGGACCAGGTCAACTCCATCGAAGAGGACTTCGTCAACCTCTCCGACGCCGAGTTGCGGGCGCTCACGGACGAGTACAAGCAGCGCTTCCAGGACGGCGAGAGCCTGGACGACCTCCTTCCGGAGGCGTTCGCCACCGTCCGCGAGGCGGCCAAGCGCGTCCTCGGCCAGCGGCACTACGACGTCCAGATGATGGGCGGCGCGGCGCTGCACCTCGGCTACGTGGCCGAGATGAAGACCGGTGAGGGCAAGACCCTCGTCGGTACGCTGCCCGCGTACCTGAACGCCCTGTCCGGCGAAGGCGTCCACCTGATCACGGTGAACGACTACCTCGCCGAGCGCGACTCCGAGATGATGGGCCGGGTCCACAAGTTCCTCGGCCTGGAGGTCGGCTGCATCCTGGCGAACATGTCGCCGGCGCAGCGCCGCGAGCAGTACGGCTGCGACATCACCTACGGCACGAACAACGAGTTCGGCTTCGACTACCTGCGCGACAACATGGCGTGGTCCCAGGACGAGCTCGTCCAGCGCGGCCACAACTTCGCCGTGGTCGACGAGGTCGACTCGATCCTCGTCGACGAGGCCCGTACCCCGCTGATCATCTCCGGCCCGGCCGACCAGGCCACCAAGTGGTACGGCGACTTCGCGAAGCTGGTGACCCGCCTGAAGAAGGGCGAGGCCGGCCAGCCGCTGAAGGGCATCGAGGAGACCGGCGACTACGAGGTCGACGAGAAGAAGCGCACCGTCGCCATCCACGAGACCGGTGTCGCGAAGGTCGAGGACTGGCTCGGCATCGAGAACCTCTACGAGTCGGTCAACACCCCGCTCGTCGGTTACCTGAACAACGCGATCAAGGCCAAGGAGTTGTTCAAGGCCGACAAGGACTACGTCGTCATCGACGGCGAAGTCATGATCGTCGACGAGCACACCGGCCGCATCCTGGCCGGCCGCCGCTACAACGAGGGCATGCACCAGGCGATCGAGGCGAAGGAAGGGGTGGACATCAAGGACGAGAACCAGACCCTCGCCACGATCACCCTGCAGAACTTCTTCCGCCTGTACTCGAAGCTGTCGGGCATGACCGGTACGGCCATGACCGAGGCCGCCGAGTTCCAGCAGATCTACAAGCTCGGCGTCGTCCCGATCCCGACCAACCGGGACATGGTCCGCAAGGACCAGCCGGACCTGATCTACCGGACCGAGGTCGCGAAGTTCGCCGCGGTCGTCGACGACATCGCGGAGAAGCACGAGAAGGGCCAGCCGATCCTCGTCGGTACGACGTCGGTCGAGAAGTCCGAGTACCTCTCCCAGCAGCTCTCCAAGCGCGGCGTCCCGCACGAGGTGCTCAACGCCAAGCAGCACGACCGGGAGGCGACGATCGTCGCCCAGGCCGGCCGCAGGGGCGCCGTCACCGTCGCGACCAACATGGCCGGCCGCGGTACCGACATCAAGCTCGGCGGCAACCCGGACGACCTGGCCGAGGCCGAGCTGCGCCAGCGCGGCCTGGACCCGGAGGAGCACATCGAGGAGTGGGCGCACGCCCTTCCCGAGGCGCTCACCAGGGCCGAGGCGGCCGTGAAGGCCGAGTTCGAAGAGGTCAAGGACCTCGGCGGCCTGTACGTGCTGGGCACCGAGCGCCACGAGTCGCGCCGCATCGACAACCAGCTGCGCGGCCGCTCCGGCCGTCAGGGCGACCCGGGCGAGTCCCGGTTCTACCTGTCGCTCGGTGACGACCTGATGCGCCTGTTCAAGGCACAGATGGTCGAGCGGGTCATGGCGATGGCCAACGTGCCGGACGACGTGCCGATCGAGAACAAGATGGTGACGCGGGCGATCGCGTCGGCCCAGTCGCAGGTCGAGACCCAGAACTTCGAGACGCGCAAGAACGTCCTGAAGTACGACGAGGTCCTCAACAGCCAGCGCGAGGTCATCTACCGGGAGCGCCGTCGGGTCCTGGAGGGCGAGGACCTGCAGGACCAGGTGCGCTTCATGATGGACGACACCATCGACGCGTACATCGCGGCCGAGACGGTCGAGGGCTTCGCCGAGGAGTGGGACCTCGACCGGCTGTGGGGCGCCTTCAAGCAGCTCTACCCGATCAAGGTCACGGTGGACGAGCTGGAGGAGGCCGCGGGCGACCGCGCGGGCATCACCGCCGAGTTCATCGCGGAGTCCGTCAAGGACGACATCCACGAGCAGTACGAGACGCGCGAGAAGACGCTCGGCTCCGACATCATGCGCGAGCTGGAGCGGCGCGTGGTGCTGTCGGTGCTGGACCGCAAGTGGCGCGAGCACCTGTACGAGATGGACTACCTGCAGGAGGGCATCGGCCTGCGGGCGATGGCCCAGAAGGACCCGCTGGTCGAGTACCAGCGCGAGGGCTTCGACATGTTCAACGCCATGCAGGACGGCATCAAGGAGGAGTCCGTCGGCTACCTGTTCAACCTGGAGGTCCAGGTCGAGCAGCAGGTCGAGGAGGTCCCGGTGCAGGACGCGGCGCCTTCGCTGACCAAGGACGCGGCCCCGGCCCGCCCGGAGATCCGGGCGAAGGGGCTGGAGGCCCCGCAGCGTCCGGACCGGCTGCACTTCTCGGCGCCGACCGTGGACGGCGAGGGCGGTGTGATCGAGGGCGACTTCGAGAGCGACGCCGACGGTTCCGGCGACGGGATGACGCGGGCGGAGCGGCGCAAGGCGCAGAAGGCTTCCGGCGGGCGTCGCCGCAAGAAGTGACCCCGCAGGGGTAGGGCGCAGGCCGGGGCCGGACACCGTGGGTGGTGTCCGGCCCCGGCCGCGTCGTGGGGCCGGGTCACGGGCGGGGGGCCTGCATCTCGACGGCCGCGCAGCGCCAGCGCAGGTCCGGGCCCTGTTCGAGGCGGAAGGCCATGGCCGTCACCCGGTCGCCGGTGGCGATGCGGGCGAAGGCCTCGATGACGCCCGGGCCGGGGGTGAAGCGGCCGCACTGGCGGATGACGGGGCGGAGCCGGTCCCGCAGGGGCCCGTCGGGGGCGAGGCCGACGAGCTGCTGGTACGCCGGGCCGACGGTGTGGCCGAGGAGCGAGTGGACCGGGCGGCGGCCGCTGACCACCGCCAGCAGGCGTTCCGCGAACCAGTGGTGGGGGCCCAGCCGCAGGGCCTGTGGAGGTCCGCCCGCCGGGCGGCGCGTGTCCCGCCGTCCGGCCGGGCGGGTCCGGCCCGGGCCGGCGGCCGGCCGCCGCCGGCTCCCCTCGCCGCCGATCGTCGTGCCGCGCGTCGTGGTGTCCATCGCGATCTGCCCCCGTACGGGCCGGGCCCGGAGCGGTACCGGGCGGTAACTTGATGGGGACCTTCTACGGGCGGCCGAACACGCTCCGCAACCGCCCCGCGGCCCGCCGCGGAGCGCCCGCGGGTTCACCTATCCGAGTGCGCCGAAGCGCCGCCGGGCCCCGCCGGCGGCCCCCGCGGCGCACGGACGCGTACGGCGGTGGACGCCGCCGGAGCCCGGCCCGGCACCCCGATGGGGGACGGCGGCCGTCACTCGGCCGGACCCCCGGGCCGGCCGGGCCGCGGCGGGCGGGCCGCGCCGGGGGTTCGCGCGAGGGGGCGGGCGGGGGGAAGGGGGCCGGTCGTATCCTGGGGGCGTTTCCGACTACCGAAAGCAGCCGGCCATGCGCGTGTACGTCCCCCTGACCCTCCCCGGGCTCGCCGCGGCGCACCAGGCGGGTGAGCTGGGCCCCGCCCCGCTGCGTGCGTACGCCGTCACCCCCGGGCTGCGCGAGTGGTACGCGTCGGACGACGAGGAGGAGCTGGAGTACGCGGCCCTCGGCCGGGCCGCCGCCGCCTCCCTCCGGATGCTGGCCGAGGACGCCGCCGCGCCGCGCACCCGCGTCGTGATCGCCCTCGACGTCGCCGACCGGGCCGCCGCGGAGGCCCCCGGCGAGGACGAGGCCGCGCTCGGCCGGGTCGCCCTCGCCGACGCCGCCCGGCTCACCCTGGCCGCCGCCGTGCACCTCGACGCCGACGACGCCCGGGAAGCCGTCGCCGCGGCCGCCGAGGCCCTCGCGGCCGCCGACGGCGGGGACCGCGGCGCGCAGTCCGCCGTCGACGGCGCCGAGGACCACGAGCTGCTGTGGTTCGGCGTCCAGGAGATCCCGGGGCTGCTGAAGTGAGCACCGCCGCCCCGCACCACCCGACCCACATCGTCTGGGACTGGAACGGCACGCTGCTCCACGACATCGACGCCGTCATAGCCGCGACGAACGCGTCCTTCGCCGAGCTCGGCTTCCCGGCGATCACCCTGGCGACCTACCGCGACCTGTACGTCGTCCCCGTGCCGAAGTTCTACGAGCGCCTCATGGGGCGGCTGCCCACCGAGGCGGAGTGGCTCGTCATGGACGACACCTTCCACCGGCACTACTGGGCCGAGGCCCATGACGCCGGGCTGACCGACGGGGCCCTGGAGCTGCTCCAGGGGTGGCAGCGCGACGGGCTCACGCAGTCCCTGCTGTCCCTGGCGCCCCACGAGAAGCTGGTGCCGCTGGTCCGCTTCCACGGCATCGAGCGGCACTTCCTGCGGGTCGACGGCCGGATCGGCCCCTCCCACACCAGCAAGGCAGGACATCTCGTACGCCACCTGGCCGCCCTGGAGGGGACGGGCGTGACGGCGGACCGTACGGTCCTCATCGGAGACGCCGTGGACGACGCCCTCGCCGCCGCTCACGTCGGGGCCCGGGCCGTGCTCTACACGGGCGGTTCGCACAGCCGCAGCAGTCTGGAATCAGCCGGTGTGCCCGTCGTGGACACGCTGGCCGAAGCCGTACGGACAGCTCGCGAGCTGGCCGAATAGCGCCGTGCACGCCGGGCCCGCCGCGTCGCTGTCCAGAGTGTCAAAGTTCCACCCCCGGATTTGTACACATACAGCTCATGACGGGCCGGGGGTGGGTGGGGATAGCCTTGACCCGTGATCAGCGCGATAGTCCTCGGGGGCACCGATGCCCCCGGACCCAGCCCGGCGCACTTCGGTGCCCGGGCCATCGCTGGTCCCCGCCACCGGAACTCGGCGATCATGGCCGAAACCCTCCCGGTCGGCTTTCTCGACGACATAGCGTCGATCCCGATTACGGACGGACATCCCGCCTCACCGCGGCGCTGTGCCGTTCCTTCCTTCACCTACGTCACGCAATGGCGCGCGACAGGAGCCAGAGGACATGCAGACCAAGCTGGACGAAGCAAAGGCCGAGCTGCTCACGAGGGCGGCCCGGGTAGCTGAGAACAGCCCGGCCGGGGGGCTACTTCCGACTGGGTCAGACAAGGGAGGGCGTCCGCACCGGGACACCGTTCTTTCCTACCTCCAGCGCTACTACCTGCACACCGCCCCAGAGGATCTGCTGGACCGGGATCCGGTCGACGTGTTCGGGGCGGCGCTCTCGCACTACCGGCTCGCCGAGAACCGGCCACAGGGCACCGCGAACGTGCGCGTGCAGACCCCCACGGTCGAGGAGAACGGCTGGACCTCCAGCCACTCGGTCGTCGAGGTCGTCACCGACGACATGCCGTTCCTCGTGGACTCCGTGACCAACGAGCTGTCCCGCCAGGGCCGCGGCATCCACGTCGTGATCCACCCGCAGGTCGTCGTCCGCCGTGACGTCACCGGCAAGCTGATCGAGATCCTCGGCCCCGACTGCGACGCCCACGGTCCGCGCACCCAGCGCCCCCACGACTCCCTCGTCGAGTCCTGGATCCACGTCGAGATCGACCGCGAGACCGACCGCGCCGACCTCAAGCAGATGACCGCCGACCTGCTGCGCGTCCTGTCCGACGTACGCGAGTCCGTCGAGGACTGGGAGAAGATGCGCGACGCGGCGATGCGCATCGCCGAAGAGCTGCCGAACGAGCCCACCGCGCCCGACCTGCGCGAGTACGAGCTCGAAGAGGCCCGCGAGCTGCTGCGCTGGCTCGCCGACGACCACTTCACCTTCCTCGGCTACCGCGAGTACAACCTCGTCGACGGGGACGCCCTGACCGCCGTGCCCGGCACCGGCCTCGGCATCCTGCGCTCCGACCCGCTGCACAGCGGCAAGGAGGACGGCCACCCCGTCTCGCCGTCCTTCAACCGGCTGCCGGCCGACGCCCGCGCCAAGGCCCGCGAGCACCGCCTGCTGGTGCTGACCAAGGCCAACAGCCGCTCCACCGTGCACCGCCCCTCGTACCTCGACTACGTGGGCGTCAAGAAGTTCGACGCCGACGGCAACGTCGTGGGCGAGCGCCGGTTCCTCGGCCTGTTCTCCTCCGCCGCCTACACCGAGTCGGTGCGCCGGGTGCCGGTCGTGCGCCGCAAGGTCGCCGAGGTGCTGGAGGGCGCCGGCTTCGCGCCGAGCAGCCACGACGGCCGCGACCTGCTCCAGATCCTGGAGACCTACCCGCGCGACGAGCTGTTCCAGACCCCCGTCGACCAGCTCCGCGGCATCGTCACCTCCGTCCTGTACCTCCAGGAACGCCGCCGGCTGCGGCTCTACCTGCGCCAGGACGAGTACGGGCGCTACTACTCCGCGCTGGTCTACCTGCCGCGCGACCGCTTCACCACCGGCGTCCGGCTGCGGCTGATGGACATCCTGAAGGAGGAGCTCGACGGCACCAGCGTCGACTTCACCGCCTGGAACACCGAGTCGATCCTCTCCCGCATCCACTTCGTCGTCCGCGTCCCCCAGGGCAAGGAACTGCCCGTCCTGACCGACGCCGACGTCGAGCGCATCGAGGGCCGGCTCGTCGACGCCGCCCGCTCCTGGGCCGACGGCTTCGCCGAGGCCCTGGTCGCCGAGCTGGGCGAGGAGCGCGCCGCCGAGCTGCTGCGCCGCTACGGCACCACGTTCCCCGAGGGCTACAAGGCCGACCACTCGCCGCGCGCGGCCGTCGCCGACCTCTGCCACCTGGAGCGGCTCTCCGCCAGCGACCGCGAGTTCGCGCTCTCGCTGTACGAGCCGGTCGGCGCGGGCCCCGGCGAGCGCCGGTTCAAGATCTACCGCACCGGTGAGCAGGTCTCGCTGTCCGCGGTCCTGCCCGTCCTGCAGCGCCTGGGCGTCGAGGTCACCGACGAGCGGCCGTACGAGCTGCGCCGCTCGGACCGGGTCAGCGCCTGGATCTACGACTTCGGCCTGCGGATGCCCGTCTCCGGCGGCAACGGCGACCACGCCGGCGGCTCCGGCTACCTCGCCGACGACGCCCGCGAGCGGTTCCAGGACGCGTTCGCCGCGGTCTGGCAGGGCGACGCGGAGAACGACAACTTCAACACCCTGGTGCTCGGCGCCGGCCTGACCTGGCGGCAGGCCGTCGTGCTGCGCGCGTACGCCAAGTACCTGCGCCAGGCCGGCTCCACCTTCAGCCAGGACTACATGGAGGACACCCTCCGCAACAACGTCCACACCACCCGGCTGCTGGTCTCCCTCTTCGAGGCCCGGATGTCCCCGGCCCGGCAGACCGCCGGCAGCGAGCTCGTGGACGCCATGCTGGAGGAGCTGGACGGGGCCCTGGACCAGGTCGCCTCGCTCGACGAGGACCGCATCCTGCGCGCGTTCCTCACGCTGATCAAGGCGACGCTGCGGACGAACTTCTTCCAGCTCACCGACGCGGGCGAGCAGCACAGCTACGTGTCGATGAAGTTCGACCCGCAGGCCATCCCCGACCTGCCGGCGCCCCGCCCCGCCTTCGAGATCTGGGTGTACTCCCCGCGCGTCGAGGGCGTCCACCTGCGCTTCGGCAAGGTCGCCCGCGGCGGCCTGCGCTGGTCCGACCGGCGCGAGGACTTCCGTACGGAGATCCTCGGCCTGGTCAAGGCGCAGATGGTCAAGAACACCGTCATCGTGCCGGTCGGCGCCAAGGGCGGCTTCGTCGCGAAGAACCTGCCCGACCCGTCGGTCGACCGCGACGCCTGGCTCGCCGAGGGCATCGCCTCGTACAAGATCTTCATCTCGGCGCTGCTCGACATCACCGACAACATGGTGGCCGGCGAGGTCGTGCCGCCCCTCGGCGTGGTCCGCCACGACGAGGACGACACCTACCTCGTCGTCGCCGCGGACAAGGGCACCGCCACCTTCTCCGACATCGCCAACGGGGTCGCCGAGGCCTACGGCTTCTGGCTCGGCGACGCCTTCGCGTCGGGCGGCTCGGCGGGCTACGACCACAAGGGCATGGGCATCACCGCCCGCGGCGCCTGGGAGTCCGTCAAGCGGCACTTCCGCGAGCTGGGCCACGACACCCAGACCGAGGACTTCACCGTCGTCGGCGTCGGCGACATGTCCGGCGACGTCTTCGGCAACGGCATGCTGTTGTCCGAGCACATCCGCCTGATCGCCGCCTTCGACCACCGGCACATCTTCATCGACCCGAACCCGGACGCGGCGACCTCCTACGCCGAGCGGCGCCGGCTCTTCGACCTGCCGCGCTCCTCGTGGGCCGACTACGACACCGCGCTGCTCTCGGCGGGCGGCGGCGTCCACCCGCGCACGGCGAAGGCCATCCCGGTCAACGCGCAGGTCCGCGCGGCCCTCGGGATCGAGGCGGGCGTCACGAAGATGACGCCGGCCGACCTGATGAAGGCGATCCTCCAGTCCCCGGTGGACCTGCTGTGGAACGGCGGCATCGGCACGTACGTCAAGGCGACGTCCGAGACGCACGCGGACGTCGGCGACAAGGCCAACGACGCCATCCGCGTCAACGGCTCCGACGTGCGGGCCCGGGTCATCGGCGAGGGCGGCAACCTCGGTCTGACCCAGCTCGGCCGCATCGAGTTCGCCCGGACCGGCGCGGGCGGCGAAGGCGGCAAGATCAACACCGACGCCATCGACAACAGCGCGGGCGTGGACACCTCCGACCACGAGGTGAACATCAAGATCCTGCTGAACGCGGTGGTCACGGACGGGGACATGACCGTCAAGCAGCGCAACAAGCTGCTCGCCGAGATGACCGACGAGGTCGGCCACCTCGTCCTGCGCAACAACTACGCGCAGAACGTGGCGCTCTCCAACGGCGCGGCCCAGGCCCCCAGCCTGCTCCACGCGCAGCAGCGCTTCATGCGCCGCCTGGAGGGGGCCGGACTGCTCAACCGCGAGCTGGAGTTCCTGCCGACCGACCGGCAGATCCGCGAGCTGCTGGGCAACGGCAGGGGCCTGACCCAGCCGGAGCTCGCCGTCCTCTTCGCGTACACCAAGATCACGACGGCGGACGAGCTGATCGCCACCGGGCTGCCGGACGACGCGTACCTGCGCCGGCTGCTCTACGCGTACTTCCCGAGCGCGCTGCGCGAGAAGTTCCCCGAGCAGATCGACGCGCACGCGCTGCGCCGGGAGATCATCACCACGATCCTGGTCAACGACACCGTCAACACGGGTGGTTCGACCTTCCTGCACCGCCTCCGCGAGGAGACCGGGGCCTCCACGGAGGAGATCGTGCGGGCACAGCTCGCCGCGCGCGAGATCTTCGGTCTGGCCGCGGTCTGGGAAGCGGTCGAGGCGCTGGACAACAAGGTCGCGGCCAGTGTCCAGACCCGGATCCGGCTGCACTCGCGGCGCCTGGTGGAGCGCGGCACCCGCTGGCTGCTCAACAACCGGCCGCAGCCGCTGGAGATCACCGAGACCATCGAGTTCTTCGGCGACCGGGTCGGGAGCGTCTGGGACGAGGTGCCGAAGCTGGTGCGCGGCGCCGACCTGGAGTGGTACCAGTCGATCACGGACGAGCTGATCGGCGAGGGCGTGCCGGAGGAACTGGCGGCCAAGGTCGCCGGCTTCTCCTCGGCCTTCCCGACGCTCGACATCGTCGCGATCGCCGACCGCACGGGCGTGACCCCGCTGGACGTCGCCGAGGTCTACTACGACCTCGCCGACCGCCTGGAGATCACCCAGCTGATGGACCGCATCATCGAACTGCCGCGGTCCGACCGCTGGCAGTCGATGGCCCGCGCGTCCATCCGTGAGGACCTGTTCGCGGCGCACGCGGCCCTGACGGCCGACGTGCTGTCCGTGGGCAACGGCACCTCGACTCCCGAGGAGCGCTTCAAGGCGTGGGAGGAGAAGAACGCGGCGATCATCTCGCGGGCCCGGACGACCCTGGACGAGATCCGGGGCTCGGACGACTTCGACCTGGCGAACCTGTCGGTGGCGATGCGGACGATGCGGTCGCTGCTGCGCGTGCACAGCTGAGCGGTGCGGCCGATCGGCGCTGCCGATCGGCCGTGGTGCGGAACGGGCCGGGCCCGGGACCTGAGTGGTCCCGGGCCCGGCCCGTTCCGCGTACGTCCTGTGCGTCCCGTCCGGCCGGGCGGCGGCCGCGGGGGCTCCGCCCCCGGACCCCCGCGCCTCAAACGCCGGCGGGGCTGGGGTGGGGTGCTCATGGGCCGGCGGGGGTGGGGTGGGGTGCCTCATGCGCCGGCGGGGCTGGGGTGGGGTGGTGCGCCTCAAAGGCCGACGGGGGTGGGGTGGGGTCGGGTGGGGTGGGGTCAGGAGCGGGTGAAGCGTTCGTAGGCGGCGCAGACTTCGGCGGACGGGCCGTCCATGCGCAGGACTCCGGATTCCAGCCAGATCGCGCGGTCGCACGTCTCGCGGACCGTGTTGATGCCGTGGCTGACCAGGAAGACCGTGCCCGCGTGCTCGCGCAGTTCCTCGATGCGGGCCTGGCTGCGGCGCTGGAAGGCCGCGTCGCCGGTGGCCAGGGCCTCGTCGATCATCAGCACGTCGTGGTCCTTGGCGGCGGCGATGGAGAACCGCAGCCGGGCGCCCATGCCCGAGGAGTAGGTCCGCATGGGCAGGGAGATGAAGTCGCCCTTCTCGTTGATGCCGGAGAAGTCCACGATGCTCTGGTACCGCTCCTTGATCTGTTCGCGGCTCATGCCCATGGCGAGCCCGCCGAGGACCACGTTCCGCTCGCCCGTCAGGTCGTTCATCAGCGCGGCGTTCACGCCGAGCAGGGAGGGCTGGCCGTGCGAGTAGATCGCGCCCGCGGCGACCGGCTGGAGGCCGGCGATGGCGGCCAGCAGGGTGGACTTGCCCGAGCCGTTGGAGCCGATCAGGCCGATGGCCTCGCCCTTGTACGCGGTGAAGCCGACGCCCCGCACCGCGTGCACCTCGCGCGCGGCGGGGGCCTGCTTGCGGGAGAAGACCCGGCTCAGGGCGGCGGTGGCGCCGCCCTTGCGGCCGCCGCTGCCCTGGACCCGGTAGACCACGTGCACGTCGTGGGCGATGACGGTGGGCACGCGGGCCCCGGGGGCCGCCGGTGCGGGCGCGGGCCGGGTGCCCGTCGAAGTGATCGAGCTCGTCGGGGTCGTCAGGGTCGTCGGGGTCGTCGAGGTGTCAGCCACGTCCGTACTCCTCCTCGGCCTTCCAGAAGTAGATGAATCCGCCGATGCCGGCGAGCAGCGCCCAGCCGATGGCCACCGGCCACACGTGGTGCGGCAGCGAGTGGGCGGAGAAGCTGTCGATCAGCGCGAAGCGCATCAGGTCGATGTAGACGGCCGCCGGGTTGAGCTTCAGCGCCGTCGACACCCAGTGGGGGAGCTGGTCGGTCTTGAGCATCTGGTCGATGGACCACATGACGCCCGAGGAGTACATCCAGGTGCGCAGGACGAACGGCATCAGCTGGCTGACGTCGGGGTTCTTGCTGCCGATGCGGGCCATGACCATGGCGCAGCCGGCCGCGAAGAGGGCCATCAGCACCAGGACCGGGGCGACCAGGAACCAGGAGGGCGCGGGCGTCTGGCCGAAGGCCAGCAGCAGGATGACCAGGGCGACCATGCTGACGAGCAGCTGCTGGAAGAGCTGGACGACGGTGGAGATGGGCAGGCTGGCGCGCGGGAAGTGCAGGGCGCGGACCAGGCCGCGGTTGCTGTGGACGGCCCGGGTTCCGGCGTTGACGGAGCTGCCGATGAAGTCCCACACGAAGACGCCCGTGATCAGGAACGGCACGTAGTCGGGCACGTGGTGGCTGGCGCGCATGACGACGCCGAAGATGAAGTAGTAGACCGCCGCGTTGAGCAGCGGGGTCACCAGGTGCCAGACCTGGCCGAGCTTCGCGGTGCTGTACTGCGCCTGCATGCGGGACGTCGCGTACGTGGTCACGAAGTGGCGCCGGCCCCACAGCTGCGCGAGGTACCGGGGAAGGGTGGGCCGGGCGCCGCTGAGGGTCAGGCCGTGTTCGGCCGCGAGCCGGGTGAGTTCCGGCGGGATCGGGCGGGCCGCGGCTGCTGCGGCGGTCGAGGGTGCGGTCGCGGTGGTCACAAGGGTCGCTTTCGCCGGGGTCGGGGCGTCGCGAGCGATGGGACGGGTCCGTATCGTCGCTACGGCGACAGTAGGGCGTCGGACGTCGGGACGCAACCGTATCGTCGTGACGAAGTGCGCGGCTATGCTCTCTGCATGACCTCCGACCCCGCCGCCACCCCCGCCCGCCGCCCGCCCGCCGGCGCCGCCGTCCTGCGCGAGGACGTGACCGAGGCGATCCGGGAAGCGGTGGTCGGGGAACTCGCCGCCGTCGGCTTCGCGCGGATGTCCATCGAGGGCATCGCCCGCCGCGCCGGCGTCGGCAAGACCGCCGTCTACCGGCGGTGGAAGTCGAAGCTGCACCTCGTGCTCGACCTGGTGGGCGCCTTCGCGGTGGACGGCCTGCCGGTGCCGTCGACCGGATCCCTGTACGGGGACGTACGGGCCCTGCTGGAGGTCATGACGCACGTGCTGCGGCACCCGGTGGCCTCCGCGGTCATCCCGGACCTGCTGGTCGAGGCGGCGCGCAACCCCGAGATCGCGGACGCGGTGCGGGGCGCGCTGCTCGACGGGCAGCGGCGGATGGCCGAGGGGATCGTCTCCGAGGCCGTCGCGCGCGGAGAGCTGCCCGACGGGACCTGCCCGGACCGGGCGCTGGACCTGGCGATCGGGCCGCTGTACTGGCGGCAGGTGGTGGTGCGGGACGCCGTCCCGAAGGACTACCTGGACGACCTGGCCCGCTCGGTGGTGGCCGGCCTGCGGGCCGCCTGACCCCGGCGGACCGGCGCCGGGGCCGGGCGGACCGGCGCCCGACCCGCGCGGCGGCCCCGGCAGCCCGCACCCGTCAGAAGGGCATCCGGCCCGCCGTCAGGTGCGCCAGCGTCGGCTCCGGGACCGCCGACGGCGCGGCCGGTGCCGGACGGCGCTCCTCCAGCGGGACGACCGCCGGAATCGGGACGGCCTGCCCGAGGAAGACCCGGCGCACGACGCGTTCCGCCGCGTGGCCGTCGTCGTACGAGCAGAACCGCGAGCGGAACGCCGCCCGCAGCTGCGCGGAGCGCGAGCCCTGCCAGTGCCCGGTGGCGAAGATGTCCACCAGCTCGTCCTCGGTGCGGGCGATCGCCCCGGGCGGACAGGCCCGCAGGTCGAAGTAGGTGCCCCGGGCCGCCTCGTACGCCTCCCAGTCGTCCGCGTGGATCACGATCGGGCGGTCCAGCGCCGCGTAGTCGAACATCAGGGACGAGTAGTCCGTCACCAACGCGTCCGACGCCAGGCAGAGTTCCTCCACCGACGGGTACGCGGAGACGTCGACCAGCCGCGGGTGCGGCTGCGGCGCCCACCCCCGGCCGGCGTACGTCAGGTGCGTGCGGACCAGCAGGGTGAAGCGCGGGCCGAGGTCCCGCAGGACCCGCTCGAAGTCCAGGTGGTCGGGCCGGCTGCGCCGGTAGTCGCGGTGCGTGGGCGCGTACAGGACGGCCGTGGAGCCCGGCGGGATGCCGAGCCGCTCGCGCAGCTCCAGCACGTCCGCCCGGCTCGCCCGGTGGAAGACGTCGTTGCGCGGGTAGCCGTACTCCAGCGTCGTGTACGAGGACGGCACCGCCTTCTCCCACACCAGCGTCGAGTGCCGGTTCGCCGAGAGCAGGTAGTCCCACTGGTCGGCGCCGCGCAGCAGGCCCGCGAAGTCCGTGGTCGGGGTGGCCGCCGGCCGGTCCTGGAGGTCGAGGCCGACCCGCTTGAGGGGGGTGCCGTGCTGGGTCTGCACCAGGATCTGGCCGGGCCGCTTGACCAGGGCGCGGTCGAAGTTGACGTTGGTGACCAGGTACGTGGCCCGGGCCAGGGCGCTCCAGTACGCGGCCGAGCCGGGCCGCAGCGCCACCGTCTCGCGGGGGAGCGTGGCGGCGTGCGCCGGGTCGCAGATCCACGCCGTGCGCATCCGGGGCGCCAGCTCCCGCAGCTTCGCCTCGACGGCCGCCGGGTTGCAGGCGTAACCGCCGTGCCAGTACGCGGAGAAGACCGCGAGCTCCGGCCGGAGCGGCAGCAGCCGCTGCACCCGGTAGTGCAGCCGCAGCGCGCACTCCCGCAGCCCCCGCCCCAGGACGGCCGCTCCCCGCAGGGCCGCCAGTCCCGCCGAGCGGAGCACCGACAGCAGCCGGTAGGCGCGCCGGGCGCCCAGCCGCATCAGGGAGTGCCGGACCCGGTCGGTGCGCGACGGGGGCGACGCCGGAGCACCCCCGCCGGGGGCCCGGTAGCGGCGCAGCAGGGCCGAGGCTCGGGCGAAGAACTCGGCGCGGCTCGTGCGCGGGAGGCGGCGCGGGTCGGCGTACAGGGCGCAGAAGTGCTCGGCCATCCGCCGGTGCACGGCGGGACGCCAGCGCTCCAGCTCGGGGCGGCCGGCGAGGTAGCCGAAGACCCGGTCGTACTGGTCGAAGACGTCGAGGTGGCGGCGGCTGGACGTGGTCAGGATCGAGCCGGTCCGCCGCTGGCGGTAGTGCACGCAGACCCGGTCCAGGACGGCGACGGACTCGGCGGCCAGCAGCGCCGGATAGGTCCAGGGTGTGTCCTCGTAGAAGCCGGGCGGGAAGGACAGGCCCTCGCGCTCCGCGTACTCCCGGCGGTACGCCTTGTTCCACACCACCATCAGCATGCCGAGCAGGGCCGGGCGGTCGGCGAGCCGGAAACTGGCCGGGCCCTCCTCCGAGAGCCGGTCCGAGAGCCGGTTGCGGACCAGCTCGCCCGTCCAGAAGGTGCGCGCGTAGTCGTAGACGAGGACGTCGGGGGAGCCGGTGGCCTTCAGCCGGTCGGCGATGGCCCGCAGGGCGCCCGGGGCGAGGGTGTCGTCGCCGTCGAGGAAGACCAGGTAGTCGCCGGTGGCCCGGGCCAGACCCGCGTTGCGGGCCGGGCCCAGCCCCAGGTTGTGCGCCAGGTGCACGGCGGTGACCCGGGGGTCCCGGGCCGCGTACTCGTCGATGATCGAGCCGCAGGCGTCCGGGGAGGCGTCGTCGACCGCGATCAGTTCCAGATCCGGGTACGACTGGGTCAGGACCGAGTCCAGACTCTCCTGGAGGTACGCCTGGACCTTGTACGCGGGCACGATGACGCTGAACCGGGGCACGGCACATCCAGGGGTCTGCGGGCGGGCATATGGCCCAGGAACCCCCGGTGTGGCGATCGGGTTACGCGGCGTGCGGCATTCGGGTTACGGAGCGTCAACTCCGCACGTCGGCACCGTGATCCAGAGGGCCTCGGCGCGCTTCGGAAGGGCGCGCGGACGTCACTTGACGGCGCCGGCCATCACCCCCGAGACGAACTGCCGCTGGAAGGCGAAGAAGACGACGAGCGGGATCGCCATCGACAGGAACGCACCCGGCGCCAGCACGTCGATGTTGTTCCCGAACTGCCGCACCTGCTGCTGGAGCGCGACCGTGACCGGCGGGTTCGCCGAGTCGGCGAAGACGAGCGCGACCAGCATGTCGTTCCACACCCACAGGAACTGGAAGATGCCGAGCGAGGCGATCGCCGGACCGCCCAGCGGCAGCACCACCCGGGCGAACAGCCGCAGTTCGCCCGCCCCGTCCAGCCGGGCCGCCTCCAGCAGCTCGCGCGGGATCTCGGCGAAGTAGTTCCGCAGCAGGAACACGGCGAACGGCAGCCCGAACGCGGTGTGGAACAGCACCACCCCCGCCGTCGTCTCGAACAGGCCGATGGTGCCGAAGAGTTCGGAGACCGGGATCAGCGCCACCTGGACCGGGACGACGAGCAGCCCCACGACGACGAGGAACAGCCAGTCCCGGCCGGGGAACTCCAGCCAGGCGAAGGCGTATCCGGCGAACGCGCCCAGGACGAGCACGAGCAGGGTCGCCGGCACCGCGATCGCGAGGGTGTTCAGCAGGGACCCGGTGATCGTGTCGTTGGCCAGCAGCCGCGCGTAGTTGTCGGCCGTGAGGCGGGACGGCGCGGTCAGCGCCCCCCACCAGCCGCCCTTGTCGAGGTCGGAGGGGGCGAGGAAGGAGGAGACGAGCAGGCCGAGGGTAGGCAGCAGCCAGAACAGCGCGGCCGCGATCAGGAACAGGCGCAGCACCCCGCCCGCGGCCCGGGCCGCCAGACCCCGCCCGGCCCGTGCGACGGCCCCGGAGCCGGCGGTGGCCCCGGAGCGCGCGGCCGTCCCGGTCCCCGCGGCCGTCCCGGTCCCGGACGCGGTCAGGGTGCCCGTACCGGCTTCGGCCCCCGTACCGGCTCCTGCCCCGGTCGCCGGTCCGCCGGGGGGCGACCCGGCCGGGGCCGACCGGTCCGGCGTCCGCTCGAATCCGCTCATCGGGACCTTTCCTTCCGCAGCCTGCGGATGTTCACCAGCATGACCGGCAGCACCAGGACGAGCAGCAGGACGGCGATGGCGCTGCCCAGCCCCGGATCGGCGTCCGTGCCGAAGGAGGTGCGGTACAGCTGGAGCGCCAGCACGTTCGCGTCGTCCTGCACCGCTCCGGGAGCGATCACGAAGACCAGGTCGAACACCTTCATGACGTTGATGACGAGGGTGACGAGCACGACCACCAGCACGGGCGCCAGCATCGGCACGGTGACCCGGCGGAACACCTGCCACTCGTTCGCCCCGTCCACCCGGGCCGCCTCCAGCAGCTCCCGCGGCATGGACGCCAGCCCCGCCCCGATCAGCACCATCGCGAAGCCGGCCCACATCCACACGTACGCCCCGATGACCGCCGGGGTCACCAGCGCCGGGCCCAGCCACTGGACGCCCGCGTAGGCCTCCCGGAAGTTGGACGCCGGCAGCCGCAGCTGCGCCCCGTCGGCCTTCGCGGACAGGACGAAGGTGCCGTCGCCGCGCGCGGTGGCGCTCTCCACGACCTTCCCGTCCTTCACCGCCTCGACGCGCATCCCGGCGAAGCCGGACTCGGTGGGGTCGACCGTGTTCACCGTGCCGCCCCCGCCCCGCGTGAAGTCCTGCCACACGGTGCCGGTGACCTTCCCCGGGTCGGCGCCGGCCGCCTTGGCGACCGCGGTTCCCGCGGGCAGCGCCTCCGGGGCCACCCCGACCAGCGGGAGCAGCACCGGGACGCCCGCCCGTACGGGGTCGCGGGTGGCGAAGGCCCCGCTGCCCGCGTCCACCAGCGGGGAGTCCCGGCCCGGGCGGGCCTTGGGGAACGCCGAGGACTCCGCGAACGTGTCGTGGACTCCGACCCAGACCGCGTTGGCGACGCCCCGGTCGGGGTCGTGGTCGTAGACCAGCCGGAAGATGATGCCCGCCGCCAGCATCGAGATCGCCATCGGCATGAAGACCAGGAGCTTGAACGCCGTTCCCCAGCGCACCCGTTCGGTGAGCACCGCGAAGATCAGACCCAGCGCCGTGGCCGTGGCCGGCGCCAGCACCACCCACACCGCCGTGTTCTTCAGCGCCGTGCGGATGGTCGGATCGCCGAATATCTCCCGGTAGTTGTCGCCGCCGACGAAGCCGGAGCCGGAGCGGTCGAAGAAGCTGCGGTAGAGGGAGTAGCCGATCGGGTGCACGACGAGCGCGCCGAGGAGCACGAGGGCCGGGAGGAGGAACGCCGCCGCGATCAGCCGGCGGCGCCGCGCCTCGGCGGACCTGCCGGCCGCGGCGGCCGCGACCGGCTTGGCCTGGGACGTCACGGGATCAGTTCCCGTACGCCTTGGCCGCGTCCGCCTCCAGTTTCGCCTGGGCCCCCGCCACGTCCGACGGGTTCGCCAGGAAGTCCTGGAGCGCCTTCCACTCGCCCGCGCCCGGCGTGCCGCCGAAGGCCGCCGGGGCCTGGTCCGACATGTCGAAGCGGAAGTCGTCGCCCGCCGCGATCAGCGCCTTGGCGATGCCCCGCTGGATGTCGTTCGGATACGCGGCCGGATCGACCGCCTTGTTCGGGGAGACGAACCCGCCCAGGCGGGCCTGGATCTCCGCAGCGTCCGGCGACGCCAGGAACGTCAGCAGCGCCTGCGCGCCCTTCGACGGCTTCAGCGCGACCGCCACGTCACCGCCCGAGACCACCGGCGACTTCGCGCCGACCGCCGGGAACGGGAACACGAGCGCGTCCGTGCCGACCTTCGCCTCGGTCTGCGCGATGTTCACGGCGACGAAGTCGCCCTCGAAGACCATCGCGGCCGCCGGCCGGTCGCCGCCGGTGAACGTCTGCGTCACCGACTTCGGGAATTCGGTGGCCAGCGCCCCGCTCGCCCCGCCCGCCAGGAAGTCCTTGCGTCCGAACAGCTCGCCCAGCGTGGTCAGCGCCTGCTTGACGCTGTCGTCCGTCCACTTGATCTGGTGCTTGGCCAGCTGGTCGTACTTCTCCGGACCCGCCTGGGAGAGGTAGACGTTCTCGAACCAGTCGGTGAGGGTCCAGCCGTCCGCACCCGCCACCGACACCGCCGGGGTGCCCGACGCGGAGAGCGTGTCCGCCGCCGTCAGCAGCTCCTTCCAGGTGGTGGGGGGCTTGACGCCCGCCGCCTCGAAGGCCTTCGCGTTGTACCAGATCAGCGACTTGTTCGCGGCCTTGTAGTACACCCCGTACTGGGTGCCCTCGACCGCGCCGAGCGTCTTCCAGCCCGCCGAGTAGTTGGCGTCGAGCTGGGCCTTCGCCTCCGGACCCACCGGCTGCGCCCACTTGTTCTGCACCGCCGAGACCAGCGCCCCGACCTGCGGGAGCAGCGCCACGTCCGGCGGGGCCCCGCCCGCGATCTTCGAGCCGAGGAACGTGACGATCGGGTCCTGGGCGGGCACGAAGGTGACGGTGGCCCCGGTCCGCTTCTCGAACTCCTTCAGGACCTTGGTGAAGTTCTCCTGCTCCGCGCCCGTCCACACCGCCGCGACTTCGAGCTTCTCGCCCGTCAGCTTCGGTAATTCCACGGTGGGCCCCGGCGCCGCCGTACCGCCCCGGGCCGGCTCCTCCTTGTCGGATCCGCCTCCGCAGGCGCTGAGCGCGAGCACGCCCGCGGCGGCCGCGGCCGCCCAGCTGAGTGTCGTACGACGCGATCCGTGCCTGCGCATGGCTGTGCCCCCGATGCCCGTGGTGTGTCCCGGACCACAAGGTCTACGCCGACCCGGGCGCCCCCGCAATACCGCGTCACGGGGGCGCCGCAGGGGTTCAGGGGGCCGGAGGGAAGAGCACCGGCGTCGCCGAGACCAGGTGGGAGGCCCGGTCCAGGGCGCTGGCCAGCAGCGCGAGGTCCGTCGGCCCGTTGCCCAGCTCGCGGACCGGGCGGCGGGCCGGCGGGTCGCCCATCCGCTCCCACTCCACCGGGACCACAGTCGGCCTCAGGGTCGCGGTGCGCGGGATCCGCCCGGTGACCCGGCCCGCCTGGAACGGGACCGTGCGGCCGTCCGCGTACCGCAGCACGCCGCGGCCGGGACCCGGCTGGTCCGGGGCGTCGAGCTCCACCCGCAGGGTGGTCAGCCGGGCCAGCCCGGTCTCGGCCGTCCGGTCGGGACGGGCGGTGGTGGCCACCAGGTGCACCCCGAGGCGGGCGCCCTCGCGGGCCACCGCCTCCAGCGCCCGGACCACCGAGCCGGCGGCGGGCCGGCCCGTACTGCCCAGCCCCGGCGCGACCAGCGCGTCGAAGTCGTCGACGAGCACCACCAGCCGGGGCAGCGGGCTCGGCCCGGCCGGATCGGTCCGCAGGGCCGCGGCGCGCAGCCGCAGGGTCCCGGTCCGCTGGGGGTCGATGTCGCCGCGCTGCTCGCCCGGGGTGGGCTGGCGGGGCGAGACCATCCGGTCGGCGAGCTCGCGCCGGGCGTGCCACTCCGCGAACGGCACCCCGTCGAGCAGTTCGTGGCGCCGCTTCAGCTCGGCGCCCAGGGCCTGCGCGAACTCCCGCATGCGCAGCGGGTCGGAGGCCACCAGGTGCGCGGAGGCGTGCGGGAGCTCGGTACAGGGCAGCAGCCCGTCGCCGCGCTCCCCGCCGGCCCCGTCCAGCAGGACCAGGCCCAGCCGGTCGGGCCGGGCGGCCGCGGACAGCGAGGCGGCCACCGAGCGCAGCAGCTCGGTCCGGCCGCTCCCGGCGGGCCCCTCGATCAGCAGGTGCGGGCCGTCGTGGACGAGTTCGGCGCCGACGGGTCCGCGCCGCCCGCTGCCCAGCACGATCTCGGCGAGCCCGCCCGTGCCCTGTCCCTGATCGGTGGCCTCGGCCCAACGGGCCATCAGGGAGGCGGGGGTGGCCCGGGCCAGCCCCAGTTCGTCCAGCAGCCGGGCGGTGGCGGGCAGGGCGGCCGCGGCCGGGCGGTAGGGCTCGGTCGGACCGCCGTCGGCGCGCAGCGGCGCCAGCGCGCGGGCGAACCGCTCGGCCCAGGCGGCGGAGACGGCGTCGGCGGTGACGGTGTCGCCGGAGGGCACCGGCCGGCCGCCGGTCACGGCGAAGGTGCGTACGGCCGTGGCGACGTCCCCGCTGAGCAGGGCGACCGCGCCGCAGTCCCGGAAGGCCGGGGTGCCCGCGCAGGCCGTCTCGTACGTATCGGCGACGGGCGAGGCGGGGGTGGCGGCCGGGGCGTCGGCCAGGGCGAGCACGTGGATGCCGCCGGCCGGCCCGTGCGAGGCGAGCCGGCCGGTGACGTCGCGCAGCGGTCCCGCGCCGGGATCGCCGTCGAGGACGAGCAGGGTGTACGGGCCCCGGTAGACGCGGGCGGCCTGCCGGACCCCCTCGGGGTCGGCGGCGGCCCAGTGCGTGCCGAGGGGGCCGTCGTCCAGGCGCCGGGTGAGCTCCCCGGTCCGGGCGGCGGCCTGGTCGCGGTCGTAGGCCAGGAGCAGCCGGCAGTCCTGGCCGTGCGCGGGGCGTACGTGGGGGAGCCAGCCGAGCCAGCCCCAGTCGCGGCGGCGCTCCGCGAGCGGGCGGGCCCGGTCGGTGCAGACCAGCACGATCTCCAGCTGTCCCGGCGCGTGCAGGGCGGCCAGCTGCGCCACCACGCTGCGGGCCACCCCGGCGAGGCGGGCGCGCGGTCCGGCGAGGCCGAGCGAGCCGACGGCCCGCAGGTCGACCCGGCTGCCCGCGCCGAGCCCGAGGTCCAGCACCCCGGGGTGCCCGGGCCCGCGCGACCAGAGCCGCTCGGTGGGGCCCAGGGCGGCCAGCAGCAGCGTGGCCGGGTCGTCGGGGTCGGGGGCGACGCAGAGGGCGGGCACCGCCTCCGGCTCGGCCGGGACCTCGTACGCCTCGTCCCCGCGGACCCACTTGCGGGCCCAGGCGCCGAGGCCCCTGCGGCGGCCCGCGGGGGGCTCCGCCGGATCGGGCGCGTCCGCCGGCCCGTACGCCGGTTCGGGCGCGTCCGCGTGCGCGCGGCCGGCGGCGGACGGCGCGCCCGGGGCGCGCGGCGGGCCCGCCGCGCCGCCGGAGGGCCCGCCGGGCGCGGTGCGGGCGTGCGGGACCGGGGCGGCACCCGGGCCGGCCGCGCCGGAGCCCCGGCCGCCCGGTGCGTAGCCGGGGCCGCCGTAGCCGGGGCCGCCGGGCCGGGCGGTCCCGGACGCGGGGGTGTCGTCGCCCCGGCCGTCGCCCCGGCCGTGGTCCGCGGCGGGGGCGCCGCCGTGGCCCGGGGCGTGGGCCGCGCCGTCACCCGGGCCGGTCCCGTCCGGCGCCGGGGCCGTGGCGGGCGCCGGCTTCGGGGCGGTGCGGCCCCGTACCGCGAGGTGGCCCTCCAGGTCGGGGGCGACCGCCAGCGGGGCCGCGCTCCCGGCCGCGAGGCGCAGGGTGGACTCGCCGACCCGCAGCAGCGCGCCCGGGGGCAGGGCCACGGGCCGGGGGCCCACGGGGGAGCCGTCGAGGGTGGTGCCGTTCGTCGAGTCGAGGTCGGCCACGGAGACCCGGCCGTCCCCCGTGACGGTGACCGTGCAGTGCATCCGGGACACGTCCGGGTCGTCCAGCGGGACGTCGGCGTCGGCGGAGCGCCCGACCCGGATCTGCCCGCTGTGCAGGAGGTGCACCCCGCCCGCGTCGGGCCCGGCCACCACGTGCAGCTGGGGCGCGCCGAGGCCGTCCTCCGGCAGCACGTCCGGCACGGGCGCGTTCAGCGCCAGCACCGCCCCGTCGACCAGCGGGGGCTCGCCGACCACCCGGCGCTGGAGGTCGAGCCGCTCCGCGCCGGCGTAGAGCACGATGGTGCCGCCGGTGTCGGGCCCGCCGACGGTCGCCGCGAGCCCGGAGGCGACGGCGGCCAGGGCCGTGCCCGCGGGCGCGGTGACGAGCACGTCACAGGTCGCGGGGGCGGGCGCGGTCTGGTGGCCGCTGCGCGACCCAAGGACGGTCAGCCGGATCTGCATCGCAGTCAGCGGTCCCTTCTGCGCGGTGCGCGGTGCGTGCGCCCGGCAGGAGAACCGCGGGACATGGCTGCCCGGTCGCCCCCCACCCGGCACGGACGCGTCGTCCGGTCAGGTCTGCCGGAAGGCGGGGCTCCCGTCCCGTGCCGTCCGTACGGGTGCATCCTCGCACCTGTCGCCGACAACACGCCCGGCACCCGGCAACAAGTGATCTTGATCGGCGCCGGGGGCGCCCCGACCCGTCGGGATCCGGACAGCGGGCCCGGGAAAGCGGGGAAAATCGCCCCCGGCATACGCCGCGAACATCACCCTCCGTACATATGTGCGGCAACCAACCTCCGTCGCCCGGCGTCTTCCCCGGGGACACCCCCTAGAGTGGGCCGGAAAACCCATCGAGGGACGGCGGCGCGAAAACGCGCCGGCAGACGACAGCAGGGAGCGCGAGACGTGCGGCCAGTCGGCAGCAAGTACCTGCTCGAAGAGCCGCTCGGGCGCGGCGCCACGGGCACCGTCTGGCGTGCCCGCCAGAGGGAGGCCGCGGGCGCGGAGGCGGCGGTCGCCGGCCATCCCGGCGAGACCGTGGCCATCAAGGTCCTCAAGGAGGAGCTGGCCCACGATCCCGACATCGTCATGCGCTTCCTGCGCGAGCGCTCGGTCCTGCTGCGCCTGACGCACCCCAACATCGTGCGCACGCGCGACCTCGTCGTCGAGGGCGACCTGCTCGCCCTGGTCATGGACCTCATCGACGGTCCGGACCTGCACAAGTACCTCCGCCAGAACGGGCCCTTCACCCCCGTCGCCGCGAGCCTGCTGACCGCCCAGATCGCGGACGCGCTCGCCGCCAGCCACGCCGACGGGGTGGTCCACCGCGACCTGAAGCCCGCCAACGTGCTGCTCGACGAGCGCGGCGGCCAGATGAAGCCGATGCTGACCGACTTCGGCATCGCCCGCCTCGCGGACTCCCCGGGCCTGACCCGCACGCACGAGTTCGTCGGCACCCCGGCCTACGTGGCACCCGAGTCCGCCGAGGGCCGCCCGCAGACCTCCGCCGTCGACATCTACGGCGCCGGCATCCTGCTGTACGAGCTGGTCACCGGTCGCCCGCCGTTCGCCGGCGGCACCGCCCTCGAAGTGCTCCACCGCCACCTCAGCGAGGAGCCCCAGCGCCCCTCGACCCTGCCGGAGCCGCTCTGGACGGTCATCCAGCGCTGCCTCAGCAAGGAGCCGAACGAGCGCCCCAGCGCCGAGAGCCTGGCCCGCGGCCTGCGCGTGGTCGCCGCCGGCATCGGCGTGCACTCCGCCCCCTCCGAGGTGGAGGCCGCGCTCGGCGTCGGCGCCCTGCTCGCCCCCGACCCCTCGCCCGCGCCGGTCCCCGCGACCCCGGGCGTCGGCGACGCCACCCAGGTCCTGCCCGGCTCCGCGGGCTCGCCCATGGGCGGCTACGACCCGAACGGCATGACCAGTGTCCTGCCCCCGGTGGGCGCGGCCGACGCCACCTCCGTGCTGCCGAGCACCGGCCCCGCCGGCGGCGCCGACCCGACCTCGGTGATGCCCCCGGTGCAGCGGCCCGACCAGCCGCACCCGTGGGAGTCGCAGATGCGCGCCGTCCGCGACCGCAACGAGCAGACGCAGATGCAGTACCTCGACCCGGGCGAGGACCCGCTGCGCCGGCGCCCGCAGCGGCAGGCGCCTCCGCCGCCCCCGCCGCAGCAGCGGCCCCCGCAGGGCGCGCCGCAGCAGCAGCCGTACCGCCAGGGCCCGCCGCCGCAGCAGTACCAGCAGCCGCAGCAGCCCTCGTACCAGCCGCAGCAGCAGTACGCGCCCCCGCCGCCGCAGCACTACCAGCCGCAGCAGCACCAGCCCCAGCAGTACCAGCAGCCTCAGCAGCCGCAGTACCGGCAGCCCCAGGCGCCGCAGCAGCCGCCGCAGGGCCCGCCGCAGCAGCGGCCGCCGCGGGAGCCCCGTGAACCGCGGGAGCCCCGCCGCCGCAGCGCCAACCCGGTGCGGATCCCCGGCCTCGGCTGCCTCAAGGGCTGCCTGGTCATGATCCTGCTGTTCTTCGTCGCGGGCTGGCTGGTCTGGGAGCTGACCCCGCTCCAGGAGTGGGTCGGCACCGGCCGGGGCTGGTGGGACCAACTGTGGACGTGGGGCACCGAGGCCGCCGACTTCCTCGGCTCCATCGGCGACTCCACGGGGTCCGGAGGCTCCGGAGCGCCCTGAACCGGGCCGCATTGATGCCGAGTTCGTAGATTTGTCGACTTCTGGGGAGTGATTTCGCCCCCAGAAGCGAAGGTCGCCGCAAATCGGGCCCCCTACTGGCCTCCAACCCCCACCCGGCCGCGTAGCTTTGGTGCGTACGCCAGCCGCTGAGGGAGCAGTCGTGGCACGGAAGATCGGCAGCCGGTACACCGCGCACCAGATCCTTGGGCGCGGCAGCGCGGGCACGGTGTGGCTGGGCGAGGGGCCGGAAGGCCCCGTCGCCGTCAAACTGCTGCGCGAGGACCTCGCGTCCGACCAGGAGCTGGTCGGACGGTTCGTCCAGGAGCGCAGCGCGCTGCTGGGCCTGGACCACCCGCACGTCGTCTCCGTCCGCGACCTCGTCGTGGACGGCAACGACCTCGCCCTCGTCATGGACCTCGTCCGCGGTACGGACCTGCGCACGCGCCTCGACCGCGAGCGGCGGCTCGCCCCCGAGGCGGCCGTGGCCATCGTCGCGGACGTCGCCGACGCGCTGGCCGCGGCCCACGCGGCCGGGGTCGTCCACCGGGACGTCAAGCCCGAGAACGTCCTGCTCGACATGCAGGGCCCGCTCGGCCCCGGCGGGGCCCACCCGGCGCTGCTGACCGACTTCGGCGTCGCCAAGCTGATCGACTCCCCGCGGCGGGCCGCCACGGGCCGGTCCTCGGCCCCGGCCACCCGGATCATCGGCACCCCCGACTACCTGGCCCCGGAGATCGTGGAGGGCCTGCCCCCGCGGGCGGCGGTCGACATCTACGCACTGGCCACCGTCCTGTACGAGCTGCTGGCCGGGTTCACCCCGTTCGGCGGCGGCCACCCCGGCGCGGTGCTGCGCCGGCACGTGACCGAGACGGTCGTCCCGCTGCCCGGGATCCCCGACGAGCTGTGGCAGCTCGTCGTGCAGTGCCTGGCCAAGGCCCCGGCGTCGCGGCTGCGCGCGTCGGAGCTCTCGGCGCGGCTGCGCGACCTGCTGCCCCTGCTGGCCGGGATGCCGCCGCTGGACGTGGACGAGCCGGACGACGCCGGTCCGGGCGAACCGGAGGCCGAGGAGCCGCCCGCCGACCCCGTGCGGCGCCGCGGCGTGGTTCCGCTGGTGCCCGGTTCGGCGACCGACTCCAACCGGGACACGCACACCTCGATGCGGGTACCGGGCCCGGACGAGCTGGCGGGCGGCGCGCTCGGCACCGCCCGCGTCCCGCGCCCGGCCGGCGGCCACCGCCCGGGCTCGGCCCGGCACCGCGCCGAGGCCGCGCGCAAGCGGCGGCTGGTGCTGTCCGCCTCCGCGCTGGCGCTCACCGCCGTGGTGGGGGTCGGCACGTGGCTCGCGCTCTCCGGCGGCGAGGAGACCCCGCCCCCGCAGGACACCAAGAACTCCGGAACCCGCGCGCCGTAGCCGGCCGGCCGCCGGGGACCGCCTCCGCCCCGACGGCGGCCCGCGACGGCCCCGCTTCCCCGGCGGCCCCTCCGGTTACGCCGCCACCAGCTCCGGGTGCCAGCGGCGGGCCACCTCCGGGTGGGCGCGGACCCAGCCCTTGAGCTCGTTGCGGCCGTACTCCGCGTGCAGCGGGTTGTCCGCGTCGTGCGCGACCCCGGGCGCCGCGCGCAGGTAGTCGCCCGGGACCGTCTCCACCACCGCGTCCAGCCGCGGGTTGTAGAAGAACGGCACCGAGTACCGCTCCACCGCGCCCGGCGGGCTGATCACCCGGTGGTCCGTCGCCGTCAGGTACCCCTCGGTCGCGATCTCCAGCAGCTCGCCCAGGTTGACCACGAACGCCCCGGGCAGCGGCGGCACGTCGAGGTAGCCGCCGTCGCGGACCACCTGGAGACCGCCGACCGAGTCCTGGAGCAGCAGGGTGAGGAACCCGTAGTCCTTGTGTGCGCCCACGCCCTGGTCGGTGCCGGACGGGGACGAGCCGGGGTAGCGGATCAGCTTGGTGTGCAGGTGCGGCCGGTCCGCGAACGCCGCGTCGAAGAAGTCGGCCGGGGCGCCGATCGAGGCCAGCAGCTCCCGGAGCAGCCGGTGGGCCACCGCCGCCAGCCGCGCCTGCCACTCCAGCACCGCGGTGCGCAGCCCGGGCAGGGCCGCGGGCCACTGGTTCGGCCCCTCCAGCCACAGGTACGCCGGATCGTCCGGCCCCATCACCGGCGCGGGCCGCTCGGCGCCCACGTCCAGCTGGTCGCGCCAGTCCGAGGCCCCGCCGGTCAGCTCGGCGCCGATCCGGGTGTAACCGCGGAAGTGCGGGGAGCGCAGGTTGCTCACGGCGAGCCGGTCGGCCTCCGGTAGGGCGAAGAAGGCCCTGGTCAGCTCCAGGATCCGGGTGGTCTCGGCATCGGTGATGCCGTGCCCGGTCAGGTGCAGGAACCCGGTGTCCCGGGCGGCCGCGTGCAGCTGGTCCAGGAAGGCGGCCCGCTGGGCCGGATCGTCGGCACGGGAGAGGTCCAGGACGGGGAGGGTGTGCGCGGACGGCATGACGGCTCCGTTTCGGATGTCACGGGGTCCTGTTCCCGGGGGGTGGCGGGGCCGCGGAGGGGGAGGGGTCGCCGGCAGGGGTGGCGCCGGGACCGCGAGGGCCGCGTACAGGACCCAAGTCGGATCGGGGTGGATCAGGCTCGGTGAGGGTCCGGCGGCTGACAGCCCGTCGTCGTGACGCGCATGTGGTCCACATGACGCCGCTTGACGAGGCGCGTGACGACGAGAACGGTCATAACGTGAGCGTACGCCCGTGCGCCCCGCCACCAGTACGGGTGATTCGGCCTGCCCGGACGGCGCCCTCCGGGGACCGGCTACGCTGGACCCGTGGCAGTCGTCGATGTTTCCGAAGAGCTCAAGTCCCTCTCCTCGACCATGGGGTCGATCGAGGCCGTCCTGGACCTCGACAAGCTGAGGGCAGATATCGCCGTGCTCGAGGAGCAGGCCGCCGCGCCGTCCCTGTGGGACGACCCGGAGGCCGCCCAGAAGATCACGAGCAAGCTTTCGCACCTCCAGGCCGAGGTCCGCAAGACCGAGACCCTGCGCGGGCGCATCGATGACCTCGCGGTCCTCTTCGAGCTCGCCCAGGAGATGGACGACGCGGACACCCTCGTCGAGGCCGAGGCCGAGCTGGTCTCCGTCCGCAAGGCGCTGGACGAGATGGAGGTCCGCACCCTGCTCTCCGGCGAGTACGCCGAGCGCGAGGCCCTCGTCAACATCCGCGCCGAGGCCGGCGGCGTCGACGCCTCCGACTTCGCCGAGCGCCTCCAGCGCATGTACCTGCGCTGGGCCGAGCGGCACGGCTACCCGACCGAGATCTACGAGACCTCCTACGCGGAGGAGGCCGGCATCAAGTCGACCACCTTCGTCGTCAAGGCCCCGTACGCCTACGGCACCCTCTCCGTCGAGCAGGGCACCCACCGCCTCGTGCGGATCTCGCCCTTCGACAACCAGGGCCGCCGCCAGACCTCCTTCGCGGGCGTCGAGGTGCTGCCGGTCGTCGAGTCCAGCGACCACGTCGAGATCGACGAGGGCGAGCTGCGCGTCGACGTGTACCGCGCCTCCGGCCCCGGCGGCCAGGGCGTCAACACCACCGACTCGGCCGTGCGCATCACGCACATCCCGACCGGCATCGTCGTCTCCTGCCAGAACGAGCGCTCGCAGATCCAGAACAAGGCCAGCGCCATGAACGTCCTCCAGGCCAAGCTGCTGGAGCGGCGCCGCCAGGAGGAGAAGGACAAGATGGACGCCCTGAAGGACGGGGGCAGCTCCTGGGGCAACCAGATGCGCTCCTACGTCCTTCACCCGTACCAGATGGTCAAGGACCTGCGGACGGAGTTCGAGGTCGGCAACCCGCAGGCGGTCCTCGACGGCGAGATCGACGGCTTCCTGGAGGCTGGGATCCGCTGGCGCAAGCAGCAGGAGCAGACCGCCTAGAGCCGTCCGGATCCGGCAGCCGTACGGCTCCCGGACCGGAGAAGGGCCCGGACACCTGCAGGTGTCCGGGCCCTTCGTCCTGCCGGGGTGATCGGTACGCGGCGCGGCCGCGCCGGCGTCCGCCTCCTACGCGGTCTGCTGGACCACGAGGGCCAGCGCCACCGCGAGGACCACCATGAGCGCGATCAGCGTCACGGGATTCAGGCCGGAGAAGGGGCCCTCGTGCTCCCGCTGGAGGCGCTCCCGGTTCGCCCGGCACACCGGGCAGCGGCCCTGGCTGACGGGTGCGGCGCAGTTCGCGCACACGAGCCGGTCATATGTCATGCGCTCCTCCTCTCGCCCTCGGTTCCGCTGGGTACAACGGCGGTGGGAACCGGTCCGTTCCCCCTACCACTGTGCCAGCTTCGCCGACATTCGGCGCGGCCCCTCCGGGCAGTCCCGGTCGGGACCCCTCCGGACCCGGGGATAAAACGGGCAACTCCGGAGGCCGGGTCCACACCCCGCGCCCGTTCGCGTATGGTCACGCACACCTACTCCCGGCGACCGTGGTGCATCCGTGATCCGATTCGACAGCGTTTCCAAGTCCTACCCGAAGCAGAACCGCCCCGCACTCAGAGATGTCTCCCTGGACATCGCGAAGGGCGAGTTCGTCTTCCTGGTCGGCTCCTCCGGCTCCGGCAAGTCCACCTTCCTGCGGCTGATCCTGCGCGAGGAGCGGGCGAGCCACGGCCAGGTGCACGTCCTCGGCAAGGACCTCGCCAAGCTCTCCAACTGGAAGGTCCCGCAGATGCGGCGCCAGCTGGGGACCGTCTTCCAGGACTTCCGGCTGCTGCCCAACAAGACGGTGGCCGAGAACGTCGCCTTCGCGCAGGAGGTCATCGGCAAGCCCCGGGGCGAGATCCGCAAGGCGGTCCCGCAGGTGCTGGAGCTGGTGGGCCTCGGCGGCAAGGAGCAGCGGATGCCCGGCGAGCTCTCCGGCGGCGAGCAGCAGCGCGTGGCCATCGCCCGCGCCTTCGTCAACCGGCCGGCCCTGCTGATCGCGGACGAGCCCACGGGCAACCTCGACCCGCAGACCTCCGTCGGCATCATGAAGCTGCTGGACCGGATCAACCGGACCGGCACCACCGTGATCATGGCGACGCACGACCAGCAGATCGTCGACCAGATGCGCAAGCGCGTCATCGAACTCGAACAGGGCCGTCTCGTACGCGACCAGTCGCGCGGCGTCTACGGCTACCAGCACTGAAAGGACGCCATGCGCGCCCAGTTCGTCATGTCGGAGATCGGCGTCGGCCTCCGTCGCAATCTCACCATGACCTTCGCGGTCATCATCTCCGTGGCCCTGTCGCTGGCCCTGTTCGGTGGCTCCCTGCTCATGCGCGAGCAGGTGAGCAAGATGAAGGGCTACTGGTACGACAAGGCCAACGTCTCGATCTACCTCTGCAACAAGCAGGACGCGGAGGAGGCGAGCGAGGCCACGACCAAGCCGGACGGCCCGGTCACGCAGGCCGCGGGCGTCGCCACCTGCCGCAAGGGCGCGGTGACGGCCGACCAGAAGAAGCAGATCGAGACCGAGCTCAAGCAGATGGACCTGGTCAAGTCCGTCGCGTACGAGTCGGCCGACGACGCCTACAAGCACTACCAGGAGCAGTACGGGCACACCGCGCTCGCCTCCTCCATCACCCCGGACCAGATGCAGGAGTCCTTCCGGGTCAAGCTCAAGAACCCGGAGAAGTACAAGGTCGTCACCTCCGCCTTCGCCGGGCGGGACGGCATCCACACCGTCGACGACCAGCGCCAGGCCATCGACGTCCTCTTCAAGATCCTGAACTACGTCAACATCGCGGCCCTCGGCATCATGCTGATCATGCTGATCGTGGCCCTGCTGCTGATCGTCAACACGGTGCGCGTCTCCGCCTTCAGCCGGAGGCGGGAAACCGGGATCATGCGGCTGGTGGGCGCCTCCAGCTTCTACATCCAGGTCCCGTTCATCATGGAGGCGGCCGTCGCCGGCCTCATCGGCGCGGTCATCGCCTGCCTGATGCTCGTCTCGGGGCAGTACTTCGTGATCGACCACGGCTTCGAACTGCGGACCAAGATCCAGATCATCGACTTCATGGGCTGGAGCTCGGTGATCGGCAAGCTCCCGTACGTGCTGTTCATCGGCCTCCTGATGCCCTCGATGGCCGCCTTCCTCGCGTTGCGCAAGTACCTGAAGGTGTGACAAGCGCCCCGCGAGCGGTCCGGTCAACCCTCCGTACCGGCGCGGGGCTTGTCCTAGACTCGGCGCCATGCCGGCTCTGCCCAGCCTCTGTCTCCGGCCCCGCGACCTGCGTCGCGGGGCCGTCCTGACGTTGGCCTTCCTCGCGGCCGTGGGCACCGCCGCGAGCACCGGCTGCTGGGACCGCGAGGAACCCGCGGCCCAGGCCGTCCTCGCGGCCGGCGCCCGCACCCCGGAGCCCACCGCGACGCCCCGCGCGAGCGGCACCGCCGACCGGGAGGCCGTCGCCCGGGCCGCGGCCGAGGCCGTCGCCGAGGGCAAGTCCGGCAAGAAGGCCGCCCAGGAGGTCGTCAGCCGCAGCGGCGACCGCTGGGGCACCGTCTACGACCAGGGCGAGTACGCGGCCTTCGCGGAGGGCCTCGACGGCCGCTGGACCGGCGTCGGCCTCTGGGCGGAACGCGGCCCGGGCGGCATGATCGAGGTCGACAAGGTCCAGCCCGACAGCCCCGCCGCCCGCGCCGGCCTGCGCGCCGGCGACCGGCTGCTGAGCGTCGACGGGCGCGCCGTCACCGGCCTCGCCGTGAACGACGTCATCTCCCTGCTGCGCGGCGAGGAGGGCACCCCCGTCGTCCTGAACCTGAGCCGCGGCGGCTCCGACCTCACCGAGACCGTCCGCCGCGAGCAGCTGCGCACCGAGCCGGTGACCGTACGCCGGCTGCCCGGCGGGATCACCGTCATCAAGGTCGCCTCCTTCACCCGCGGTTCCGGCGAGCGGGTGCGGGCCGCCGTCCGCGAGGCCCCGGCGGGCGCCGGGGTCATGCTCGACCTGCGCGGCAACCCGGGCGGGCTGGTCGCCGAGGCGGTGACGGCCGCCTCCGCCTTCCTGGACGGCGGGCTGGTGGCCACGTACGACGTACGCGGCGACGAGCGCGCCCTGTACGCACCCCCCGGCGGCGACACGGCCCGGCCGCTGGTGGCCCTGGTCGACGGCGGCACGATGAGCGCGGCCGAACTGCTGACCGGCGCCCTCCAGGACCGCGGCCGGGCGGTGGCCGTCGGCAGCCGCACCTTCGGCAAGGGCTCGGTGCAGATGCCGACCGCGCTGCCGGACGGTTCGGTGGCGGAGCTGACGGTGGGCACGTACCGCACCCCGGCGGGCCGCAGCCTCGACGGCGGCGGCATCACCCCGGACCTGGCGGCGGGCGACGGGGCCGAGGAACGGGCCGCCACGGTATTGGGTGGCCTCGGGGTGGGTCCGTAGTGCGAAAATGACCGCACTATGGCTAAGGAAAAAGGGCGCAAGCTGATCGCCCAGAACAAGAAGGCGCACCACGACTACACGATCATCGACACCTACGAGTGCGGTCTCGTGCTCACGGGCACCGAGGTCAAGTCCCTGCGCCAGGGCCGGGCCTCGCTGGTCGACGGCTTCGTGACGATGGAGAGCAACGAGGCGTGGCTCTACAACGTCCACGTGCCGGAGTACAGCCAGGGGACCTGGACAAACCACAGCGCCCGGCGCAAGCGCAAGCTCCTCATGCACCGCGAGGAGATCGACAAGCTGGAGCGGAAGGCGCAGGAGTCGGGGCACACGATCGTGCCGCTCGCCCTGTACTTCAAGGACGGCCGGGCCAAGATCGAGATCGCGCTGGCCAAGGGCAAGAAGGAGTACGACAAGCGGCAGACGCTCCGCGAGAAGCAGGACACGCGCGAGACGAACCGGGCGATCTCGGCCGTACGGCGCAAGCAGCGGGGCACGGTTTAATCGCCTGGCACGCGGTGGTCCACTTCGCGTAGGATGGCGTCAGCGCCTCCCGCTCGCGGTGGGGCACGTTGATAAAAAAACATGGGGATGATCGGTTTCGACAGCGGATGTCGATGCAGGGGAAGCGAGCCGAGGAAGCGGCAATGATCTCGCTAACCACATGTCGCAAACAATAATCGCCAACACCAAGAGCGATAACTCCCGCTTCACCCTCGCTGCCTAATAACAGTGAGCTGAAGCCTCTGTGAGGAGCGTCAGCCCGGAAGTGGTCCCGGTCCGGATCCTGGCGTCAATTAGGGATCTAAACCTCTAGCCCCGGTCACGGGGGTTGGAGGGAAATCAAACAGTGACTGAGCCCGTCGGAGACTTGTCCGTGTGATCTCCGGGGCTGAGAAAAGCGCAGCGGACTGCGCTCGGAGAAGCCCTGCTTCTGCACCGTTGGACGCGGGTTCGATTCCCGCCATCTCCACCACCCCATGTGAAAAGACCCCCTGACCTGCGAGAACTTCGCCAGGTCAGGGGGTTTTCTCGTGGCGCGGGTCAGTAGTGGTAGCGCGCCTTGAGGATCTTCACCTCTTTGGCGTCCGCCCGGTACACGAGACGGTGCTCGTCGTCGATGCGGCGTGACCAGTAGCCCGACAGCTCGCCCTTCAACGGCGCGGGCTTGCCGATCCCGCTGAAGGGGTCGCGTTGGATCTCACCGATCAGGCGGGTGATCCTGCGGGCTGTCCTGCGGTCCGAGCCGAGCCGGAACAGGAAGTCTTCCCAGGCGTCCGGGTCGAAGTGAACACTCCTCACTCCTCGCCTCCTGCCAGATCCCTCAGCTCGTCCATGGTCTTGGCGACCGTGGGTGCGCTCTCGCGGTCACGGGCCACGGCTTCCATGAGCCGCCGGGCGTTGGCGGGCGAGCGAAGGCGAAGGCCCCGCAGGGTCGGGGCTGCGGGGCCTTCGTCAGGGGGTGCGGCGGGGGGCTGTCAGCAGACCGGCACCTTGTTGAGGTTCTTCGCGTAGCGGGCGGCGATCCAGCCGCGGCCGTCGGCGAGCTTGTACCAGATCGCGTTCCCGTCGACGGTCTGGCCGTTGACCTTGCACTGGACGGCGACGACGTCGCCGGTCAGGGCCTTGCCCTTCTTCGCGTACCCGGTGCCCGGGCCGGAGTGGATGCCGAGGCCCTTGCCGGGGGAGACGATGCGGGCCTTCGGGGTCTCGTGGTGACCGCCGCACTTCGTGCAGGTGCCGGGCTTCCCGGGCTTCCCGGAGTCGCCCTTCGGGCCCTTGGAGCCCTGAGGTCCCTGCGGTCCGATCGGGCCGCGGTCGCCCTTGGGGCCCTTGGGGCCCTTGGCGCCCTTCGGGCCCTGGGTGCCGGTGGTTCCCCGGTCCCCCTTGGTGCCCTTGGGGCCGGCCGGGCCGCGGTCGCCGCGCGGGCCCCGGTCTCCGCGGTCGCCCTTGTCTCCCTTGTCGCCCTTGGGGCCGCCGGACGGGCCCTGCTCCCCCCGGGGTCCTTCGGGTCCGCGGGGCCCGGCGGGACCGGTCGCGCCGGTGTCGCCGCGCTCTCCCTGGTCACCGCGGTCGCCCTTCTCGCCCCTGTCGCCCTTCTCGCCCTGGGGGCCGGGGCGCCCCGGCTTGCCGTGGTGGCCGGGCTTCCCGTCGTGGCCGGGCTTGCCGTCGTCGCCCTTCGGGCCGGTCACCGGGGTCGCCACGCCGAACAGGGCCGACTCGCCGGTGCCGGTGGCCCACTCGCCGCCGCCCAGCGTCGTGCCCTCGGGGGCGTCCGCGTCCACCCGCAGCGCGACCCCCAGCTGGGTCCGCGCGTCACGGGGGAAGGCGAAGCCGGCGCGGGTTCCGGCCTCGCAGGTCAGCAGCCGGGCGTCGGACGAGCGGGTGCACGGGGCGGCCGCACGCTGCCCGTTCCAGTAGAAGCGGGCCTCGGGGAAGGTCGTACGGTCCGGCGCGGTGATGCGGAACGTGCCGCTGGAGACGGGCTCCGCACCGCTGACGGCGGCGATGACGACGCGGCCCGTGCGCCCCGGGGCGATCGAGGGCAGGTACGGCTGGGAGAAGCGGAGGCCGGCCGAGTCGGCCAGGGCCGGCACGGCGGGGACCAGACAGGTCGCGGTCACGGCCGCGACGATCAGGGCAGCGGGTACGGAACGGGAAGAAGGCACGGGAAGTTCCTCCGCAAAGGGAAGGGCGCTGGGGAGACACCCCAGTTATGTCCGATCCCGGCCGGAAGCGGTGCGTACCACGCGGGAACGATCACTCGCCCGCCGCACGAATCCGCCGGACGCGGCCGCCGGGAGGGCGAGCGCGGCCGCCGCCGCGGGCAGCAGGTAGGCCGTGGTGGTGCCGAAGCGGTCCACGAGCAGGCCGGCCGAGGCGGAGCCCGCGGCGATGCCCGTGAGGATGGCGGTGACCGCGAGGGTCATGCCCTCGTTGAGGCGGCCCTCGGGGGTACGGGCGTGGACCTCGGACATCGCCGTGACCATTGTCGGGGCCGTGGCCATCCCGGCCAGCAGGAGCGCGGCCGCCAGGGCCGGCAGGGAGCCGGCGGCCGCCGCGGCCCAGGGGAGGGCCATCAGCGCGGCCATCGCGGCCAGGCAGAACGGCAGGCCGCGGGGGCGCAGGGTGCCGTAGACCAGGCCGGCCGCGCAGGAGCCCGCCGCCTGGAGGGCCAGCACCGGCCCGGAGGCGGCGCCCAGTCCGTGCCCGGCGAGGTGGGCGATCGAGGCGACCTCCATCGAGCCGAAGACCACGCCCGTGGCCAGGAAGACGGGCAGGAGCGGGCCGAGGGCGCGCAGCGGCGACGCGCCGCCCCGCGGCGCCGCCGACACCGGGGGTTCCGTGGCCCGCCGGGAGGTGAAGACCAGCATCCCGGCCAGGAGCAGCGCCGCGGCCGTGAGGGTGCCCGCCTCGGGGAAGACGGAGGTGCACAGCACGGCCGCGAGGACCGGGCCGAGCATGAAGCACAGCTCGTCGGCGGCCTGTTCGAAGGACATCGCGGTGTGGTGCGCTGCCGGGGAGCCGCGCAGCAGGTGGGTCCAGCGGGCGCGGGACATGCCGCCGATGTTCGGGGTGGTGGCGGTCGCGGCGTACGAGGCGAAGAGGGTCCAGGCCGGGGCGTCGAGGCGGACGCAGGCGACGAGGGAGAGGGAGCCCAGGACGGCGATCAGGGCCGCGGGGAGGGCGACCCGGGCCTGCCCGTGCCGGTCGACCAGCCGGGCCGTCCAGGGGGCGACCAGGGCCGTGGCCGCCAGGCCGGTGGCGGTGACCGCCCCGGCGAGGGCGTACGAGCCGCGCTGGCCCGCGATCATCATGACCGCGCTGACCCCGAACATGCCCATCGGGAGCCGGGCGAGCAGGTTCCCGGCGGTGAAGGCCCGGGTTCCGGGGAGGTCGAACAGCCGGCGGTACGGGCCGCGGGCGCGGACCCGCCGGGCGCGGGCCGGGGCCCGGCCGGCGGCCCGGGCCGCGGCGCCGGGGCCGGGGCCGACCGGGGCGGCGATGACGAGGGTGGAGCCGGTGACGGTCATCCGGGGCGGCCGGGCGGGCGCGGGGCGGGCGGAGGCGGGGCGGGCGGGCGCGGTGGGCATGGTCACAGCCTCGGGCCCGCTCCCGGCTCCGGTCCAACACCTGTTCAGGACCCATTCACGCCCCTGCGTTGTTAGTCTCCGGGGGTGATGCCCCGCGATGTGGAACCCCGGCTGCTGCGCGGCTTCGTCGCCTGCGCGGAGGAGCTGCACTTCACCCGCGCCGCCGCCCGCCTGTACGTCGCCCAGCAGGCCCTCAGCCGGGACGTCCGGCGGCTCGAACGGGACCTGGGCGCCGCCCTGTTCGTACGGACCACCCGGCAGGTGGAGCTGACGCCCGACGGGGAGCGCCTGCTGCCCCTGGCCCGCCGCGTACTGCGCGCGCACGAGGAGCTGGCCGCGGCCTTCGGCGGGGACGGCGAGCCCCGACCGCTCCTGGTCGACGTGAACACCGACGGGCCCGGCACCGGCCGCACCGTCCTGGAGCGGGCCCGCGAACTCGCCCCGGACTGCGAGCTGATGGCCCGCTTCGAGAGCGGGCTGACCCATGCCGCCGCCGAGATCGCGGCCGGGCGGCTCGACGTCTCGTTCGGGTACGCCGACGGGCTCGGCCCGGCACTGCGGGGGCGCCTCGAACGGTGCCCCGTGCGGTACGAACCGCTCGCCGTGCTGCTGCCCGAGCACCACGCCCTGGCCGGGCGGGAGGCCGTACCGCTGGACGGGCTGGCCGGGGAGTCCGTGTACGCCGGCGCCGGGAACCCGCGGACCCTGGAGTGGACGGCGCTGGCGCGCGAGCTGTTCGCCGGGCGGGGCATCGAGGTGGCGCCGCCTGCGCCGGTCGCCATGGGCAAGGAGGAGTTCGGGCGGGTCATGGCCAAGACCGGCAATCCGGTGCTGGTCGCGGTGGACTTCCCCGACATGCCCGGCTGCGTGAAGCGGCCGCTGACCGGGCCGGTGCCGCTGTCGCCGCTGTCGATGGTGTGGCGCAAGGGCTTCCGCCACCCCGGGCTCGACGCCCTGCGCACCGCGGCCGCCGGGCTGGCCGCCGAGCGGGGGTGGCTCGTACCGCCCGCCGGCAGCTGGACCCCGGGCGGCTCACAGCCCGGCCCCGGGGCGGGTGAGAGCACGGTATCCCGGCGGTCATCGGGCGGGGACCGGGGCTGAAACGCGCCGTTCCTACCGTCGTCACCACGGACGCGACAGCTGTGGAGGCGTGTGATGACCGGTACGACCGCACCGCGCAAGGGGGGCCGCTGGATCGAGCGGTGGGACCCCGAGGACGAGGCCTTCTGGCAGGAGACGGGGGAGCGGACCGCCCGCCGCAACCTCCTGTACTCGGTTCTGTCCGAGCACATCGGCTTCTCCATCTGGTCCCTGTGGTCCGTGATGGTGCTCTTCATGGGCCCCGGCTACGGGATCGACCCCGCCGGAAAGTTCTTCCTCATCGCGACCGCCACCTTCGTCGGGGCCCTGGTGCGGGTGCCGTACACCTTCGCCGTCGCCCGGTTCGGCGGCCGGAACTGGACCGTCGTCAGCGCCCTGCTGCTGCTCGCGCCGACCGCGGCCGCGCTGGTCGTCATGGAGCCGGGAACCTCGTACGGCACGTTCCTGCTGGTGGCCGCCCTGACCGGGGTGGGCGGCGGGAACTTCGCCTCGTCGATGACCAACATCAACGCCTTCTTCCCGCTGCGCAAGAAGGGCTGGGCGCTCGGCCTGAACGCGGGCGGCGGCAACATCGGCGTCCCCGTGGTGCAGCTCGCGGCCCTGCTGGTGATCGCCACCGCCGGAGCCGGGCACCCGAGGCTGCTGCTCGCCGCCTACCTCCCGCTGATCGTGGCGGCGGCCGTGCTGGCCCTGCTGCGGATGGACAACCTGGCGCCCGTGCGGAACGACACCGGTGCGGTGCGGGAGGCCGTGCGCGAGCCCCACACCTGGATCATGGCGTTCCTGTACGTCGGCACCTTCGGGTCGTTCATCGGCTACAGCTTCGCCTTCGGGCTGGTCCTGCAGACGCAGTTCGGCCGGACCCCGCTCCAGGCCGCCTCGCTGACCTTCGTCGGGCCGCTGCTCGGTTCGCTGATCCGGCCGGTCGGCGGGGCGCTCGCCGACCGGTTCGGCGGCGCGTGGATCACGCTGGGCACCTTCGTGGCCATGGCGGCGGCGACCGGGGTCGTCGTCCTCGCCTCGGTGCGGGAGTCGCTGGCGGTGTTCCTGGTCGGGTTCGTCGCGCTGTTCGTCCTCAGCGGGCTCGGCAACGGCTCCACGTACAAGATGATCCCGGGGATCTTCCAGGCCAAGGCGCTGGCCCGGGGCATGGACGGCGAGGGCGCGGCGGCGTACGGGCGTCGGCTGTCGGGCGCCTCCATGGGACTGATCGGCGCCGTCGGGGCGCTCGGCGGACTCGGCATCAACCTGGTGTTCCGGCAGGCGTTCACCGCCTCCGGCTCCGGGACGGCCGCCTTCGTGACCTTCCTCGGGTTCTACGCGGTGTGCTGCGCGGTGACCTGGGCGGTATACCTTCGCCGGCCGGCCCCGGTGATCGTCGCGCAGCCGGGTGCGGCGGCGAAGGCGCAGCTCACCTCGGTGTAACGGCGGTTAACGGCCGCGAAATACGGCGGAACCGAGCCTGACACGCCGTGCGGGCAGGCTCGGTTCCCGCGCCCGCGCCCGCTCACCCCCCGCCTCCCGCGGCGCGACACCGACCCACTGGGCAAGGCAGGTCACATGTACGAGCACAGGCAGCACACCGGTCCCGGCCCCCTCTCGGGCTTCACCGTGGGGGTGACCGCCGCCCGGCGCGCCGACGAACTGATCGCCCTGCTGCGCCGCCGCGGGGCCACCGTCCTGCACGCGCCCGCGCTGCGGATCGTGCCGCTGGCCGACGACAGCGAGCTGCTCGCCGCCACCAAGGAACTGCTCGCCGCCGCCCCCGACGTGGTGGTCGCCACCACCGCCATCGGGTTCCGCGGCTGGATCGAGGCCGCCGACGGGTGGGGGATCGGCGAGGTGCTGCTGGAGCGGCTGCGCCGGACGGAACTGCTCGCGCGCGGCCCGAAGGTGAAGGGCGCCATCCGGGCCGCCGGGCTCGTGGAGACCTGGTCGCCGGAGTCGGAGTCGCTCGCCGAGGTGCTGGAGCGGCTGCTGGCGACGGGCGTGGCGGGGCGGCGGATCGCGCTCCAGCTGCACGGCGAGCCGCTGCCCGGCTTCGTGGAGGCGCTGCGGGCGGCCGGCGCCGAGGTGGTCGTCGTCCCCGTGTACCGGTGGATGGCGCCGGAGGACCTCGCGCCGCTGGACCGGCTGCTCGACGCCGTGGCCGGCGGCACGGTGGACGCGGTCAGCTTCACCTCGGCGCCCGCCGCGGCCTCCCTGCTGTCCCGGGCCGCGGAGCGCGGCGTACGGGAACCCGTGCTCGCGGCGCTGCGGGGCCCGGTGCTCTCCGCGTGCGTGGGACCGGTCACCGCGCTGCCGCTCCAGGCGCACGGGGTGGACACGGTGCATCCGGAGCGCTTCCGGCTGGGCCCCCTGGTGCAACTGCTCTGCCAGGAACTGCCGGGCCGGGCCCGGGTCCTGCCGGTGGCCGGGCACCGGCTGGAGGTGCGCGGGCACGCCGTGCTGCTGGACGCGGAGCTGCGGTCCGTACAGCCGGCCGGGATGGCGCTGCTGCGGGCGCTCGCGCGGCGGCCCGGCTGGGTGGTGTCGCGGGCGGACCTGTTGCGGGCGCTGCCGGGGGCCGGAAGCGACGAGCACGCCGTGGAGACGGCGATGGCCCGCCTCAGGGTGGCGCTGGGGTCGCCGAAGCTGATCCAGACCGTGGTCAAGCGCGGGTACCGGCTGTCGCTGGACGCGGGCGGCGACCTCAAGTACGCGGACGCGCCCCGGGGATGACGCCCGACGGCGCTCCGCGGGCGCGGGCCGGTCCGGTCGCGGCCGGGTCCGGGCAGGGTCCGCGGTCGTCGGCTAGCGTGCCGGGGTGATCGTCGACGGAGTGGAGATGAGGGGCCTGGAGCCCGGGGACGCGGCCGGGCTCGCCGACGTGCTGGCCCGCAACCGGGCGTACATGGCCCCCTTCGAGCCGTCCCGGCCCGAGGCCTTCTACACGGAGGCCGGCCAGCGGGCCCGCATCGAAGGCGTGCTGGCCGAGCGGGACGCGGGCCGCATCGTCCCGTACGTGTTCGTCGAGACGGCGACCGGCGCGCCCGTCGGCTCGATCAACCTCGGCAACATCGTGCTGGGGCCGCTGCGCAGCGGCGGCGTCGGCTACTGGGTGGACCGGGCGTGGAACGGCCGCGGGCTGGCCACCGCCGGGGTCGAGGCGGTCTGCCGGGCCGCCCGCGACGAAGTGGGCCTGCACCGGGTCGAGGCCGGGACCCTCGTGGACAACGTGGCCTCGCAGCGGGTCCTGGCGAAGGCGGGCTTCGAGCAGTACGGGCTCGCCCCGCGCTACCTCCACATCAACGGCGCCTGGCGCGACCACTGCCTGTTCCAGCGGCTCCTGCACGGGGACCCGCCGCCCGCCGGCGGCTGACGGGCGCCGAAGCGGCCCGTCCCGGTCCGCACGGGGGCTTCCGCCCCGCCCGGCCCGCGGGCACTCTGGGAGGAGCGACGGCGGCCGGGCTCCGGCGGGCGAGGCGGTGACGGGCATGTGGTTCGACTCCGGGAGGCTCTGCCTCGACCTGTTGGCCACGCGCGCGCCCCACGAGGGGCTCGCCGACGGCGACGACCTGCAGCTGTGGCTCGTCGGGGCCGGGCTGGTGCCCGACCGGACGCCGCTGGTCCGGCCTGGGCCCGACTGGGTCGCCGCCTTCCGGGACCTGCGCGGCGATGTGGAGGTGCTCGTACGGGCGGAGCCGCGTCCGGGGGCCGACCCGCCCGCCGGCACCCCGCAGCCGCCCGCCGGCACCCCGCACCCGCCCGTCGGCACCCCGCACCCGCCCGCCCCGCCCGCCCCCGCCCCGCACGCCGGCACGGCGCGGGCCCTCGCCCGGGTCAACGCGCTGGCCGCCGGACCACCCCCCGGCCTGTGCGCGGTGCGGGACCGGGAGGGGCACCTCGTACGGGAGTTGTGCGGAGGCGTCGGATGCGGCGCGCTGCTCGCCGCCGTGGCCCGGGACGCCGTCGAGCTGCTGACCGACCCCGGCGACCTGGCGCTCCTGCGGAGCTGCGAGGGAGAGGGCTGCACCCGGGTCTACCTGGACACCTCCCGGGGCCACCGGCGCCGCTGGTGCTCCAGCGAGCTGTGCGGCAACCGCGAGCGCGTCGCCCGGCACCGCCGGCGGGCCCTGGCGGCCGGACCGCGGTAAGGCTGCGTCCCGGCCCGCGAGACCGGTTCCGGAACGGGCATGCGGACAGGCCGCGGATTCGCGTACGGTTGACGGTCGCCCATGCACGTCAGAAGGGGGCCTTGGTGGCCGCGCAGAATGCCGCTGTCGACAGCACGGCGGATTCCGTCCGCGATCGGGAGATCGGGGTCGAGCAGACGCATCTCGACCAGGTGTACCGACGCCTTGAAGAGAAGATCCACGAGGCCGAGTTCCTGATGAACGACGCCGCGAAGCGGGGCCAGGTCGGGACGCCCGGCGCCCTCGCCGAGCGCGACGCGCAGGTCTTCCGGGCCGGTATCCACCTCAACCGGCTCAACAACGAGTTCGAGGACTTCCTGTTCGGACGCATCGACCTCGTGCGCGGCAAGGACGGTGAGCGCGGGCCGGACGGCGCGTTCACCTCCGTCGAGCCGGCGGACGACGCGATCCGCGAGGACCTCACGGCCGACATCGCCGAGACGCTGCACATCGGCCGGATCGGGGTCCTGGACTCCGACTACGCGCCGCTGGTCATCGACTGGCGCGCGCCGGCCGCCGCGCCGTTCTACCGCTCCACGCCCAAGGAGCCCGGCCGCGTCGTGCGCCGGCGCGTCATCCGCTCCAAGGGCCGCAAGGTGCTGGGCGTGGAGGACGACCTGATGCGCCCGGAGGTCACCGCCTCCCTGGACGGCCGGGAGCTGCCCGTCATCGGCGACGGCGCCCTGATGGCCGCCCTCGGGCGGGCCCGCACGCACTCGATGCGGGACATCGTCTCCTCCATCCAGGCCGAGCAGGACCTGGTCATCCGGGCGCCCGCCGCGTCCGTGGCCGAGGTCGCGGGCGGGCCGGGCACCGGCAAGACCGCCGTCGCCCTGCACCGCGCCGCCTACCTGCTCTACCAGGACCGGCGCCGCTACTCCGGCGGCATCCTCATCGTCTCCCCGACTCCGCTGCTCGTCGCGTACACCGAGGGCGTCCTGCCGTCCCTCGGCGAGGAGGGCCAGGTCGCCATCCGCGCGCTCGGCTCGCTGGTCGACGGCGCCGAGGCGACCACGTACGACGACCCGGCCACGGCCCGGATCAAGGGCTCCTCCCGGATGCTCAAGGTGCTGCGCAAGGCCGTACGGGGCGCCCTGGAGCTCGGGAACGCGCCCGACCGGCTGCGCGTCGTGGCCTTCGGGCGCCGCCAGGAGCTGGAGTCCGCCGAGCTCGACCGCATCCGGCAGAACGCGCTCAGCGGCACCGCGCCCGTCAACCTGCTGCGTCCGCGCGCCCGCAAGCTGCTGCTCGACGCGCTGTACGCGAAGTCCGGCGGCTCCGGCCGGCACAGCGACCCGGAGCTGGCGGCCGAGCTGCGCTCCGCCTTCGACGAGGACGTCTCCACCGAGGACGCCTTCATCGGATTCCTGAACGCCTGGTGGCCCGAGCTGACCCCGCGCGCCGTCCTCGCCTCGATGGCCGACGAGCGCAGGCTCGGCCGCTGGTCGCGCCGGGACCTGGCCCCCCGCGAGACCCGCCAGCTGGCCCGCTCGCTGCGCCGGCTCGGCCCCGACGGCAAGGGCCCCCTGTCGGTGCACGACGTGGCCCTGCTGGACGAGCTCCAGCTGCTCCTCGGCGCGCCCGCCCGGCCCAAGCGGCGGCGCGAGATGGACCCGCTGGACCAGCTCAGCGGGCTGGAGGAGCTGATGCCGACCCGCGAGGAGACCCAGTGGGAGCGGGCCGAGCGGCTCGCGGCGGAGCGCACCGAGTACGCGCACGTCATCGTGGACGAGGCCCAGGACCTGACGCCCATGCAGTGGCGGATGGTGGGCCGCCGCGGCCGGATGGGGACCTGGACGGTGGTCGGCGACCCGGCGCAGTCCTCCTGGACGGATCCGGAGGAGGCCGCCGCCGCCCGCGACGAGGCCCTGGGCAGCCGTCCGCGCCGCCGGTTCACCCTCACCGTGAACTACCGCAACCCCGCGGAGGTCGCCGAGGTGGCCTCCCGGGTACTGCGCCTGGCGATGCCGGGGATGGAGCCGCCGACCGCGGTGCGCTCCACCGGCCTGGAGCCCCGCTTCACGGCCGCCGGGCAGGACCTGGGGGCCGCCGTGCGGGAGGAGACCCGCCGGCTGCTGGACCAGGTGGACGGCACCGTGGGCGTGGTCGTGGCCATGGACCGGCGCGCGGAGGCCGCGGGCTGGCTCGCGGAGCTCGGCGACCGGGCGGTCGCGCTGGGCAGCCTGGAGGCCAAGGGACTGGAGTACGACGCCACGGTGGTGGTCTCCCCGGCGGAGATCGCGGACGAGTCCCCGGCGGGCCTGCGGGTGCTGTACGTGGCGCTGACGCGCGCGACCCAGCAGCTCACGGTGGTCTCCGCGGAGCGCGACCGGCCCGGCGCGGACGGGGTGCCGGAGCTGCTGCTGCCCTAGGGGGTGTCGTCACATTCGTTCCTGCCGTGCGGTGTCCGGCACGCACGCTCGCCGCGTTGTCGGGATCGCCCGTGTACATCCGGTACACGGGCGACCCTCCGCCTTGCGAGCGCACGCACCGGACACCGCACGGCCCGCCCTCCGGGCGTACGAAACGAATGTGACGACACCCCCTGGGCCGTGTCTTTCGGATCATGGCGGGCCCGGGCTGTCCGGCACCGCGCCTCGCGGCGTTCTCCTCGGTCGCCGACACACCACGTCGACTCCCTCCTCGGCCTTGCGACGCACGGCACCGGACACCCCGGGCTGATCCGCCCCGATCCGAAAGACACGGCCTGGCCGCCGGGGGCGTACGGCCGGATGGTCGGCGACCGGGAGCGTGGTGTCCGAAATCAACCCCCGGGAGGGGGCTCGCTTCCGGCGATCCTTTGTTAGCCTGAGAACGGCACCGACTCGATCCAAGCCCCCGGGCCCAACCTTCGTCGCTTAGAGCGACCACTTGCCGCGAGGCGAGCATGGCGGGTCGGTGTCATAGACGTCAGCAGTACCCGGCAGTACCCGAAGTAGCAGTCAGACCAGGTCCGCGCCCTCCACTCCGTGGGGGGCGCGGACCTGTTTTGTATCAACCCACCATTCCGCGCGCCTCAACTCTCTCGTATGGTGGAAGTGTCTTTCCGAAATTTGTAGCTGGTTACCTTGTACCGGCAGGTAGGTGGGACGATCGGACAACAGGTCCTGCCACGCCTGCCGTGCGCGGGGCTCTGTGTGTACAGCGAAAACCAGGGACAGAAGAGGAACACGGCCATGGCAACGGCGCCCAGCGTCTCGTATTCGATGACGGTCCGCCTGGAAGTGCCCGCGAGCGGAACCGCGGTCTCCCAGCTCACCACCGCCGTGGAGTCCTCCGGCGGCTCGGTCACCGGCCTCGATGTGACCGCCTCCGGCCACGAGAAGCTCCGGATCGACGTCACCATCGCCGCGACGTCCACCGCGCACGCGGACGAGATCGTCGAGAAGCTGCGCGGCATCGAGGGCGTGAGCCTCGGCAAGGTCTCCGACCGGACCTTCCTGATGCACCTCGGCGGCAAGATCGAGATGGCGTCCAAGCACCCCATCCGCAACCGCGACGACCTCTCGATGATCTACACCCCGGGCGTGGCCCGCGTGTGCATGGCGATCGCCGAGAACCCCGAGGACGCGCGCCGCCTCACCATCAAGCGCAACTCCGTCGCAGTCGTGACGGACGGCTCCGCCGTCCTGGGCCTCGGCAACATCGGCCCGATGGCCGCGCTGCCCGTCATGGAGGGCAAGGCGGCCCTCTTCAAGCGCTTCGCCGGCATCGACGCCTGGCCGATCTGCCTCGACACCCAGGACACCGACGAGATCGTCGCGATCGTCAAGGCGATCGCCCCGGGCTTCGCCGGCATCAACCTGGAGGACATCTCCGCGCCGCGCTGCTTCGAGATCGAGGCACGGCTGCGCGAGGCCCTCGACATCCCCGTCTTCCACGACGACCAGCACGGCACCGCGATCGTGGTGCTCGCCGCCCTCACCAACGCGCTGCGCGTGGTCGGCAAGGCGGTCGGCGACGTCAAGGTCGTCATGTCCGGCGCCGGCGCGGCCGGTACGGCCATCCTGAAGCTGCTGCTCGCGGCGGGTGTGAAGAACGCGGTGAGTGCCGACATCCACGGCGTCGTGCACGCGGGCCGCCCCGACCTCGTCGACGCGGCCGCCGATTCCCCGCTGCGCTGGATCGCCGACAACACCAACCCCGAGGGCTACACGGGCACCTTGAAGGAGGCCGTGGTCGGAGCCGACGTCTTCATCGGCGTCTCGGCCCCGAACGTGCTCTCCGGCGACGACGTGGCCGCCATGGCCGAGGGCGCCATCGTGTTCGCTCTCGCGAACCCGGACCCCGAGGTGGACCCGGCGATCGCCCGCCAGACGGCCGCCGTCGTGGCCACCGGCCGCTCCGACTTCCCGAACCAGATCAACAACGTGCTGGTCTTCCCGGGCGTCTTCCGCGGCCTGCTGGACGCTCAGTCCCGCACCGTGAACACGGACATGATGCTGGCCGCCGCGGCCGCGCTGGCGGACGTCGTCGGCGAGGACGAGCTGAACGCGAACTACATCATCCCGTCGGTGTTCAACGACAAGGTCGCGGGCGCGGTCGCCGGGGCCGTCCGCAAGGCCGCCTCGGGGGCCTGACGGTCCCTGTGAGCGCCCTCACGCCCCCCGATCCCGGCGCGTCGCGAGATGCGGGCCCGGCGGGCCGCCTCTAGGGTTGCGGGGATGCCCGTGTGGTCCGCGGTCCGCATCGACCGAAGGCGGACGGAGCGTCACCGCCGCGTGACTGTGGCGCTTTTCGTGTGACCCCGGCGGGTGCCGGATTGGCTTTCCCGCCGCTGGTGGGGGCAGGATGCGTAACCGGGCGAGAGGGTCTGACGTTCAGACCCGGGTCCGGGGACTGTCCGAGGGCCCTGGCAGCATCGGCTTCGATCTCACGCCTCTAAGGCAAGTTGAACACGGGAGTACAACATGAACCGCAGTGAGCTGGTGGCCGCTCTGTCCGAGCGCGCCGAGGTGACCCGCAAGGACGCCGACGCCGTTCTGGCCGCGCTCGCCGAGACCGTCGGCGAGATCGTCGCCAAGGGCGACGAGAAGGTCACCATCCCCGGCTTCCTGACCTTCGAGCGCACCCACCGTGCCGCTCGCACCGCGCGCAACCCGCAGACCGGCGACCCCATCCAGATCCCGGCCGGCTACAGCGTGAAGGTCTCCGCGGGCTCCAAGCTCAAGGAAGCCGCCAAGGGCAAGTAGTCCGCCCTTGTGCCGAGGGCCGCACCGGCCCCCGGGACGGCAGCGTGACAGCAGGAACGCCGAAGGGCGGCCACCCCGCACGGGGTGGCCGCCCTTCGGCGCGTGCGGGGCCGCCCGCGGCCGCCGGGGGGAGGCTCCGGGGCCCGGGCGGGCCGTGCGGCCCCGTACGGGCCCGTACGGGGCCACGGGAAGGCCCCCCGGTCCCCTAGCGGGGTCCGGGGGGCCTTCGGGCGCCGGTGGTACGGCTCAGACGAGGTCGCCGCCGGGCAGCTCGACCTTCGCGCCGAGCTCCACGAGCTTCTCCATGAAGTTCTCGTAGCCGCGGTTGATCAGGTCGATGCCGTGGACCCGCGAGGTCCCCTCGGCCGCCAGCGCCGCGATCAGGTACGAGAAGCCGCCGCGCAGGTCGGGGATGACCAGGTCGGCGCCCTGCAGCTTGGTGGGGCCGGAGACGACCGCCGAGTGCAGGAAGTTGCGCTGGCCGAAGCGGCAGGCCGAACCGCCCAGGCACTCGCGGTACAGCTGGATGTGAGCACCCATCTGGTTGAGCGCCGAGGTGAAGCCGAGGCGGGACTCGTAGACCGTCTCGTGGACGATCGAGAGGCCGGAGGCCTGGGTCAGGGCCACGACCAGCGGCTGCTGCCAGTCGGTCTGGAAGCCGGGGTGCACGTCCGTCTCCAGCGCGATGGCCTTCAGCGGGCCGCCGGGGTGCCAGAAGCGGATGCCCTCGTCGTCGATCTCGAACGCCCCGCCGACGCGGCGGTAGGTGTTCAGGAACGTCATCATCGAGCGCTGCTGGGCGCCGCGCACGTAGATGTTGCCGCCGGTGGCCAGGGCCGCGGAGGCCCAGGAGGCCGCTTCCAGGCGGTCCGGGAGGGCCTTGTGGTTGTAGCCGCCGAGACGGTCCACACCGGTGATCCGGATGGTCCGGTCGGTGTCGACGGAGATGATGGCGCCCATCTTCTGCAGGACGCAGATGAGGTCCTCGATCTCCGGCTCCACCGCGGCGTTGCTGAGCTCGGTGACGCCCTCGGCCAGTACGGCCGTCAGCAGCACCTGCTCGGTCGAGCCGACCGACGGGTAGGGCAGGCGGATCTTGGTGCCGCGCAGGCGCTGGGGAGCCTCCAGGTACTGGCCGCCCTCGCGCTTCTCGATGGTCGCGCCGAACTGGCGGAGCACGTCGAAGTGGAAGTCGATTGGCCGGCCGCCGATGTCGCAGCCGCCCAGGCCGGGGATGAAGGCGTGGCCGAGGCGGTGCAGCAGGGGGCCGCAGAAGAGGATCGGGATGCGCGACGAGCCCGCGTGGGCGTCGATGTCGGCGACGTTCGCGCTCTCGACGTGGGTCGGGTCGAGCACCAGCTCGCCCGGCTCCTCGCCGGGACGGACCGTCACCCCGTGGAGCTGGAGCAGCCCGCGCACGACGCGCACGTCACGGATGTCGGGAACGTTGCGCAGCCGGCTGGGTTCGCTGCCGAGCAGAGCCGCGACCATGGCCTTGGGCACGAGGTTCTTCGCACCGCGGACACGGATCTCGCCCTCGAGCGGGGTACCGCCGTGGACAAGCAGTACATCGTCACTGATGCCGGTCATGAATCTCGCGTTCCGGGAGGGGTGGGCAGGGGGCCAGTGAGAAGAGTAAGGGCCACCACCCCTTTGTTCGTAGGGCTGACGCGGCCGTAGGACTGTCATGAATTCGGTACAACACCCTCCGTATCCACCCCATGGCGGAGTGTCGCGTTCCGCCCGCTCCGGCGGCGCGGGCCGCCCGCCGCCGCCGGGTGCCCTGAGCTGCGCGGAATTCGATCTCGCCGTCCGATCCCCCGGACGGACGAATGTGCGGGATCATGGCGGCATGACCGAGGTGTCCTCCCTCACAGGCCGACTGCTCGTGGCCACCCCCGCCCTCGCGGACCCGAATTTCGACCGCGCGGTGGTGCTGCTGCTCGACCACGACGAGCAGGGCTCGCTCGGCGTCGTCCTCAACCGGCCGACCCCGGTGGGCGTCGGCGAGGTCCTGCTGCCCTGGGCGCCCCTGGCCGGCGAGCCCGGCGTCGTCTTCCAGGGCGGACCCGTGGGTCTGGACTCGGCGCTGGGCGTGGCCGTCATCCCGGGGGAGGAGGGTCCCCTCGGCTGGCGCCGGGTGCACGGGGCCATCGGCCTGGTCGACCTGGAGGCCCCGCCGGAGCTGCTGGCCGCGGCCCTGGGGGGCCTGCGCATCTTCGCCGGCTACTCCGGATGGGGGCCCGGCCAGCTGGAGGGCGAGCTCGGCGAGGGCGCCTGGTACGTGGTGGAGTCCGAGCCCGGCGACATCGCCTTCCCCGATCCGGAACGACTCTGGCGGGCGGTGCTGCGCCGCCAGCGCGGCGACCTCGCGATGGTCGCCACTTATCCGGACGACCCGTCGCTGAACTGACCCGGGCGGGGGTCGGTACCCTGGGTCCATGAGCACTCTTGAGCCCGATCGCGGGACTGGCACGGGGACCCTCGTAGAGCCGACGCCGCAGGTTTCCCACGGTGACGGCGACCACGAGCGCTTCGCCCACTACGTCCAGAAGGACAAGATCATGGAGAGCGCGCTCGGGGGCACCCCCGTCGTCGCGCTCTGCGGCAAGGTCTGGGTGCCGGGCCGGGACCCGAAGAAGTACCCGGTCTGCCCCATGTGCAAGGAGATCTACGAGTCCATGGGCCCCGGCGGGGACAAGGACAAGGGCGGCAAGGACAAGTAGGTCCGGCCGCTCCGAGCAGGACCCGGGCCCCCGGGGTGCGCACCGGCGCACCCCGGGGGCCTTTGCCGTGCCCGCGGAGCGGGTTAGGGTCGGCCGCATGAGCACACTGTGGAACGGACGTTGCACAGTGCGCAACGGACTGGCTGCCGCGAAGGGCTGACGCATGGACCTGATCCCCGCACCCCGGAACGCCGTTCCCCACGAGGACGGACACCGCTACGCCTTCCGGGCCGACCCGGCCCTCGACGCCGGCCCGGGCACCGCGGACACCGCGCGCTGGCTGCGCCGCGAGCTGGGCGCGGCCACCGGCTGGAGCCTGCCGGACGCCGCACCGGGGGCGCCCGGGGGGCTGCGGCTGCGCATCGACCCCGAGCTGGCCGGCGGGTCGGGCCCGGAGGCGTACCGCGTCGACATCGGCGCGGACGGCGCGGAGCTCACCGGCGCGAGTGCGGCCGGGCTGTTCTGGGCCGCCCAGACGCTGCGTCAGCTGCTCGGGCCCGACGCCCACCGCAGGGCGCCGCTGCCCGGCCGGACCTGGAGCCTGCCGTACGCCGCCGTGGCCGACGCCCCCCGGTTCGGGTGGCGGGGCATGATGCTCGACGTCGCCCGGCACTTCATGCCCAAGGACGGCGTCCTGCGGTACATCGACCTGCTCGCCGCGCACAAGCTGAACGTGCTGCACCTGCACCTGACGGACGACCAGGGCTGGCGCATCGAGATCGAGCGCTACCCGCGCCTCACCGCGGTCGGCGCCTGGCGGGCGCGCAGCCGGTGGGGGCACCGGGCCTCGCCGCTGTGGAGCGAGACCCCGCACGGCGGCTTCTACACCCGGGACGACATCCGCGAGATCGTCGCGTACGCGACGGAGCGGCACGTCCGGATCGTTCCCGAGATCGACGTGCCGGGGCATTCGCAGGCCGCGATCGCCGCCTACCCGGAGCTGGGCAACACCGACGTCGTGGACACGGCCGCGCTGGAGGTGTGGGACGACTGGGGGGTCAACGAGAACGTGCTCGCGCCGACCGAGGCCGTGCTGCGGTTCTACGAGGGGGTCTTCGAGGAGGTCCTGGACCTCTTCCCGGCGGAGATCTCGCCGTTCGTGCACGTGGGCGGCGACGAGTGCCCCAAGGCGCAGTGGCGGGCCTCGGCCACTGCCCAGGACAGGATCGCGGAGCTGGGGGTGGAGGGGGAGGACGGCCTGCAGTCCTGGTTCGTCCGGCACTTCGACGGCTGGCTGGCGGAGCGCGGCCGGCGGCTGATCGGCTGGGACGAGATCCTGGAGGGCGGGCTGGCGCCGGGCGCGGCCGTGTCCTCGTGGCGCGGCTACGCGGGCGGCATCGCCGCCGCCGAGGCCGGGCACGACGTGGTGATGTGCCCCGAGCAGCAGGTGTACCTGGACCACCGTCAGGACGGCGGCCCCGACGAGCCGGTGCCCATCGGGTACGTGCGGTCGCTGGAGGACGTGTACCGCTTCGAACCGGTGCCGCCCGGGCTGTCGCCGGAGGCGGCCGCGCACGTCCTGGGCGCCCAGGCCAACGTGTGGACCGAGGTGATGGAACATCAGGGCCGCGTCGACTACCAGGTCTTCCCCCGCCTCGCCGCCTTCGCCGAGGTGGTGTGGTCGGGGCGGCCGGCCCCGGAGGAACGGGACTTCGCCGGGTTCGAGGAGCGGATGACGACGCACTACCGGCGGCTGGACGCCCTCGGCGTCGGCTACCGGCCGCCGGGCGGACCGCTGCCCTGGCAGCGCCGGCCCGGTCTCCTCGGACGTCCGATCGAGGGTGAACCCCCGAACGCGTGACGGCGGGCGGCCGGGCCCTGCGAAACCCTCCGAACCGGAACTCTTCCTCGATTTCGGTGGATACGGGGAAAACCGGGCGATCGCCCGAGGTGGGCGGGGGCGGCCGCCGCCCGGCCGACCCTCGCGCCGGGCGGCCCGGAAGATGTGCCAGAGTTGCCACGTCCCGGCGGTGAGCACGTACCGTACGGCGGACAGGCGTGAGCGCCGGGACCGGGACATCGGGAAGGGGCAGCTGGGTTGACCACGCACGCACCGCACGCATCGCATTCACCTCAGGCGCCTCAGGGGCTCCACGAGCCCCAGGGGTCGAAGGCGGCGCAGTCCGTCACGCTGCCGGTCTCGCTCGACGAGGCCGTCGCGGCGCTCACGGCCATGCCCGCCGCCGTCCCCGTCGCCGGGGGCACCGACCTCATGGCCGCCGTCAACGCCGGACAGCTGCGGCCCGCCGCGCTCGTCGGCCTGGGCCGGATCAACGAGATCCGCGGCTGGCAGTACCAGGACGGCCACGCGCTGCTCGGCGCGGGCCTGACCCACGCCCGGATGGGGCGGCCGGATTTCGCCGCCCTGATCCCCGCGCTGGCCGCCGCCGCGCGCGCCGCCGGACCCCCGCAGATCCGCAACGCCGGCACCCTCGGCGGGAACATCGCCACCGCCGCTCCGACCGGTGACGCCCTGCCCGTGCTGGCCGCGCTGGAGGCCGTGCTCGTCATCGTCGGCCCGGGCGGATCGCGCGAGATCCCCGTGTCGTACCTGCTCGCCGGGCGCGAGATGCTGCGGCCCGGGGAGCTCATCGGCTTCGTGCGGGTGCCGCTGCTGCACGCGCCCCAGGTGTTCCTGAAGGCCACGGGCCGTACCGGGCCGGGGCGCGCGGTGGCGTCGGTGGGACTCGTACTGGACCCCGCGCGCCGGGGCGTGCGCTGCGCGATCGGGGCGGTCGCCCCGATGCCGCTGCGTCCGCTGGAGGCCGAGCAGTGGGTGGCCTCGTTGATCGACTGGGACGGGGAGCGGAGCCTGGCCCCCGAGGCGCTGGAGGCCTTCGGCGAGTACGTCGCGGCGGCCTGCGTGCCCGACCAGGGCGAACCGGTGGCTCCCGGAGTCCTGCATCTGCGGCGGACGGTGGCCGTACTGGCACGGAGGGCCCTGGGGAGGGCACTGACCTCATGAGTGGGAACGGGAACGGGTACGTGAGCGGAGCGACTGGGGACCCGGGCAACGCGGGTTCCGCGAGCCCCGAATGGGGCTGGGAGCCGGTGCCGCACGGCGGCGAGTACGACTCCGACGCGACGGCCTTCGTGAAGCTGCCGCAGGACATGCTGGACGCGCTCGGCACCGGTGAGCCCCTGGCCGCGCCGGGCCACGGGTACGTACCGCCGCCGATGATCGTGCCGCTCGGGTCGGCCACGACCGACCCGGCCGCCACCGGCACCTGGACGATCCCGGTGCAGTGGCCGGAAGCGGCCGGTTCGGCACCCGCCGACCCGGCGCCCGGCACCGCCTCCGGCAGGGTGGTCGGCCAGGGGCCGGCTCCGGTCGGGGGTCCCATCCCGGCGTCGATCCCGCTGCCGGCGTCGGTGGCGGCGGCGTTCGCCCCCGCGGAGCAGGACCAGGAGCGGGAACAGCGGCACGGTCAGGCCCAGGCCCAGGGCCGGGTCCAGGAGCACGGGCAGGTCCAGGAGCACCGGCAGGGGCAGGGCGGGACCGCGGAGTGGCGGTTCCCGGAGGCGGCGCAGGCCGCCCAGGCCGCGGGCACCGTCCCGGACGCGGGCACGGGGCAGTGGGTCCTGCCCGAACTGTCCGAACAGGGCGATGTGTCCGGGCAGTACGACCTCAGCGGCGTGTCCGGCCAGTACGACCTGAGCGGCGTGTCCGGGCAGTACGTGCCGGGCGGCGACGCCTCCGGGCAGTACGACCTGGGCGCCGCGACGGGCCCGTACGCGCCGGGCGGCTCGCCGGACCCGTACGCGTCCGGCGAGGTGTCCGGGCAGTACGACCTCAGCGGCGCTTCCGCCCCGTACGGCCAGGGCGACGCCTCCGGCCGGACCGGGGAGTTCCGCCACGGCGGGCTGGACGCCGACTGGAGCCAGGCCCCGGCGACGCTCCCGGGCGGCGCCCCCGCCCCGTGGGCGAACCACCCCGACTTCGAGGGCGCCCGCGGTTACGCCGCGCAGCAGCCCTCCGGCGAGAGCGGCGCGGGCGTCCTGCCGGGCACCGACGCCGCCGTGGCGGCCGCCGCGGCCGGGCGGGCCACCGGCGGCCCCGGCGCGGGCACCCCGCGCCGCGGACCGCGCGTGCTGGGCGGCCCCGGCGTGGGAACCCCGCTGCCCGACGCCGAACCGGTGTCCGAGGGCGAGCCCGCGCACCCGGCCCCGCACGACATCGACGCCGCCCACGGCCCGGCGGCGACGCCGGAGCCGGGGGAGCGGCCGGCCCCGGGCGGGCTGGACCTCTTCGGCGGCGTGCGCGCCGAACCCGAGCCCCTGCCCGAGCCCGCGGAGCCGTCCGCCGGTTCGGCGCGGGCCGCGCGGGACACGGACACCGACGGGCACGGCTTCGCCGCCTTCGGCCGCGCGCCGGAGCAGGACCACGCCCCGGAGCCCGGCCGCGCGCCCGAGCGGGGCGACGGGTCCGGGCGCGGGGCCGGTCCGGCTCCCGAGCCCGGTGCCGGCCTGCCGGCCGGAGCCGCCCCCGAGGCGGCGCGGTCCGACCCGGAGCGCGGCCCGAACCGGGACGCCGCCTACGACCCGGCCCCGGAGGCGGAGTTCGGCGCCGCCCGGGACGCGGAGTACCACCCGGCCCCGGACGCCGGATACGACCCGGCGCCGGATCCCGCCTACGACCCGGCCCCGGAGGCCGCGTCGGGGTACGGGACCGTCCCCGCGGACGGTACCGCCGGCGACGGGGCGGGCGGTCCCGCGGCGGAGCACGCCGACACGGACGGCCGCGGCTTCGCCGGGGCGGGCCCGGCCCCCGCGGACACCGGGGCCGCGCACGCGCCGGACGCGGACCCCGCCGACCGCGCCGTGGAACTCCGGGGCGCGGGCGCTGCCGGGGAGGTCCCGGCGGAGGGGCCGGCGTACGAGGACGAGACGGGTACCGCCGCCGTCGCCCATCACGAGCACCCGGCGGCCTCCTACGTCCTGCGCGTCAACGGCGCCGACCGGCCCGTCACCGGCGCCTGGATCGGCGAGTCCCTCCTGTACGTGCTGCGCGAGCGCCTCGGCCTCGCCGGCGCCAAGGACGGCTGCTCGCAGGGCGAGTGCGGCGCCTGCGCCGTGCAGGTCGACGGCCGGCTCGTCGCCTCCTGCCTCGTGCCGGCCGCGACGGCCGCCGGCAGCGAGGTCCGCACCGTCGAGGGGCTCGCGACCGACGGGGAACTCTCGGACGTCCAACAGGCGTTGTGCAGGTCGGGTGCGGTGCAGTGCGGGTTCTGCGTACCGGGCATGGCCATGACCATCCACGACCTGCTGGAGGGCAACCACGCCCCCAACGAGCTGGAGACCCGCCAGGCCCTGTGCGGCAACCTCTGCCGCTGCTCCGGCTACGCGGGGGTCGTCGACGCCGTCCGCGAGGTCGTCGCGGGCCGCGAGGCGGCCGCGGCCGAACCGCAGGCGACGCAGACCGGAACCGCCGGACCGGCGGGGTCCGGTGCGCAGGGCGGGCACGAGCCGCGCATTCCGCACCAGGCACCGCCCGGCGAGGGCGGCATCCACCACGGAGGCACGGAGTGAGCGGGGGCACGGAGTGAGCGGGCAGGACGCGGCGACGGCGACGACAGCGGTCAACAACTCGGTCGCGGCCAAGGCGGCCGGCGACCCCACCGAGGCCGCACCGGACCAGCCGCCGCGCGGCATCGGCGCCTCCGTGCCCGCCGCCGACACCCGGGCCAAGGCGGAGGGAACCTTCCCCTACGCCGCCGACCTGTGGGCCGAGGGCCTCCTGTGGGCCGCCGTACTGCGCTCCCCGCACGCCCACGCCCGCATCCTGTCCATCGACACCTCGGCCGCCGCCGAGATGCCCGGCGTGCGCGCCGTCGTCACCCACGCGGACGTCCCCGGCGCCACCACGCACGGCCGCCGGGTCGCCGACCGCCCGGTGTTCGCGCACGACCTCGTGCGCCACCACGGCGAGGCCATCGCCGCGGTCGCCGCCGACCACCCCGACACCGCCCGGCTCGCCGCGGCCGCGATCGCCGTCGAATACGAACTCCTCGACGCCGTCACGGACCCCGAGCAGTCCTTCGGCGCCGAGCCCCTGCACCCCGACGGCAACCTGATCCGGCACATCCCGCTCCGCTACGGCGACCCGGACGCCACCGGCGAGGTCGTCGTCGAGGGCCTCTACCGGATCGGCCGCCAGGACCCCGCGCCCATCGGCGCCGAGGCCGGACTGGCCGTACCGCGCCCCGACGGCGGCGTGGAGCTGTACACCGCCTCCACCGACCCGCACACCGACCGCGACCTGGCCGCCGCCTGCTTCGGGCTGGAGCCGGACCGGGTCCGCGTCGTGGTCACCGGCGTCCCCGGCGCGACCGCGGACCGCGAGGACGCCGCCTTCCAGCTGCCGCTGGGCCTCCTCGCGCTGCGGACGGGCTGCCCCGTCAAGCTGGCCGCCACCCGCGAGGAGTCCTTCCTCGGGCACACGCACCGCCACCCCACCCTGCTGCGCTACCGCCACCACGCGGACGCCGAGGGCCGCCTCGTCAAGGTCGAGGCCCAGATCCTCATGGACGCGGGCGCGTACGCCGACTCCTCCTCGGAGTCCCTGGCGGCGGCGGTCGCGTTCGCCTGCGGCCCGTACGTCGTCCCGCACGCCTTCGTCGAGGGCTGGGTCGTACGCACCAACAACCCGCCGTCGGGGCACGTCCGCGGCGAGGGCGCCATGCAGGTCTGCGCCGCGTACGAGGGCCAGATGGACAAGCTGGCCGCGGCCCTCGGCATCGACGGCGCCGAGCTGCGCATGCGCAACGTACTGGCCACCGGCGACCTCCTGCCCACCGGCCAGACGGTCACCTGCCCGGCGCCGGTGGCGGAACTCCTGCGCGCGGTACGCGACTTCGAGCTGCCGGCCCTCCCGAAGGACACCTCGGAGGACGAGTGGCTGCTGCCCGGCGGCCCGGAGGGCGCGGGCGAACCGGGCGCGGTGCGGCGCGGCGTCGGGTACGGCGTCGGCATGGTGCACATGCTCGGCGCGGAGGGCGCGGACGAGGTCTCGACGGCCACCGTGAAGGTCGTGGGCGGCGTCGCCACGGTCATCTGCGCGGCGGTCGACACCGGCCAGGGCTTCGCCACCCTCGCCCGCCAGATCGTCCAGGAGGTGCTCGGCGTCGACGAGGTCGCGATGGCCCCGGTCGACACCGACCAGCCCCCGGCGGGTCCGGCGGCGCACGGCCGCCACACGTGGGTGTCGGGCGGCGCGGTGGAGCGGGCGGCGAAGATGGTCCGCACCCAGCTGCTGCAGCCGATGGCGCACAAGCTGGGCATGTCCACCGAGCTCCTGCAGATCACGGACGGCCGGATCACCTCGTACGACGGCGCGTTCTCCATGCCGGTACCGGAAGCCATGGAGGGCAAGGAACTGTGGGCCACGGCCCAGTGCCGCCCGCACCCGACGGAGCCCCTGGACGCGGACGGCCAGGGCGACGCCTTCGTCGGCCTGGCCTTCTGCGCGATCCGGGCGGTGGTGGACGTGGACATCGAGCTGGGCTCGGTACGGGTGGTCGAACTGGCCGTCGCCCAGGACGTCGGCCGCGTCCTCAACCCCCGCCAGCTGGAGGCCCGTATCGAGGCCGGCGTCACGCAGGGCGTCGGCGCGGCCCTGACGGAGAACCTCCGCACGGTCGGCGGTCTCGTCCGCCACCCGGACCTGACGGGCTACGCCCTGCCGACGTCCCTGGACGCCCCGGCGGTGCGGATCGTCAAGCTGGTGGAGGAGCGGGACGTGGTGGCTCCGTTCGGCGCGAAGGCGGCGAGCGCGGTCCCGGTGGTCACGACGCCGGCGGCGGTGGCCTCGGCGGTGCGGGCGGCGACGGGGCGACCGGTGAACAGGCTCCCGATCAGGCCGTCGGCGGCGGTGGCCGCACCCAACTCGTGACCGTGTGACGCGCATTGCACGTGCAACCCAGGGTTGGGACTGTCGGCGCCGGTCGCTAGAGTGATCAGTGAGCCTGCTCGCGTTCGCGCGCGAACGGGTGCGAACGGGGACGGGGAGCGGCGGAGACGCCGCGCCTACGGGGATGACGGGGAGTCGGGGAGGCCATCGTGGCAGAGGACAACGGGGCGGGCCTGTTCGGACCGGGCCCTACGGCGGGCATCGCGGACGCGATCAGGGCACAGGCGGCGGCCCTGGCGGTCGAGCAGGACTCGCTGAAGGAGTACAAGGGCATGGTGGATGCCCTGCTGGAAGAACTGGGCGGGTCCGAGGCGGACCACAAGCGCCTGGCGAACGGCACGCTGACCCAGGCGGCCCTGGGCCAGGGCTTCGCGGAGGCGACGGCCATCTACGCGTCGTACAACACGGTCACGACGGAGCTGGAAAAGCTCTCGAAGGGTCTGGCGGGCCAGATCGAGGCCTTGGGCATCGCGGTGCTGTCGGCGGGCACGGGGTATGCGGGTGTGGATGAGGAGACCAAGCGGCGCATGGCGGCCATCGCCAAAGAGGCGGAGCGTCATTACGTACCCTCCCGTGATCCTTACCTTGAGGAGCAGCGCAAGAACGCGGGCGCCGAGCCTTCGGCTCACGATGGCAACGCGACGGGGGGCACTGTCTGATGGCAACGAACTTCGAGGCGTTCACGCACCAGCAGCTCAAGGCGATGAGCGACGCGCTGGACCCGAAGACGGTCAAGGCGCGGGCCGAGCAGCTCAAGAAGGCTGCGGATGACATCGCCAAGATCGCGGAGAAGCTCAAGAAGCACCAGGTGACCGGCTGGGAGGGCGCCGGAGCCGTCGCCTTCCAGGAGTGGGTCGGCCGGGCGGGCAATGCGACGCTGCGACTGAGCGAGTACAGCGCCCACGGCTCACACTGGATGACGCAGGCCGTCCAGAAGATGTATGAGGCGCAGACCATGCCGGCCTACGACACGGACGCCGCGGCCAACCTGGCAGCGGCCCGCAAGTACCACAACGACCCGGACTCCCGGACGATCGGCCCTCAGGCGCAGTCGAAGCTGAACACGGACCACACCGAGGCCGTGCAGCTGATGAAGAAGCTTGCCGAGGCGTACGAGCTGTCGTCGACGGAGATGAACAAGGCGGAGGCTCCTACTTTCCCGCCTCCGCCGGATGTGCTGGTACCAAGCGGCTACGACTCCGGTGTGGACATGGCTCGTTCTGGAGGGGGCGGGGGCGTCCAGGGTGGAGTGAGTAATTCGGTCTTCACTCCACATGGCTCGTCCGGCGGCCCCGGGGGAGGACCTTCGGACGCCCCCGGGTCTACGGCCGGTACCCCTCTGCGAGAGGGCAACACTCCTCCGACGCCCACGGCGCCCGTACTCACTCCCACCCCATGGGTTCCGGACCGTGACGTAAACGTGGACCTTGACAGTGTTGCCACCTTGCCGATCACAACTGTGCCCCCGACGCTGGGCACGCCGAGTCCGCTGCCGACCGGCGGCAGTGTGAACCCTGGTGGCGGCTTCGTGCCCCCGTTGACGTTTCCGCCAATCAGTGGAGCGACGGCGCACGGCGGCCCTGGCCCGGGCGGCATCGGCCACCTTCCGGGAACGACCGGCCCCGGCGCTTTCGGCGCCGGAAAGGTCGGTGGCGTCGGCGGCTTCCCCGGGATGCCTCCGCGTGACAGCGGGATCGTCGGCGGTCGGCCGGTGGCGTCCGGCGGCCCCAGCGCGGGCATTCCCCGGGGCACGGTCATCGGTGCCGAAGGGGCGCAGGCGGGCCGCGGCATGGGCGGAATGGGCGGCGGCATGGGCGGAGGTCTCGGCGGCGGACACGGCGCCGCAGGTTCTGCCGCGGGCCGCCGACTGGCCATGGAGCACGGCGGCGTCGTCGGAGGACGCCCGGCGGGTGCGGCCGGTCGCCCGACCGCAGGGGGACAGCCGTTCACTCCCGGCGGTTCAGGTCTCGTACGGAACGCCAATGGCGGCACGGGTGCGGGAGCCATGGGCCACGGGGGCGCCGGTGCGCGGACGGCGGGCAAGAGGCGCGAGGATCAGACGGGCGAACGTCCCGACTACCTGGCCGAGGACGAAGAGACCTGGCAGGGCAACCGTCGTGTTGTCCCGCCAGTGATCGACTGAACAGAACGGACGTTGTACCGGATGCGCATGCGCAAGGCGACCTCGGCCCTCGTGGGTCTCCTGCTGGCCGGGGTCGCCGCGACCCCGGCCCACGCAGACACGATTCGTTCGCAGCAGTGGCATCTCGACGCCATGAAGGCCGACGACTTGTGGAAGATCAGCACGGGTAGAGGGATCACCGTCGCGGTGATCGACTCAGGGGTTGACCGAATTCCGGAACTTGAGGGACAAGTCCTCCCTGGTGCGGTGTTTCCCGTCGGTGACGCCGAGGGCGATAAGGATAACGACTACCGTGGACACGGCACCGGGATGGCCGCCATGATTGCCGGCACCGGAAAACACCCCAGTGGCGACGGTGCTTACGGCCTCGCACCCGGTGCCAAGATCCTTCCGATTCGAGTACCGGACATGCTCGAAGGGGCCTCGACTCCGTCCATTGTCGAAGCCATTCGGTATGCGGCGGATTCAGATGCCAAGGTCATCAATATTTCTATGGGTCTGCCCGGTAAGCCTGAGCAAGATCAAGGCCGGGCCGCTGCGGTGAAGTATGCACTCTCGAAGGGGAAGCTGATCTTTGCCGCGGTGGGTAATTCGGGCGATACGACCAATGAGGTCGCCTACCCCGCTGCCACTCCCGGAGTGGTCGGCATTAGTGCCGTGGATGCGAACGGTATGCCGACCAAGGAATCACAGAACGGCCCCCAGATCGACATGGCCGCACCTGGCATCGACATCGTCTCGGCCTGCAAGGGCAAGACCGGCCTGTGCAAAACACATGGCACCAGTGACGCCACCGCCCTCGCCTCCGCCTCGGCCGCCCTGCTCTGGGCCGTGCACCCGGACTGGACCAACAACCAGGTGCTTCGCGTCCTGCTGAACACCGCCGGCAAGCCCACCGACGGGGCCGAGCGCAACGACTACGTCGGCTACGGCGTCGTCCGGCCCCGCATCGCACTGCCCACCCCCGGGGACCCCGGGCCCGCCGACGTGTACCCGTTGCCCGACCTCGCGGCCGCCGACGCCGCGGCCAAGTCGCCGGCGCCCGGCGCCTCCGCCGACGGCAAAGCGGCGGAGACGCCCGCGCCCCGGGCCGAGGCGGCGGAGAAAGACAGCAGCAGCCTCCTGCCCTGGCTCGGCATCGGGCTGGGTGCCTGCCTGCTGATCGGCGGCGCCGTCACCGCCGTGGTCGTACGCCGCACCAACCGCTGACCCGATCCGACCTGTACTGGGGAGTTCACGCGATGTCGTTCGACGAGGAATGGTCGGCGGCGCGCGCCGCGGCCACCACCAAGGTCTCCATGCGGCTCAACCAGGTGGCCCCCGAGCCCGGGGGCGGTGGCGGAGGTGACCTCGAGGTCAACCAGGACCACATAGGTGCGGTCGGCTCCGAGGCCTACAAGCTGCACGCGCGCCTGCAGACCGACGGGAAGCACGCGGCGACTGCCACCACCGAGGCCGCGGGTGCGCTCACGAAGGAGAACTTCGCGAGCGGGGCGGCGCTTTCCAAGGCGCAGAGCACGTGGGAAAGCCAGGTCAAGACGCTGGTGGCCGCCTGCGCGAACATCTCCAACGGCCTGAACTACTCGCTCTCCTCGCACGCCAAGGACGAGCAGCAGCTCCACGCCGACTTCACCACGTCCGCCCTCGACGGATATCTCAAGTAGGCGCCCCGTGCTGACGTACGAGAACGTGATGAACGCCCCCCTGGGGCAGCTCCAGACCGCAGTGACCGACTGGAAGGCGATGGCGGGCAAGCTGGACGAGATGGCCGAGGCGGCCCGCAACGGCATGAAGGCGAAGGCCGACAAGGCCCAGTGGAGCGGGGTCACCGCCGGTGTGGCGCGGGAGTTCGTCACCAAGACTGCCAAGGAGTTCGAGGACGCCGCCAAGGAAGCCACGGGCATGCACGGCGTTCTCGCTGATGCCCACGCCACCTTCAAGGCCGCGCAGGACCAGCTGAAGAAGCTCGCCGCGGAGGCTCCGGCGGCCGGCTTCCAGGTCGACGCGACCGGCCGCGTGACGGCCCTGCCGCTCGCCACGGAGGGGGAGCGGAACGCCGCGCGGCACGACCCCGACTACCAGCAGTCGCTGCGCACCAACCGGGACGCCTGGCAGGCCCGCATCAACCGGGCGGTCGAGGACGCGGCGGACGCCGACGAGTCGCTCTGCCGCGTGCTGCGGGCGAACGTGGGGGACCAGCACGACTTCAGCGGACCCGCGTTCACCACGCTGGACGCCGAGCAGGCGGCGCGGGCCGCCGACCTGATGAAGAAGGTCACCGGCGACGGCGGCACGGCCCGGAACGTCGAGGCGCTGCGCGAACTGGAGGACCTGCTCGACGACAACCGGGAGGACCCCGAGTTCGCGACGGGCTTCTACCGGACCATCGGTCCCGAGGGGACCTTGGAGATGTACTCGAAGATGTCGCTCGACGCGACGGGCCTCGGACCGATCGGCCGGGACCGCGCGCTGATGGTGGCGAACATCCAGAGCGACATGGGCGCCATGCTCGGCCTGGCCACGCACAAGGACGTCCCCCACCACCTCGACGCCGCCTGGACGACCGGACTCATGAAGGCCGGCCGTAAGGAGATGGACGTCACCGGCGGAGTGACGAAGATCTACGGTTACCAGGCGCTCGGCGCGCTGCTGCGCGAGGGGAAGTACGACACGGAGTTCCTGACCTCGGTCGGGCGGGACATGATCGCCATGGACCGCAAGGACCCGCAGGTGTGGGAGTACACCACCCCCATGAGCATGGACATGGCGCTCAACCAGGGCGAGGGCGGCGGCCGCGGCTTCTACCCGCTGACGGGGCTCATGGAGGCCCTCGGCAACAACCCGGACGCGGCGACGGCCTTCTTCAACGAACCGGTCCGCGAGGACAGCAACCACGACGGCATCGTCACCAAGGACGACAAGGCGGTCGGCGGGAAGCACGGCGAGGGCCAGGGCATGGTCGACTACGTGCTCGACAAGAAGCCCTACATGGACAGCTTCGACATCACCAGGACCGGGGACCTGCACCCGGCCCAGCAGGCCGTGGGCGACGCGCTCATGGCCGCCGTCTCCCACCGCGGCCCAGGAGATCAGGACTCGCCTCCCGTGGCGCACACCAAGGAGATGGCATCCGTCATGGAACGGGTCGTCGAGAAGATCGGCGACAAGCCGGAACTCGTGGCGGCGAAGCCGGGCGAGCCCGACGGGCCGCTGAAGGAACTCTCCGGTCACTTCGGCCAGATGGCGGCGGAGTACGCGCCGGACATCCAGGCATCGGCCGACGACGCGAGCCACATGATGAAGGCCAACGGGGAACGGGCCGTGTTCGACAAGAAGAGCATGACGGACTTCATCGGCGCGGTGGCCCAGGACCCCGGAGCCTACGGCGCCATCACCACCTCCCAGCGGACCTACACGACGATGCTCATCAACGACGTCTTCGAGCATCGCAACGAGTACGAAGAATTGGATGCGGCGATCAAGACCGTGGTGCACCCCGGCGGCCAGATCGCGGGAATCCTGTCGGAGGCGAGGGCCGAGGGTTCGTTCGCGGAGAACGGCCACAAGGCGGAGGAATACGTCAAGGGCGTCGAGGACAACGCGAAGTGGATCAACCGCGGGATCAGCGCCGCGGGCGGGAAGTACCTCGAACTGGTCCCGTTGGCGGGGGACGTCCTGGAATGGGTCCAGGAGGACATCACGGAGAGCGTGGTCGAGGGAGCCAAGAAGGACCAGGCGAAGAAGAACGACGAAGCCGATGACGCGGCCGTACTCGACTACACGAATGCGCAGAAGGAGGCGGGCATTTCCGCGGCCGAGTCGGTGCGCAGGGCTGCTGAGGGGACCGGCATGAACCAGCGGAGCATCGACGCGCTGGCCGGTGTGGCCTCGTCCGAGACGGCGAACGGCCACGCGGTCGGCCGCGGTCAGGTTGCCACGTCGAACGGAGGCCAGTGATGGAGTGCGTACGGGTCTTTCGCGCGGCCGGGGGCATGCTGGTCGCGGCCGCGGTACTGGCGGGCTGTTCGGGGGAGCAGCCCGCGGCTTCCTCGCATCTGCCCGAACGCACCTGCTTCGGCGCGTTCACCCGGTCCGACCTGGAGCCGCTGATGGGGCCCGGGAAGACCGCCAAGGAGACGTCGCCGATCGACGCACGGCTGACCGCGACGCGGCGCGAGGCGATGTGCGAGGTCGTCGTCGACGGCGAACACCGGGTGAGCGTCACGGTCAGGCGACAGCCTCTCGGGGAGAGCTTCTTCTTCCAGCCCGACCCGGGCCAGCCCGCCCCGGACCCGTTGCCCCTGGGCGACAAGGGCTACGTATGGGACACCGGGGCGTTCGTCACCTTCGCCTGCAAGGGCACGCAGGACTCCTTCGGGCTCGGACTGACGATCAGCGGCTCCGTGGAGCACATGAAGCGAGGTACCTCGCGCCCGCACTTCAACGGCCTCATGACGAAGCTCATGGACGTCGCGAAGCAGCAGACGCAGTGCGGTACGTGACCGTGACCGCGCCCCGGGCGCCCGAGTGGGCAGCGCGGAACGGCCGTCCCGGCCTCGGATGAGGGGCCGGTGGTCCGGGTCCTAAGGCCGGGGACCGAGAGGGGATCCGCCTAATTGACAGGGCTGAAATGTGTCCACGCCCCTTACTCTGGGGCGATGAGTGCCCTTGAACCCCGTGTGCCCCAGATGGCCGCCCCGGCTCCGATCCCGCCGGCGGGCGGCATTCTGGGGTCCGCGTACCGGACGCTCAGCATCGGGATCATCTCCGTCGTCTTCCTGATCGCCTTCGAGGCCACCGCCGTCGGCACGGCCATGCCCGTCGCCGCCCGCGAGCTCGACGGGATCGCGCTGTACGCCTTCGCGTTCTCCGCCTACTTCACCACCAGCCTCTTCGGCATGGTCCTCTCCGGCCAGTGGGCCGACCGGCAGGGGCCGCTGCGGCCCCTGACCGTCGGCATCGGGGCCTTCGCCGCCGGGCTGGTGTTCTCGGGGACGGCCGGCGCCATGTGGGTGTTCGTGCTCGGCCGGGCCGTGCAGGGCTTCGGCGGCGGGCTCGTGATCGTCGCGCTCTACGTCGTCGTCAGCCGGGCGTACGAGGAACGGCTGCGCCCCGCGATCATGGCCGCCTTCGCCGCGAGCTGGGTCGTGCCGTCCATCGTGGGCCCGCTGGCCTCCGGGACGGTGACCGAGCACCTCGGGTGGCGGTGGGTCTTCCTCGGGATACCGGCCCTCGTGGTCGTCCCCCTGGTCGTCGCGCTGCCTGCGATCCGCCGGACGGCCTCCGGTCCCGTCGACACCGGCGGCGCGCCCGCCGCCTTCGACCGGCGCCGGATCCGGCTGGCCCTCGGCATCTCGGCGGGCGCGGGCCTGCTCCAGTACGCCGCCCAGGACCTGCGGTGGCTGTCGCTGCTGCCGGCCGCCGCCGGCGCGGCCCTGATGGTGCCCGCGGTGCTGGGACTGCTGCCGCGCGGGACGTACCGGGCGCGGCGCGGGCTGCCGTCGGTGGTGCTGTTGCGCGGGGTGGCGGCGGGGTCGTTCATCGCGGCGGAGAGCTTCGTGCCGCTGATGCTGGTCACCCAGCGGGGCCTGAGCCCGACGATGGCCGGGTTCTCGCTCGCGCTGGGCGGCGTGACCTGGGCGGCCGGCTCGTGGGTGCAGTCGAAGGGGCGGATGGCCCCGTACCGGGAACGGCTGATGGTCGGCGGGATGATCATGGTGGCGGTGGCCATCGCGGCCGCCCCCGCGGTGCTGATCCAGTCGGTGCCGGTGTGGACGCTGGCACTGGCCTGGGCGCTGGGCTGCCTCGGCATGGGCCTGGTCATCGGCTCGACGAGCGTGCTGCTGCTGAAGCTGTCCGCGCCGCAGGAAGCCGGGACCAACTCCGCCGCGTTGCAGATCTCCGACGCGCTGGCGAACGTGGTCCTGCTGGCCGGGGGCGGCGCCGCGTTCGCCGCGCTCGGCGGAGGCTCGGTCGGGGCCGCGCACGCCGTGGCGGACGCCGCCGATGCGGGCGCCTCGCACCCGGGGGCCTTCGTGGTGGTCTTCCTGCCGATGGCGTGCGTCGCGCTGGTGGGCGCCTGGGTGGCGACCCGGCTGCACACCGACCGGCCCCCTGCCCCTGCCTCGGCCCCGACCGACCGCTGACCGCCGGCCGCTGACCGCCGGCGCCGACGCGGGCCGTCAGCCGCCGGCCCCCGGGCCCCCGCCGAAACCCGGGGGAGTTCCGTGCCCGTCGCCGCTAGGGTCGCCGGATGGACGAGACGATCATCGGGCTGGACGCCGCCGAGCGCGCCGAGCTGGCCGATCTGGCCGACGCCGTCGGCAGCACCCCCGAGGCCGTGGCCCTGGAGGCCGTACGGGCCCACCTGCGGGCCGAGCGCGCCCGGGTCGGCGCGGCCGCCGAGGGGCTGGCGGAGCGGCACTCCGCGCTGCTGAAGCGGCTCGGCTCGTGACGGCGCGCCACCCGGCCGCCGCCGGGACCGCCGCCGCCGGGACCGCCGCAACCGGGGCCGCCGCCGCCCCCGTACGGCACCTCACGCTCGCCGAGGTGCTCGACCTGGCCCGGTACGCCTGCCTCGCCCGGGGGCAGCCCGTCGAGCTGCGCGCCCCCGGGCTGCTGGAGTCCGCCGTGCACCGGCCCCGGGCCCGGATGTTCGGGACCCCGGCCTACGAGGACCCGTACGAGCAGGCAGCGGCCCTCCTCCACGCCATCGCCGTGAACCACCCCCTCGTCGACGGGAACAAGCGGACCGCCTGGCTGGCCGCCGCGACCTTCCTCACCGTGAACGGGGTCGATTTCGGGGACGTCGACCAGGAACGCGCGTACGGCCTGGTCATCGACGTCGCGGCCGGGAACGAGCCGGACACCGGGCGGATCGCGGAGCGGCTGCGCCGGATGTGACGCTCGCCGCACTGCCCGAGGTCACGGGCCTGTCCCTCCGCGAGGGGCGGGCCCGGGCCGGTAGGGTGGCCCGGTTGTCCTACGTACGACTGCCCGTACCAGTACGCGAGTACGCCGAGAGCACGAACCGGAGACCGTGACTACTACCGCCTCCCACCACCTCTCACCCGCCTTCCCCGGCCGTGCCCCCTGGGGCACCGCCAACGCGCTGCGTGCCTGGCAGCAGGGGGCGCTGGACCGCTACATCGAGACCCAGCCGCGGGACTTCCTCGCGGTCGCGACCCCGGGCGCGGGAAAGACCACCTTCGCGCTGACGCTCGCGTCCTGGCTGCTGCACCACCACGTGGTCCAGCAGGTGACCGTCGTCGCGCCGACCGAGCACCTGAAGAAGCAGTGGGCCGAGGCCGCCGCCCGGATAGGCATCCGGCTCGACCCCGAGTACTCGGCGGGCCCGCTGAGCAAGGACTACCACGGCGTCGCCGTGACGTACGCGGGTGTCGGCGTGCGTCCGATGCTGCACCGCAACCGGTGCGAGCAGCGCAAGACCCTGGTGATCCTCGACGAGATCCACCACGCGGGCGACTCGAAGTCCTGGGGCGAGGCCTGCCTGGAGGCCTTCGACCCGGCGACGCGGCGCCTCGCCCTGACCGGTACCCCCTTCCGGTCCGACACCAACCCGATCCCCTTCGTGGCGTACGAGGAGGGGAACGACGGCATCCGGCGGTCCTCCGCCGACTACACCTACGGCTACGGGAACGCGCTGGGCGACGGCGTCGTCCGGCCGGTGATCTTCCTGTCCTACAGCGGCAACATGCGCTGGCGCACCAAGGCGGGCGACGAGATCGCCGCCCGGCTCGGCGAGCCGATGACCAAGGACGCCATCTCGCAGGCCTGGCGCACGGCCCTGGACCCGCGCGGCGACTGGATGCCGAACGTGCTGCGCGCCGCCGACCAGCGCCTCACGGAGGTCAGGAAGGGCATCCCGGACGCGGGCGGGCTCGTCATCGCCTCCGACCAGGAGTCGGCGCGCGCGTACGCCAAGCTGCTGAAGGACATCACGGGCAGCAAGGCGACCGTGGTGCTGTCCGACGACACCGGCGCGTCGAAGCGCATCGACGAGTTCAGCGTGGACGGCAGCCGCTGGATGGTCGCCGTCCGCATGGTGTCGGAGGGCGTCGACGTGCCGCGGCTGGCGGTGGGCGTCTACGCGACGACCATCTCGACGCCGCTGTTCTTCGCGCAGGCCGTCGGGCGCTTCGTGCGATCGCGCAGGCGCGGCGAGACGGCTTCGGTGTTCCTCCCGACCATTCCCTACCTGCTGGGCTTCGCGAACGAGATGGAGGTCGAGCGCGACCACGTGCTCGACAAGCCGAAGAAGCAGGGCGAGGAAGACCCGTACGCCGAGTCCGAGAAGGAAATGGACGAGGCGAACAAGCAGGAGGACGAGGACACCGGCGACGAGGAGCAGATGTCCTTCGAGGCGCTGGAGTCCGACGCCGTCTTCGACCGGGTCCTCTACGACGGCGCCGAGTTCGGCATGCAGGCCCACCCGGGCAGCGAAGAGGAGCAGGACTACCTCGGCATCCCGGGACTGCTGGAACCGGACCAGGTGCAGATGCTGCTCCAGAAGCGGCAGTCGCGGCAGATCGCGCACAGCCGCCGCAAGCCGGACTCCGAGGCGGACCTGCTGGAGCTGCCGGCCGACCGGCGGCCCGTGGTCTCGCACAAGGAGCTGCTGGAGCTGCGCAAGTCGCTGAACACGATGGTGGGCGCGTACGTCCACCAGAGCGGCAAGCCGCACGGGGTGATCCACACGGAGCTGCGCCGGGTGTGCGGCGGCCCGCCGAGCGCTGAGGCCACGGCGGGGCAGCTGCGCGAGCGGATCAAGAAGGTGCAGGAGTGGGCCACCCGCATGCGGTGAGCCGTTCGTGCGGTTCGCCCCGTTCGTGACGTTCGTACAGGAGACGGGCCGGGGTTCGTGCGGGGCATCGCACGGACCCCGGCCCGTCCCGTGTCGCGGGTCCCCCCGAACGGCGGTTTCGAGCCACCGCCGGTCCCTCCGTCCCGGGGCGCCGGGCCCCGGGACGGGGCAGGGCGGGGGCCGGTGCGGACCTCGCCCGTACGGTCGCCGGAGCGCTCGCCGGGGCGGCCGGGCGGTCCGGCGGGGGCCCTGCCGCAGCCGGTCCGGGGACGCCGCGCAGGGCGGGCGGGCGGTCCGCCCGCGGCACGCTCCGGGTGCGCCGGGCGCACCCGGTCGGGCCGACGGAGTCGACTTTTCGAACGCCCGCGGCGGGAGGGGGTTCCGGGGACGTCCGGAGCGCCGCGAGGTCACAAATTGACACCGAGGTCGATCAGGAACCGTCATAAACAGGTAGTAGGCGCCCGGATTCTGGACGAGGCCTTCCGCTGAGCGGACCCGCTCGCTACTGTCCCCGCATCGAACGCACCGTGGCAGCGCCGCCGCGGGAGCGCAGCCGGTGCCATGGCCGCTACCGGCGGCCTCTCCGTGCGCCGCCGCGGGACCGGCGGCGTGCCACCCCGAGAGTCACCGCCGCCCACCGAAAGAGGGAGAGGCGTCGTGACCGCGGAAACCTCCCAGACTCTCGACAGAGGGCTCAGAGTCCTCAAACTGCTCGCCGACACCGACCACGGTCTGACCGTCACCGAGCTCTCCAACCGCCTCGGTGTCAACCGCACCGTGGTCTACCGGCTTCTGGCCACCCTCGAACAGCACGCCCTGGTCCGCCGCGACCTCGGCGGCCGGGCCCGTGTCGGCCTCGGCGTGCTGCGCCTGGGCCGCCAGGTCCACCCGCTCGTCCGCGAGGCGGCCCTGCCCGCGCTGCGGTCCCTCGCCGAGGACATAGGGGCCACCGCGCACCTGACCCTCGTCGACGGCACCGAGGCGCTCGCCGTCGCCGTCGTGGAACCGACCTGGACCGACTACCACGTGGCCTACCGGCCCGGCTTCCGCCACCCGCTGGACCGCGGGGCCGCCGGACGGGCCATCCTGGCGGCCCGCCAGGGCACCCTGATCGAGCCGGGCTACACGCTGACCCACGGGGAGCTGGAAGCGGGCGCCAGCGGCGCCGCCGCGCCCCTCGTGGGCATCACGGGGCTGGAGGGCAGCGTCGGCGTCGTGATGCTGGCCGACGCGGTACCGGAACGGGTCGGGCCGCGGGTGGTCGACGCCGCGCGCGAGGTCGCGGACGCCCTGCGCTGACCCCGTGACCCGCCGACGCGGGACGGGCCGGACCGGGCGCGGCAGTGCGCCGGGTCCGGCCCGTCCGCCGCTGCGGGGGACCGGTCCGTGCGCCCGCCGGCCGGCGGCGCCGCAAGGCCCGCGTACCGGCGCCGCAGGGGCCCGCGTACCGGCGACGCCGCACGGTGCGGGCGGGCCGATAGATTGGGCGGGTGCTCTCTCGCCTCACACGTCTGCCGCTTCCCGCCGCCCTGGCCGTCTGCGCCGTGCCCGTCGCCGCGCTGTTCGCCGTCGCCGCGCTCGCGCCGCTGCCCTTCGTGATCGCCCAGCCCGGCCTCACGGCCGACGTGCTCGGCGAGCGGGACGGCAAGGCCGTCATCGCGGTCAGCGGCGCCCCGACCCGGCAGACCGAGGGCCAGCTCCGCATGACCACCATCCAGGCGACCGGACCCTCCACGACGGTCACCCTGCCGGAGCTCGTCGACCACTGGTTCGACCCCGCCCGGTCCGTCATGCCCAAGGAGGCCGTCTACTCCGGTGGCGGAAGCGACGAGGAGATCGAGGCGCACAACCTGGAGGAAATGGCCAAGTCGCAGTCGAGCGCCACCGACGCCGCCCTCGGCTTCCTCCGCAAGGACCCCGAGGACGTGAAGGTCGAGCTGAACCTCGCCGACGTCGGCGGCCCGAGCGCCGGGCTGCTCTTCTCCCTCGGCATCGTCGACAAGCTCGACGGGGACGGCAGCGGCGGCGACCTCACCGGCGGCCGAAGCATCGCCGGTACGGGCACCATCAGCGCCGACGGCACGGTCGGCCCGGTCGGCGGCGTCCCCCTCAAGACGCAGGCCGCGCGCCGCGACGGGGCGAGCGTGTTCCTCGTACCGAAGGCGGAGTGCTCCGACGCGCAATCGGAACTTCCCGAGGGGCTGCGGCTGGTCCCCGTCACCTCGCTGACGGACGCGGTCAACGCGTTGCGCGCGCTGAACCGGGGAGGGCCCGTTCCGTCCTGCTGAGGTCCGCGGCCGGCGCCGGGGCCGCCAGCCCGCGCCACGCGGGGAAGACCAGCGGGGCGAGCGTCGTCAGCAGGTAGGCGCCGCCGAACAGCAGCAGCGCCCTCGTCGCCCCGAACCCCTCGACGAGCAGACCGGCGGCCAGCCCGCCCAGCGGCATGGTCAGCTCGCAGCCCGCCGTCGTGACCCCGGAGACGCGGCTGCGCAGCTCCTCCGGCACCCGTTCGTACAGCACCGTCGTCAGGATCGGGTTGAGCATGCCCGCGCCCAGACCGGCCAGCGCCATCGTCACCGCGAGGGGGAGGGCCGTGTCGGTGACGGCCGCCACCGCGTAGCGGGTCGCTCCGGAGGCCAGGAAGGCCGCCGCGAACACGGTCCGGCGCGGGAACCGCTCGCCCCACGCCCCGTAGAGCAGGGCGCCCAGCAGTGCGAAGCCGCCGAAGAGCGAGATCAGCAGGCCCAGTGCGCCGGCGCCGCCGAGGCTCCCGCCGGCGTGCACGGGCAGCAGGACGGAAGACCAGCCCTGGTCCAGGCCGTTGGTCATCATCACCATCACGGTGATGCCCATCAGCAGCCGCGAGCGGGTCAGGAAGGCCCATCCCTCGGCGAGTTCGGCCCGGTAGGAGGCGAACGACACCTTGCCGAGACCGCGTTGGGGCTCGGCCGCCGGGATCCCGCGCAGGAACGCGGTGAGCAGCAGCGCCGACACCCCGAAGGTCGCCGCGTCCAGGAGCAGTACGGTCTCGGCGCCGAAGGCCGCGATGAGGACGCCCGCCACCGCCGCCCCGATCATCCGGGCGCCGCGCGAGACGGCGTCGTAGAGTCCCGCCGCCCGGGTCACGGACGTCCCGGCGTGCTCGGCGAGGTGGGGGAGCAGCACGTACCGGGCGGTCAGCCCCGGCGTGTGCACGAGGCCGCTGACGGCCATCAGTGCGCACAGCATCCAGAACTCCAGGAGCCCCGCGTGGTGCAGCAGCGGGACCGCCCCCACCGCGAGGCCGCAGACGAGGTCGGAGGCCGCCGCGACCCGGCGGCGGCCGGCGCGGTCGATGACCGGGCCGCCGACGAGCGCGGCGACCACGACCGGCAGGGTGGCGCAGAAGGCGACGACGCCCGCCCGGGCGGCGCTTCCGGTGGTCTCCAGCACGAACCACGGGACGCCGATGAGGGTGAGTGAACTCCCCGCTATGGAAATGGTGTTGGCGGCCAGGACCGCGACGAACGGACGCCTGCTCACGCGGCGCCCCGCTGGTGCCGGGCGTGGACGCGGGCGGGCTCCATGAGCCGGATCCCGGCGGTGACCAGGGCCTCGCCCAGCCGGTTCCGCAGGGCGGGCAGTGCGGCGGCGACCGCCCCGGCGACCGCCCCGGCGACCGGCGCGGCCTCCCGGACGAGGCGGCGCTCGGCGGCCTCGGCGGCCAGCTCGGAGGTGCGGGCGGCGTGCGTGCGGAGGTGGTCGAAGGCGTGCATGGCAGGTGACTCCTTCTGTGGAGGATCGGGGCGGAGCAGGCGAGGGCAGGGCGGGGCGGCCCCGGGGCCGGGGGCCCGGGGGTGAGGGGGGGGAAGTGTCGCGGCCTAGCCGGCGGCGGGCCGGGGGGCGGTGGGCGTGAACGTGCCCGGGAGGACGTGCGTGTGGACGCGGACCGCCTCCGTGCCCTCGGCGGGCTGCAGGTCGCGGTAGCCGTTGACCAGGTCGTGCATCTTGTGGATCAGCTCGTGGCTCTGGGCGGCGGTCAGGTGCAGCGTGAAGTCGCTGAGGTCCGAGCCGCGCCGCCAGTCCTGCGACCAGTGGTGGGCGTTGCCGAGCCAGGTGCTCATCTCCTGCGTGTGGATCGTCGCGATCTCGTGCAGGAAGAGGTCCGCCGCGCCCCGGGTGGCGGGGTCGTCGCTGTACATCAGGTTCTCGTCGAACCGGGTGCCGTCGTGCGCAGCCCGCCACCAGCGCTCACGGCCCTTGCCGTGCTCCGGCGCGTCCTCGACGAAGCCGTGGGCGGCGAGCTGGCGCAGGTGGTAGCTGGTGGACCCGCTCGACTCCCCGAGCCGCTCGGCCAGTTGGGAGGCGGTCGCCGGACCCTGGTGGCGCAGGTCGGCCAGCATCCGGATGCGCAGCGGATGGGCCAGGCCGCGCAGGGAGCGGGCGTCGAGCGTCCGGACCTCCGGCGCCTGGTCCTTGTCCTGTTCGGGGGAGTGCTGCGGGGTCTGCGGGGCTTCCGGCGTCTCGGGCATGCCTCGACGATAGAGTTCCAAAGACTCCTATGCAAGGGTTTCTTTGCAACGTCTTCTTTGGATCGGCTGACCGGCCCCCGCCCCGCCGCACGACACCCTCTAGCCCTCCTTGATGAAGCCCTCCTTCACCAGCCAGTCCTTCGCCACCGCGTGCGGGTCCTGCCCCTCCACGTCCACCTTGGCGTTCAGCTCCTGCGCCACCGCCGTCGTCAGCTTCGCCGTCACCGGGGCCAGCAGCTCCGCGATCACCGGGAACTCGGCCAGCGTCTTCGCGTTGACCGCCGGCGCCGCGTTGTAGTTGGGGAAGAAGCGCCGGTCGTCCGCCACGGTGTCCAGGTCCATGGCCCTGATCCGGCCGTCCGTCGTGAACGCCTCGCCCAGCAGGCACGAGTCGGACTTCGAGACCTGCGTGTAGATGATCCCGGCGTCCATCTTCCGGATGTTGCCGGCCGGGATCTTCATCCCGTACGCCTTCTCCATGCCCGGGAGCCCGTCCTCGCGGGCGGCGAACTCGTTCTCCACGCACAGCGTCACCGCCGCCGGATCCTTCGCGGCCAGCTCCGCCACGTCCGACATCGTCTTCAGCCCGTACTTGGCGTTGTTCTTCTTGCTGATCGCCAGGGTGTACGTGTTGTTGAGCGTGGCCGGCGGCAGCCACACCACCCCGTTCTTCGCGTCCGCCGCGCGCAGTGCCGCCCACTGCTCCCGCGGGTCGTCGATGGGCTCGGTTCTGCCCAGGTAGGTGATCCAGGCGGTGCCCGTGTACTCGTACATGGCGTCCGCGTCGCCCTTGCGGATCGCCTCGCGCGCGCTGATCGAGCCGGGCAGGTTCGTGCGGTCCAGGACCTCCGCGCCGGCCGCCTTGAAGACGAGGCCGAGGATCTGGCCGAGCACGATGTTCTCGCTGAAGTTCTTCGAGGTGATCGTGAGCGAGGCCCCCTCCAGGGGCCGGCCCTGTCCGACCGAGCCCGGCTGGACGTCGTCGGCCATCGGGGAACCGCTCTTGAGGCCGCAGCCCGCGAGCGCCAGCGCCAGCACCGGCCCGGCCAGCGCCGCCGCTGCCGCCGTGCGAAGGGCCGCCCGTACGCGGAAGGTACGCATCTACGCCTCCAGCCCGCGCGGGGTCATGACCGTCTCCGCCAGCGACGCCAGCCAGTCCACGAACAGGGCCAGCACCACGGTCAGCACCGAGCCCAGCACCAGCACCGGCATCCGCTGCGTCTGGATGCCGGAGGTGATCAGGTCGCCGAGGCCCCCGCCGCCGCCGAAGGTGGCCAGGGTGGCGGTGCCCACGTTCAGTACCAGGGCCGTCCGTACGCCCGCCAGGATCAGCGGGACGGCCAGCGGCAGCTCCACCTTCACCAGCCGCCCCGTCCCGGACATCCCGATCCCGCGCGCCGCCTCCACCAGCTGCGGGTCGATGGCCCGCAGCCCCGCGATCGTGTTGGACAGCACGGGCAGCACGGCGTACGCGACCATGCCGACGATCGCCGTGGACGGGCCGATGCCCAGCCAGATGACGAGCAGGGCGAGGAGGCCGATCGCCGGGGTCGCCTGCCCGATGTTGGCGACCGCCGTGAACAGCGGAGCGGTCCGGCGCATCCCGCCGCGGGTGAGCGCGATGCCCAGCGGGATCGCGATGATCAGCACCCAGAACGTGGAGATGGCGACGAGCCGGACCTGCTGCCACAGCCGCAGCTTCACGTTGCCGTCGCCGAGGGAGTTCTCCTCGATGGGGTCGAGGGGGATGTTGGTGATCCACAGGTACGTGGCCAGCAGCACCAGCGCCAGGACGGCGGGCGTGACCAGCAGCTTGGACCAGGTGAGCCGGCGGGCGGGAGCCTGCGGGGCGGCCGCCGGCTCCTCGGCGCCGGCGGCGATCCCGTCACGGAACGCGTGGCCCTTGACGTCGTGCTCGCCGGGCGGGCGCTCGCCGGAGGGGCGCTGCGGGGAGGTGGCGTTCACGGGCTGTCCGCACCGCCCTCCAGCTCCTGTTCCGTCCGGTGGTGGCGCAGCTCCTCCAGGTCGTGGCGGTGTTCGGCGGCCGCCAGCCGGTCGGCCTCCAGCATCTCGTGCACCGAGTTCATCAGGGTCTCCATGTCGACGACGCCGATGTACTCGCCGCGCCGCCCGGTGACGGCCACCCGGCCGCCGCTGTCGGTGAGGACGGCCTCCAGGGCGTCGTGCAGGGTCGCGTCCCGGGTCACGGTGTCGTGCACCAGCTGGCCGGCCCGCGCCAGGGACCCCTTGGCGCGCATCAGGTCGCCACGGCGGAGCCACTTGTACGGCCGGCCGCGCCGGTCCAGCATCAGCAGCTCGTTGCTGGCACCGCCGCGCAGCGCGTTGAAGATCCGCTGGAGCGGGTCGTCCACGGACACGGTGGGGAAGTCGGCGATCTCCACGTCCCGTACGCGGGTCAGGTTGAGCCGCTTGAGGGCCGCGCCGGCGCCGACGAACCCGGAGACGAAGTCGTCGGTCGGGTTGGTGAGGATGGCCTCGGGAGTGTCGAACTGGGCGATGTGCGAGCGCTCGCGCAGCACCGCGATCCGGTCGCCGAGCTTGATCGCCTCGTCGAAGTCGTGCGTGACGAAGACGATGGTCTTGTGCAGCTCGTGCTGGAGCCGGATCAGCTCGTCCTGCAGGTGGTCACGGGTGATCGGGTCGACGGCGCCGAACGGCTCGTCCATGAGCAGGACGGGCGGGTCGGCGGCCAGGGCCCGGGCCACGCCGACCCGCTGCTGCTGGCCGCCGGAGAGCTGGCGCGGGTAGCGGCCGTGGAACTCGCGGGGGTCGAGCCCGACCAGGTCGAGCATCTCCTCCACCCGGTCCTTCACCTTCGACTTGGACCAGCCGGTCATCTTCGGGACGAGGGCGATGTTCTCGGCGACCGTCATGTGGGGGAACAGCCCCGAGGACTGGATCGCGTAGCCGATCTTGCGCCGCAGCTTGACCGGGTCCATGTCGGTGACGTCCTCGTCGCCGATCCGGATCCGGCCGGAGGTCGGCTCGATCAGCCGGTTGATCATCTTCAGGGTGGTGGACTTCCCGCAGCCCGAGGGGCCGACGAAGACGACCGTCTCGCCCGCCTTGATGTCCATCGAGACGTCCTCGACGGAGGGGTTCGGGTTGCCGGGGTAGCGCTTGGTGAGGTTCTCCAGCCGGATGGTCGCGCCGGAGGTGCTGCCCGGGCCGTCGGTCTCAGACACGGATACCCCTCGGGATGGTGAGACGGCCGAGCAGGACGTACGCGGAGTCGAAGAGCAGCGCCAGGATGACGATGCCGATCGTGCCCGCCAGCACCTGGTTCAGGGCGTTCGCGCTGCCGAGCGAGGCGATCCCGCGGAAGATCTCGTTCCCCAGGCCGGGCCCGGAGGCGTACGCGGCGATGGCGGCGATGCCCATCAGCATCTGGGTGGCCACGCGGATGCCGGTCAGGATCGGCGGCCAGGCGAGCGGCAGCTCCACCCGCAGCAGCCGGGCGCTGCGGGACATCCCGATGCCCTTGGCGGCGTCGACCAGGGCCGGGTCCACGCCGCGCAGGCCCACGATCGAGTTCCGGACGATCGGCAGCAGCCCGTACAGGGTCAGGGCGATCACGGTCGGCGGGACGCCGAGGCCGACCAGCGGGATCAGCAGGCCGATCAGGGCCAGGGAGGGGATGGTCAGCATCGTGGCGGTGGAGGTGATGGCCAGGTGCCCGCCCCACGCGCTGCGGTAGCTCACCAGGCCGATGGCGATGCCCAGGGCGGTCGCGATCACCATGCACTGGAAGACGGCGCTGGCATGCTGGAAGGCGTCGGTGAGGAGCTGTTCGTGGCGGGCGGACAGATAGCTCCAGAAGCTCACGCCGCATCGCCTCTTCCTGGGTCCGGCCGCCTTCGGCCCGCACTGGTCGGGGGTGGTCAGCGGGTGTCGTCCTCGGCCGCCTGTTCGACGAGCGGGATGATCCGCAGCGGAACGGGATTTTCCATCACGATCGCCGTCGAAGCCCGCACGATGCCATCAAAGCCGACAACCCGGTCGATCACCCGCTGGAGATCGGCGTTGGACCGCGCCACGAGCCGGCACAGCATGTCCCCGTGGCCGGTCGTGGTGTGCAGCTCCAGCACCTCCGGCACCCCGTCCAAGTGGGCCCGTACGTCCGCGCCTTGGCCCTGCTTGATCTCCAGGGTGGCGAAGGCGGTCACCGGGTATCCGAGGGCGGCCGGATCGACCTGGGGGCCGAAGCCGCGGATGACTCCGTTCGACTGAAGCCGGTCCAGGCGGGCCTGCACGGTCCCGCGCGCCACCCCGAGCCGGCGGGAGGCCTCCAGCACCCCGATCCGGGGCTCGCGGGCGAGCAGGACGATGAGCCGGCCGTCGAGTTCGTCGATGCCCATGGGGTCTCCGGGGTGGTCATAGTGCGCAGATGTTTCAGCAATGTTGCGGCGCAACTGGTCAGTATGTACAGCAAAAATTGAAACTATTGCGCAGCTTGTGGATCGGCGGGACTCTGCGCTCATGACTGAGTCTCTGGCGAACCTCGAAACCACCCCGCACACCGCGCGTGAGGCAGACCCCTTCCCGGTGAAGGGAATGGACGCGGTCGTCTTCGCCGTCGGCAACGCCAAGCAGGCCGCGCACTACTACTCGACCGCCTTCGGCATGAAGCTCGTGGCCTACTCCGGACCGGAGAACGGCGTCCGCGAGACCGCGAGCTACGTCCTCACCAACGGCGCCGCCCGCTTCGTCCTGACCTCGGTCATCAAGGCGTCGACCGACCGCGGCCGCTTCCTCGCCGAGCACGTCGCCGAGCACGGCGACGGCGTCGTCGACCTCGCCATCGAGGTCCCGGACGCCCGCGCGGCCTACGCGTACGCCGTCGAGCACGGCGCGCGCGGCCTGGACGAGCCGCACGAGGTCAAGGACGAGCACGGCACCGTCGTGCTGGCCGCCATCGCCACCTACGGCCAGACCCGCCACACCCTGGTCGAGCGCCGCGACTACTCGGGCCCGTACCTCCCCGGCTTCGTCGCCGTCGCCCCGATGGTCGAGCCGCCGGCCAAGCGGACCTTCCAGGCCATCGACCACTGCGTGGGCAACGTCGAGCTCGGCCGGATGAACGAGTGGGTCGCGTTCTACAACAAGGTCATGGGCTTCACGAACATGAAGGAGTTCGTGGGCGACGACATCGCGACCGAGTACTCGGCGCTGATGTCGAAGGTCGTCGCGGACGGCACCCTGAAGGTGAAGTTCCCGATCAACGAGCCGGCGATCGCGAAGAAGAAGTCGCAGATCGACGAGTACCTGGACTTCTACGGGGGCGCGGGCGTCCAGCACATCGCGCTGGCCACGAACGACATCGTCGCCTCCGTGCGCGCCATGCGGGCCGCCGGCGTCACCTTCCTCGACACCCCGGACTCGTACTACGACACGCTCGGCGAGTGGGCGGGCGAGACGCGGGTCCCGGTGGAGACCCTGCGCGAGCTGAAGATCCTCGTCGACCGCGACGAGGACGGCTACCTGCTGCAGATCTTCACCAAGCCGGTGCAGGACCGGCCGACGGTCTTCTTCGAGATGATCGAGCGGCACGGGTCGATGGGCTTCGGCAAGGGCAACTTCAAGGCCCTGTTCGAGGCGATCGAGCGGGAGCAGGAAAAGCGCGGCAACCTCTAGCCGCCACTCCGCCCCGGGGCTCTCCGTCCTGGGGCGCTCCGCCCGCCGTCCACCGGGGGTCCGCCCCGGCCCGAGTCACGGCGCCCGGGGGGCCGGCCCTGGGGCTCCGCCCCGGTGGACCCTACACCCCGGGACCTAGAAAAACACCAGGTCCGGGCATGCGAAAAGCCCCGCCCGACACGTGGTCGGACGGGGCTCGTTGTGGGTCGCTACGGCCAGTGAAGCTCACCAGGCATGGGGCCCGGGGCCAGTCCCTCGGCGTGTTCAGCGCACGCCCACAGCGTCGTTCCGGGGCCGCTGGTGCTGTGGATCTCGCGTACCGCTACGGGGGCTGTGGTGAGCCTCTTACAGAGGATGCACAGGGCCGAGTCACCGACCGGGGGCGCGTCCGTCAGTCCGTCGCGCGTCATGCCGACACCGCCGCAGCGAACGCGGAGCGCGGGAAGGGTGCCCCCTTGTATGTGTACGGGTAGTCCACGCCGATGGCTGCGAACTCTGCCGCGTACCGCCGTTCCCGCTGTACCGGCGAGAGAACGAGGGTGCTTTCCGCGTCGGTCTCGGGCCGGAAGATCCTGCGTGCGTCCGCACTGCTAGGCCCGGTCCACGGGCGAGACCACGGGCTCACGCTTACGGCGGGGGCAGGCTCGGGGCGGTAGGCGCTGGAGTGCTTCCCCGGGGCTCGCCGGCTCGGCAGGAGTACGAGGAGTAGGGCGGTGACGGACGTCAGTCCGAGGACCATGGGGGCGATAAGCTCGCGCATGTCGGTCAGCTCCCAAAAGCTGGTTCGGCGAAGCCCCGGGGGACCGTTACAGCGGTCTTCCGGGGCGTTTTCGTTTCCGACGGTAGCCAGCCTGTATCCACCTGTCTATAGCTGAATATGGACAGGCGTATCTATGAGTGCATGGCTGGTCTTGTGTAGCGTCCGACCTGTGGAGTACGACCCGACCCGCCCGAAGTGGGTACAGATCGCGGAAGTCGTCCGGGCGCGCATGGCGTCGGGCGAGTATCCGCAGCACCATCTGATCTCAGAAGTTCAGTTGGCAGAGGAGTTCGCGGTCACCCGCGTCACCATTCGCAAGGTGACTGCCGCGCTGCGGGAGGAAGGTCTCATCGTCACCACGCCCGGCATGGGTTCCTTCGTTGCGGATCAAACCGCGAGTACGAACGACTGAGCCCGCTTAACCGCAGGGATAGCGGCCAGCGGGCCCAGGGGCTCAGCTCTCGCACGGGCAGCAAGCCGCACATGCCACGTTGCGAGCCTGCCCGGTAGCCGGGTCAACGATCACGGTCACACCCTCGCCGTGCGGGCAGACCCGCCGCCAGCGACGACTAGGGCTTCTCGCGGTTCGGCAAGCAGTCAGTAGCCCGACCGCCTCGCGATACCGAGGGTCGATCCAATCAGCCCTACGCTCTTCGCTCACCGCATCCTCCTGACAGCAGTAAGTCACCAACGGTAGTGGGTGTGGGCTGTCGTCGTGAGCGTTCCGTGCCTCCTAGCTTGGCGGAGCAGTACAGGCTGACCCGCCTTCTGTGCATTCGCTGTGCATGCAGTCGGCAGAGACCAGAACGGCAGACTGTGCCTCCACGGTCCACAGGTACTCGTCGGGTTCGTCTCCCGCTTCGCGGATGGCCTTGAGCGTGCGGGCTACGGTTGCCGTGTCGTGCTTCTTCGCCGCAGGCACCTCAGGGACGTGGTGTACGAACCGGCCGAGCAGCCGGCACAGGTTGTCGTAGGTCCTCGTGTCCGTGAGGAGCGCGTGCCACCCCTCGTCCACGAGCCTGGACGGGCGCAGGGCGAGACCCGGGGTCCGGTTATGCGCTGCCGCCGTAACGAACTTCACCGCCTCACGAACGATCCGCTCGGCCATGCCCTCCGGAAGGTGAGGGTTCGCCCGTTCGACGGTGCGCACGGCGGTGGCGAACCCTGCGGACGGGAGGCGGACGGAGAGCGGTAACGCGGCCTCGCGTACAGCAAGCTGTGACATACGGGCTCCGTTTCTAATGGGAGTTGTTTCGCTGCCCGACCCTCAGAGGGGTGGGAGTTCTGGGGAGACCGAAACCGGGCGGTGCCAGCGGCCGACCGGTGCATGAACAGGTCCCGGACGCTGGACACGATCACGCGCCCCAGCCCTTGGCCACGATGCAGACGACGACCCCGACCCACACGACGGCCCCCAGGGTCACGGCTAAGGCGCTTCGCCGGCTGGACTGCGCGTGCGCCTGGTGCTCGTTGTCGTCGGTCACTGGACGCGCTCCACTACAGCGACTTCCGAGAACTCCCGGACGAACGTCATGTGGCCTGTCCGCCCCGTGTGCTTAATGCACATGTCGCTGCACACGTCGGCGTTCGGGGTCGGTTCCGCTGTCCAGTCGCACTCAAAGCTCAGACACCGTGCGGTCGCGGTCGTCTCGGCGGAGGGATGCCGCCGCATGCTGTAGGTGATGTAGCGCATCACCGAGATCACGCTCATGCCGCGTCCCGGCCGTGCGGGTGATTGCGGAGCTCCTCGTTCTGCACCGCTACGGAGAAAGGGTCGTCGGCTTCCCGCGAGATCTCACGGGCTGTGGCCAGTGCGAGGCACACCCCGCATCCGGGTACGGGGACCGGTTCGAGCGGGTCTGGCCGAGCCGTTTGTTGCCGTGCTGCCGTCACCATGCGCACCCCTTGCGTCGCGTTCGGTGCTCGGGATCGTCTCGCCGCCGAGGAAGCGGGGCCTAGTGTGATCCGTAGTGGCAACCAGCTCGGAAGGCGAAGAATCTCTCGGTCTAGTGGCATCCCTAGTAGCAAGATGGGCGCATGGACATCGGGGAACTGATCCGGGATCTCCGCAAGGCTCGCGGCTGGAGCCAAGGGCGGTTAGCTTCTGAGATCAACAGCGCGCACGGCACAACGCTGACGCGGGAGTACGTCAGCAACTGGGAGTGTTCCAAGGTCAGGCCAGGCCCGTTCTACCTTGCCGCGCTTTCTGCCGTTCTCGACGTTCCCCTAGCTGTCCTTGAAGGTGAAGTGGACCGACGCGAGTTCCTTACCGACATCGCCGGGGCTGCCATAGCTCCAGTGGTTGCCTCTGATCTGATCAGCGCAGGATTCGCCGCCCGACTACGGGGCGGGCCGTCATCGGATGAGTGGGAAGCCAAGCTGACCACGTACGGCACTGAGTACATGTCGATGGGCGCTGCGGACATCCAGCGTCGGGTGTCCGGCGAACTCGTCACCGTGCAGCAACAACTGGAAGACCCCCGACTTTGGTCAGTGGCTTCCCGACTGATGACCCTGTACGCCAAGACGTTTCCGGGGTCGGACGGATCGAAGGCCGTTCACTGGTACCGCATGGCAGCTAAGGCTGCTGACGAGTCCGGAGACGACGAAGCGCGCGTTTGGGTACGTGGACGTGCAGCCATCGCCCTGGGGTACGAAGGGGCATCGCTGGGCATCGCTGACGTACTGGCGGACCAAGCCTTGGCCATATCGGATCGACCTTCCCTAGGTCTCCTGAACGCCGTAATGGGCAAGGCACACGCCGCAGCACTTCGAGGTGACCGCGCCTCAGCACTCAAGCTCGCCGACGATGGCCGGCGCATCTTCGACAAGTCGGGGTCCTACGAACAGACCAGCGACTATGCCGTGCCCTGGTGGCGTATGAACGTCTTCCTGTCGCTCCTCCTAGCCCGCTTGGGCGACGAGCAGGGAGCCGTTCAGGCACAGGAAGCTGCGCGCCGCGAACTCCCGGCAGAGCTTCCCCGGTTCGCTACCCACCTTGAAATGCATAGAGGTCTGATGCTCGCACGCTCCGGCGATGTTTCCGGCGGAGTGACCTACGCACGGGGAGCGTTGGACGCGCTGCCGCCGGAGAAGCACTCCCTGACGCTCAGACTTCTGATGTCGGAAATCGAAGAGTCCTGACGGCACGCACGACAAAAGCCCCCGCACCCGTCACCCGGCAAAGGGAGACGAGCACGGGGGCTCAGGTACTTGATCAGCCGTTCAGCACGTTGGTCAGTCGGGCTGCGGCCTTCCCGCCGAACAGGGCAAGACCACAGTAGAAGTCGATGCGGGTCCGGTAGACGGGCTTGTCGTGGGACTCGCCGAGGTCGGTGGCCTGCACCCCGCCATGCGTCAGCCCGGTTACCCCCGCGTCGGCCTCAGTGGAGCCGAAGCGGACGGCGTAGATATCGCCGGTCTGCTTGCCGCCAGTACCGGTGGTCAGGGGCAATACATCGGTACCGTCCAGCTTCTGACCCGCGTCGAGCATCGGAATCCCGTTCCACATCACCGCCCGCTTACCGGCTATCTCGGATGTCAGCAGCTCGGAACCGCCGAGCCGGCGGAACCCTGACGCGATCTTGGCCCGGACGTCGGCGTTCATGTAGAGCGCCCCGTTGGAACCGTTGATGCCACGGACCCGCGCGGTCAGAGTGTCCAGCGCATCAAAGAACTCGTAGCCGTTGGCCACCGGACCGAGACCCTTGGCGTCGACAACCTGAGTGCCGAACAGCCGCTTGCGCAGACCGTCGAACCCCTTCGGGTCCACCATCACGTCACCGTTGAAAAACTGATCCGAGAAGTGAATGGAAGCAGCCTTGACCTTCATCATGACCTGAATGGCTCGCTGGTCGTTCAGGTTTCCTCGGGTCTGCGCTATGAACTTGTCCACATCGGCGTCACCACCCAGGATGGCGAGTGTCTCGATCTTCTGATTAAGCGTTCCAGTGCTCTCCGGGTACGCCTCATTGACTGCGCGGAACGAGACACCAGGGAGGGCGGACTCCTCGTTGTAGCGGTATGCGTTTCCGGCAATCTGCATCAGTGGGAGCCGGTCCAGAAGGGGAGACTCCTGGACGAACGTCTCAATAACGCCGCGCTGCAACTGATCCTGCGAGAGCTTGGCGGATTCAGCAAGCGTGAGACTCATGAATTTCTCCAAAATTGATTGCGTTGAAATTGGCAGCGAAATGGGAGTTCGATTTCGCCCCGTGAAAGCGGTCTAATTAGCCATGCGAGTTTTTTGCCTCCCTGCCGCTCGGGAAGGAGAGGGGTTGACCCCCTCCCCCTGGTCAGAACGGCGGAGCCTCGCGCGATTCGCGCCGTGAACGTGCTTCAGCGGCAAATCCGCCGGGTTGATGCCTCGCTGTCTCGCGGTTGTGGCACGCGACGCACAGCGGACGCAGATGACGTGATGCATCAGGGTTCGCATCGCCCCGTGCGATCAACTCGCGTCGGGGCAAAGGGAAATGGTCCGCCACGTTGGCGAGGCGCCCACACAGCACGCACCAGGGATGCCGGTACAGGTAGGCACGCCGTACGCGCTGCCACCGTGTGTCATAGACAGCACCACGTGAAGCACGGTCCGCGTTCGCCTCGCGCTCATGCTCGGCGCAGCGTCCGCCGGCTCGGGTGAGCTCGGGGCAGCCGGGTACCGAGCACGGGGGGCGAGGCTTTCGGGGCATGGGGGGATCACCTCCTGTCAAGCGCTCTGGTCCGCTGGTGTGATGCCATGGCAAGATCCACGCGGGGCGGGCAGATCGCCGGCCAGGAAGGGGCAGTTGTGCCGATCAGTTATCGCGACTTTGAGGTAAGCGACTATGTGAGTATCCTGCTCGGCGCTTTCAAAGGCTTCGCGGGCCACGTCACTTCGCTGGACGATGACAAAGGGATTGCCGTCGTCAACCTTGAGGTGTTGGGGAAGGAAGTGCCAACCACGTTCGATTTCGGTGCGCTGAAGAAGGTCAGGGACTAATTCACACGAGTCGCGTCGCAGAACGTGCCGGAACGAACCTCTCTGGGGCCGTGTCGGGGCGCCTCGCTGTCCGCCTCGGGGCAACCCGGTATCAAGCACGGAAAACGGCTCCGTCGGGGCATGGGGGGGTCACCTCATGTCAAGGGGTAGTGGTGCGGTGACGTGCGGTCATGCGAGGATCGGCACGAGCATGCTTGTCTACATCGGCGGTAGAGCCATCAGCACGTATAGAGGGGCGAAAAATGACAGACGTATGGGGAACACCCAAGGATGCCGAAAAGCCTGGGGCCAATCTGCTCGGTGACGAAGCCCCTGAGCCTGACGAGATCGCCGAGCCTGGCACAGACAAGGCCCACAAACTTGCTACCTACTCTTCGGCCTGGGGCGTATACGACAACCGCTATGGCGAGCCCAGCCCGAGCGATGCTTCGGACGCCGGGAAGTAGCATCCACATTCAGACTTGTTGCTGAGCAAGTAACCCGGCGCCCCGGTACGGACCTCGTGACTTCCGTGCCGGGGCAGTCTCAGAACGGCGGACCTGCGGCCCCGAAGTCCTCACGCGTCTTGAGCCGATGGCACGCACGGCACAGCGGCTGAACGTTCCCGTCCGTGTCCGTCCCGCCCAACGCGAGCGGCTGTACGTGGTCTATGTCGATGGCTGACGCGAGGACATGCCGACCACAGCGCACGCACTTCCAGCGTCCCGACTTCCGGATGATCCGGCGGAGCCGAGCGGCAGCCGAGTTGCCCCGTGCGAGGACTTCCCGACGCTTCCGCCGAGCCCGTACCGCAGGACGGTCCTCGTACGCCCGGTAGTGGGGCTCACAGCGGCCCCGATGGGTCGCAGGCTCCGGACAGTCGATACAGCGCATGCGGCCCCCTTGTCGGAGTCATGTCTTAGGTTGGTCGGATGACTACAACCAATGAGGCAGCCGAGCCCGCTCCGGGCTACCGCCGTTTTGCCGGACGCTGCCAAACGTGCGGTCTCGGTCTCCAGTGGGAGGCGTACAGCCGAACCGCACTTGTCGACAGCAACGGACAGACGTACTGCGAGCCGGTACGTGGGATGCACGTCGTCGACTAGTGCCCGCCCGAGGACTTGAACCCCGGAACTCTGCGGCCGATATCCCCGAGTCGGGGCCGGTACCGCGCACCTCTCACCGTTGGGTCAGCGGGCCGTAAGGGCGCTACCAGGTAGCGTCAGTTTTGGGTGACAAGCTGTGTGCTCGCCGTGCTCCTGGTGCTCGTTGTCCTCGCCGGCGGACCGGTCTGGACAGGGTGGGGACCACACGCGCTTACAACCCCTTTCGGCGCACCCCGGAGGGTGGGTTACTCATGGGCGGTGTGGTCCCCGCACGCGCTGCCTCACGACTCCTGCGGCCACCCCCGTAACGGGAGGGTGCGTGGTGCACGGGCAACGCTGGTAGAGAGAGTGGGCACTCGGTCCGCCGTTCACTCTGCGGTGGGGTGCGCGGTAGTCCCGCTCTCTTCCTGGGAGTAGTAGGGAGGGACGAATTCCCGCGCCCCAGCCTGCCGTGTGGCTGACTCGGGGGGCTCGTCGTCTCCCTCTCTTCCTGGGAGTAGTAGGGAGGGACGAATTCCCGGAGGCTCGAACAGTGATGCGGTGCCGAACGAGACGGCTGTCTCTCTTCTTCTATATTTTTTTACGTGTTTTAAAAAACCGGTTGTAACCGTCACTTCAACATCGCTCGTCCCGCTGTAGGACAGTCCCGACCCAAGCCCCGAGGACGCAGCCGGCGAGGGGCACGAGGGGCCCTGTACGCCCGTCTGCGGGCATGGGAAAGCCCCGGCGGTCCCGAGGGATGCCGGGGCGGTGCGGACCGGTTGTACTGCTATTCGAGGGTGTGAGCCTGTCAAAGCACGGTCCTACTCCGCACGCCCATGTCGGTGCGGAGTGCGGAGAGCCTATACGGCCCTACGCGGCATACGGAAAGCCCCGGATGGTCACGGGAACCGTCCGGGGCCGTTCGAGCCTTGCAGGGCCGTTACGCGGCTTCCATGTAGTCGTCTGCGGCACCCTCGGGGGTGGCCCATGCGATGGTGACGCGCTTCATCCCGTCGAAGCGCCGTCCGCGCCCCGGAGACTTCGTCACGGTCACGGTGTCTATGGCGAGTCCGAGTAGGTCACGCTGCATCCGTGCGTCGGCAGTGTTCCAGTACGCCTCACCCCTGCCGCTCAGCAGGAACGAGAGGGACACGGGTCCGCTGTTGCCGACGAGTTCGGCGAGGGCGGTCTCAGCCTTGCTGATCCTCGCTTCGGCAGCGTTCTTGTGGGGGATGCGGTAGCGGGCGGAGCGGCCCGTGTAGAAGTCGGCTGCGTCGTCCGCGTGGAACTTGTCGAGCTTGGCTTGTGCGGCTTTCAGTTCGGCGCGTGCGTCCCTGATGACCTGTGTCTCCTCGGGGCGGGTAATGGCCTGCCAGCGTTCGGCCACGGCAACCAACAGCGGGTCGTCATCGTCGGCTACTGCGAGCCGCTCAGACCAGGTCTGTACGACGTACTTTTCGATGGCCTTGCGGGTGACGAACGCGGGTTCGGCGCATGCCTGGTCCCCGTCGCCGTAGCGGCTGCATGCGTACGACGTTCCCTCTAGCGTCATAGCGCTCTTGCAGGATGCGCACCGCATGCGGCTCGTCAGCGCCCGGACAGCGCGGCCCGGAGTCGGGGCAGCCTTGCTGATGGTCTGGTTCCCGGACAGCACGCGGCGGGCGCGCTCGGCGAGCTCGGACGGGATCATGTGCGGCAGCGTCTCGGCCGTGACCACACGAATCCGCTCGCCCTCGCTGTTCAGGAAGGGCACGCGGTCTCGGTGAGCCTTACCGCCGGGGCAGTGCGTAAGCCATCCCTCGTAGACGGGGTGAATGATGATCGCTCGCACCGCGTCGGCTCGCCACGGGACCCCGATACCGGTCCGCAGTCCCTCGCTGTTCAGCTTCCGTGTCAGCGCGCGGGAGGACATGCCCTCGCCGATGGCCTTGAACACCCGCTGGACGATCTCCCACGGGGTGACTTCCCGCTTGTCGGCAACGGTGCACACGTACGGGGTGAGATCCGGGATCAGCTTCCGCGTACCGGGGACCGCGACAAGCCCGAACGGGGCTTTGGACAGCCACTTGCCCTCGGTGCGCTGCCGAGACTTTGTGCCCCGCACGTTGTAGCTCAGCCGCTGCGAGTACTCGCGTGCGTTCTCGGCACGGTCGATGATCCATCGGCGGTCCCGCTCGTCCAGCGAGTCGAGACGCTCGTAGTCGAAGATGACGCGAGCCTTGCCGAGGATCGGCACTACCGCTTCGGCACCCTTGCGGCTGAAACGGTCGAGCGCGTAGCACCAGAGCGCGGGCACTTCGCCGGCGAGGACTGCGGTCATGGCTGCGTCGTACTTCGGGCGCTGCACGTCCGACCACGCGGACAGGTTCTCTCGCCACACCTTCCGCACGCAATATCCGTGCTCGTCCGCCCATGCCCGGCCCCGCTCCTCCTGCGCCCGGATGGACAGTGCACGCTCGCCCTCGCGAACGATCTTCGACTTACGGAGCAACAGGTCAACGTACGGTCGTCCGTGGCACGGGCACAGCCCGTCAGTACTCTGGTTCATGCCCTTGGTAGGGAGGGGAGAGTTCCCGGAGAGACGTGCGAGGGCGCTCGTAGACATGCGAAAGCCTTTGTGACCTGCGGAAACGGCCCGCTACCGAGTAGAACCCAGGGTGTTGGTTCCACTCCAGACCCCGCGCCTCAAACGCCGGCGAGGCTGGATCGGTGCTCCGCCCCGGGCGCGCGCCTCACACGCAGGCGAGGCCGGATCTGCCCGCCTGGCGTTTGAGGCGCGGCGCGGAGCGCCGTAGGGGTCCGGGGCGCAGCCCCGCGGGGCCGGGTCAGTCGGACCGGGGCTTCGCGGACGGTGCCGCAGGCGGGGAGGGCTTCGCCGCAGGCGGCTTCGGCTTCGGCTTCGGCTTGGAAGGCTTCGCCTTCGGCGGGTTCGGCTTCGGCAGCTCCGGAGCCACCCACGGCTTCGTCGGGAGCAGGTTCTCCGGCCCCCCGGCCGCCGGCTCCGCGATCGCCGCCAGCGCCTCCTTCGCCGCCGGGGCCCGCAGCGGCGAGAACCGCGGGTTCGTCCGCATCGCCTCCTGCAAGTGCCGCCGCGTCGCCGCCTCGTCGCCCAGGCCGCGCTCGATCATCGCCCGGTGGTACGCGAAGTCCGCGCTCCGCACCCCCGGCTCCGCGGCCTTCTTCGCGTACTCCAGCGCCGCCACGTCGTCGCCCGACTTGTGCAGGGCCCAGCCCAGCGCGTCCGCGACCTGCACGCTCTTGTGCCGCGACCACTCCTGCGACAGCCGCCGCACCGCCGCCGCCGGATCGCCGTGGTCCGCCTCGTACAGGCCCAGCACCACGTCGTCGTCGACCCCGTTCGAGCCGTCCCGGGCCGCCAGCGCGCCCAGCAGGTCGTACGGGACCCGCGCCTCCTGCTCCCGGCCCAGCGCGTCCAGCAGCTCGCCCAGCTCCAGCGCCAGCTGCGGAACCGGTGTCCGCCCCAGCGCCATCCGGTAGTCCCGCACCGCCTCCCCGCCGCGCCCCAGCCCGGCCAGCGCCCGCGCCCGCCCGCCGAGGGCCTGCGCCTGCGCCGGATCCGTCCGCAGCGCGGCCTCGTACTGCCGCAGGGCCTCCGCCGTCTCCCCCCGCTCCCAGGACAGCTCCCCGAGCCGGAACAGGGCGTAGGCCTTCTCCGCCGGAGCCTTGGCGGCGCCCGCCGCGTGCTCCATCGCCATCACCGCGTCCTCGCGCCAGCCGCGGTCCCGGTAGACCTGCGAGGCCTTCGTGTACGCCACCAGGCCCGTCCGCAGCTCCAGCAGCCGGTCCGCCGCCGCCTGCGCCGCCTTGTAGTCCCCGAGACCCGAGTACGCGTCCACCAGTACCGGATACGCCGTCCAGCGCCGGGGCGCCTGCGCCCGGACCAGCTCGCCCCACTTCTTCCCGGTGCCGAAGTCCCGGCGGGCGTTGGCCAGCGTGCCCATGCCCGTCATCGCGTCGAAGTTGCCCTTCTCCGCCGGGCGGGCCTCCAGCGACCGCTTCAGCGCCCGCTCCGCCTTCGGGTACCAGCCCGTGTCCGCGGTGCGCCGCGCCTGCTCCAGATAGGCCGCGCCCAGCACCGACCACGACGCGTCGTCGTCCGGGTGCGCCGCGACCCACTTCTCCCGGTCCGCGACCAGCGCCGTCAGGTCCACCGCCGCCGCCGGCGCGCCCATGCCGACCGCCGAGGCGGCCCGCTCGCTCGGCCCCGGCGGACGGGCGTCGTCCCCGGTGCGGGCCGGCCGGATCAGCAGGGCCCCGGCGATCAGGACCACGGCGACCGCGGCCGCCACGAGCGTCTTGCGGCCCGTGAACGTCACGGGCGGCGCCGGCTGCGATTCCTCGTCGATACGGTCCATGGGGTCACTGTGCGTCAATATGAAGAGTTCGCCGGAGTGTCCGAAGAGGGGCGCGGGCGTGTTCACACCGATGGCCCCGGCTGCCACGCTGGTCCCATGGATGAAGACCTCTCCGCACAGCTCACCGAGCGCCTGCTGGCAGGGCTCCCGGCCGAGGCGCTCCTCACCGACCCGCAGGTGACGGTCTCCTACGCCTCCGACATGGCCGGCTTCTGCGCCGCCGGAACCCCGGCCGCCGTCGTCCTGCCCCGCACCGTCGAACAGGTGCAGCACGTCATGCGCACCGCCACCGCGCTCCGGGTCCCCGTGGTCCCGCAGGGCGCCCGTACCGGCCTGTCGGGAGCCGCCAACGCCTCCGACGGCTGCATCGTGCTCTCCCTCGTGAAGATGGACCGGATCCTGGAGGTCTCCACCGTCGACCGGATCGCCGTCGTCGAACCGGGCGTCGTCAACGCCGTCCTGTCGCGGGCCGTCGCCGCACGGGGCCTGTACTACCCGCCGGACCCCTCCAGCTGGGAGCAGTGCACCATCGGCGGCAACATCGGCACCGCCTCCGGCGGCCTGTGCTGCGTCAAGTACGGGGTCACCGCCGAGTACGTGCTCGGCCTCGACGTGGTCCTGGCCGACGGGCGGCTGCTGCGCACGGGCCGGCGCACCGCCAAAGGCGTCGCCGGATACGACCTCACCCGGCTCTTCGTCGGCTCCGAGGGCAGCCTCGGCATCGTCGTCCAGGCCGTCCTGGCGCTGCGCCCCGCGCCGCCGCGCCAGCTCGCGCTGGCCGCAGAGTTCCCCTCCGCCGCGGCGGCCTGCGCGGCCGTGTGCGCCGTCATGGAGGCCGGCCTCACCCCCTCGCTGCTGGAACTGATGGACGGCACGACCGTCCGCGCCGTCAACGCCCTCGGGAAGATGGGCCTGCCCGAGACCACCGAGGCGCTGCTGCTCGCCGCCTTCGACACCCCCCACGCCCCCGCGGAACTCGCCGCCGTGGCGGAGCTGTGCACGGCCGCCGGCGCCACCGCCGTCGTGCCCGCCGAGGACGAGGCCGAGTCCGAACTGCTCCTCCAGGCGCGCCGGATGTCGCTGACCGCCCTGGACGCGCTGCGCCCGGCGACGATGATCGACGACGTGTGCGTACCGCGCTCGCGGCTTGCCGAGATGCTGGACGGCACGGCCGCCATCGCCCGCGCGTACGACCTGCTCATCGGCGTCTGCGCGCACGCCGGGGACGGCAACACCCACCCGGTGGTCTGCTTCGACCCCGCCGACCCGGACGAGGCGCGCCGGGCCCGCGAGTCCTTCGACGCGATCATGGCGCTCGGCCTGTCCCTGGGCGGCACCATCACCGGCGAACACGGGGTGGGCGTGCTGAAGAAGGAGTGGCTGGCCCGCGAACTGGGGCCGGTGGGGATGGAGATGCAGCGCGCGGTCAAGCACGCCTTCGACCCGCTGGGCCTGCTCAACCCCGGCAAGCTCTTCTGACGCGGGTGGGCCCGTCGGTCCGGACGCGGGCCCGTGCGTCCGGAGCCCGGCGTCACAGGTCGCCGTCCGCCGACTCGTCCGACGGCCACGGGTCGCGCAGCCACAGCTCGTCGGCCGGGGTGGGGGCGAGCAGTTGGGCGAGCGCGGCGTCCAGGCCGAGCCGGTCGGCCTCGGTGCCGGGCGGGACGATCCGCAGGGTGCGCTCCAGCCAGGCCGACACGGAGGCGGCGGGGGCCTCCAACAGGGCGTCGCCGTCGGGGGAGCTGAGCGCCATGCAGAGCACCGCCCTGTTCTCGATCTTCGTCGGCCAGATCCGTACGTCGCCGTGTCCGGACGGCCGGAAGACCCCTTCGACCAGCAGCTCGCGCGAGAACGTCCATTCGACGGGAGCGGCGGAGCCGGTGTGGAAGGTGATGTGGACGGCGTACGGGTCGTCCGTGAGGTAGAGCAGGCGGGCGGGGACGGCGACACTGCGCTCGGGGGACAGGACCAGCTTCAGTTCCAGCTCGCGCTCGACGACGGGGTGGTGCATGGCGGCCTCACTTCGGTGCACTGCGCGTGCGCTGGGTGCGCGCCGCGCGTCGGTGTGCGGGGCCGGATCGCGCCCCGCACCCGGAGAGAGCGTCGAGGTGCCCGGGTATGACGCGACTTCGGCCCGTGGAGCGGAGATTGGCCGGATCCTGACGGCTGACTGAAAACAGTCGTATGGGCCAGAGTTTGTCCGAACGCGTGCATTCTCCCGTTACCGGACCTGTCGGGGGGAGGTTCTTGGCTATGGTCCTTCCCTGGACAAGCCTCAAGCCACGATCGGAGTTGGGGACATGACGGCCTCCCCTGGTGACGGCGAGCACGCGGCCCGCGAGGGCTACTACCCGGATCCGTCCATCCCCGGGTTCGTCCGGTACTGGAACGGCGCCGCGTGGGTGCCGGGTACGAGCCGCCCCGCTCCGGCCGTTCCGGTGCCCGGGCCGGCTCCCATGGAGGAGACCGGGCCGGTGTTCCTGGACGACACCTCCGCGACCGAGACCCTGCCGGAACCGGAGCCGGCCGCGGCGCGGGGGCCGGAAGGGGCCTCGGAACGCGAACCGGAACGCGAACCGGAATCCGGCGGCGAACCGGTCTGGCAGGCCGACCGCCTCCACCAGGCGGGCTTCGGCGGCCCGCGCGACCACCGGGTGTCGTGGGGCAGCCCGGCGGAGCCCGCCGCCGCGTACGAGCCCGTGGCGCACGAGCAGGCCGCGCCCGAGTCCGGGGCGCACGGGTCCGGGGCGCACGAGCCGGCCGCCGCCGCGTACGAGCCGGCCGACCGGTACGCGTCCGCCGACCGGTACGAGCCCGCCTCCGCGCCCGCGCCGGCCGCCGGGCACGCGCCCGCCGGGCACCAGGCCGGCCCCGTGCGCGAGCCGGCCGGGTACGAGCCCGCCGTCCGGGCGTCCGCCGTCCGGCCGGCCGGGGTCCCGGCGGCGGGCCGCCGTCCGGAGGCCGCCGACGAGCCGGCCGGGCCCGGGGTCTCCCTGGCCCGTACGCCGGCCGCCGCCGCGGCGGCCGCCCCGGCGGCCCGGTTCCCCGCGCAGGTCTCGGCGGGCATCCTCTCGGCGCGCTCGCCGGCCGCCTCCGCCGCCACCCCGGTCACCCCGGCCGCCCCTGACGACTCCTCACCCGTACCCGCTCCCGCCGCCTCCGCGCCGGCGTGGCCCGACGCCCCGGGCGGCAGCGGGAGCGGCGCGGTCTCCGGCCTGACGTCCTCCTGGCCCGAGGCGAGCCCCCGCGCCGCGGCGTCCGCCCCGGCGGCCCCGCGTCCGGCCGAGGCCGCCCAGGCGTCCGCCCAGGCCCCGGCCCGGCCGTCGGTCGCGCAGCCCGCCGCCCCCGCCCGCGAGGAGGCCCCGCCCCGTCGCGCGAACCCGGCGGCCACCCGCCCGGCCGCCGCCCGCCCCGCGTCAACCCGCCCCGCCGCCAAACCCGTACCGCGCCCGGCCCCCGTGCGGCCCGCCGCTGCCCAGGCACTCGCCGCCCAGGCATCCGCCGCCCAGGCGCCGGCCGCCGCGGACGGGTGGCAGCCGCGGGCCGGGGGAGCCCGCCCGTCGCTGCCGCAGGCCGAGGAGGGGGCCCGTACGTCCCGCGGCACCACCCCCCGGGCCGTCTTCGAGCGGATGGCCGAGCGGGCCGCTCGCCCCGCCGGACTGGGGCGCCGGTTCGTGGCCCGCGTCCTGGACACGCTGGTGCTCGGAGCCGTCGCGGCCGCCGTCGCCCTGCCCCTGGTCCCCGCGGCCACCGCGCACCTCCAGGCCAAGGTGGACGCCGCCCGGGCCGGCGGGCGCACCACCACCGTCTGGCTGTTCGACACCACCATCGCCACCGACGCGGGCCTCGTCCTCGGCGCCGTCCTCCTCTTCGGGATCTTCTACGAGGTGCTGCCCACCGCGCGCTGGGGCCGCACCCCCGGCAAGAAGCTGCTCGGCGTACGGGTCCTGGCGGCCGGCACCCTGCGGCCGCCGGGCGTCGGCGCCGCCCTGCGCCGCTGGCTGGTGTACGCCCTCCTCGGCGTCCCCGGCAGCCTCTGGTGCCTGTTCGACCGCCCGCGCCGGCGCGGCTGGCACGACCGGGCGGCGGGGACGTACGTGTCCCGGTGAGCCACCCGGGGCGGCTCGTCCCCCGAACGGACGCCGTCCCGTTGCGGGGGGTGCGGAGCCGGGTTCGACTCGGGCCATGAGTACCGACCAGCCGCCGCAGGGCCAGCCGCCCGAGGACGACCCGTTCCTCAAGAAGCCCCAGGAACCGACGCCTCCGTCGGGCGGTTCGCCGTACGGCTCACCGCCCCCCGGCAGCGGCGGCTACCCGCCGCCCCCGCCCCCCGGAGGCTCGGGCGGCGGCGGGGGATACCCGCCCCCGCCCCCGCCGTACGGAGGCGGCGATCCCTACGGCGGAGGCGGCGGCATGCCCGATCCGCTCGCCGGGATGCCCCCGCTCGCCGACATCGGCAAGCGGCTCGCCGCCCGCGTCATCGACGTGGTCATCGTGGCGATCCCGCTGTTCCTGATCCAGCTGGCGTTCGGCACGAACCGCTACACCGTCGAGACGGACCAGGGCGAGGACATCTCCGAGGTCATCACCAAGTCCTACAGCGGCAGCGGCCTGATCATGACGCTGATCTCGATCCTGGCCTACGTCGGCTACGACTGGTTCTTCACCAAGAAGAACGGCCAGACGATCGGTAAGAAGACGATGGGTCTGCGCGTCGCGATGCTCAACGACGGCAGCGTCCCCCAGTCCGGTCCGGCGCTGAGCCGCGCCGCCGTGCTGTGGCTGCCGACGCTGATCTGCTGCTTCTGCCTGTGGCCGATCGCGCTGATCATCTCGATCCTCGTGGACAAGCCGTACAAGCAGGGCCTGCACGACAAGGTCGCCAAGACCGTGGTGGTCAGGTCCGCCTAGGACGACCGGTACGACGGCGCGGCAGCGCCACGGCGCAGCACGAAGCGGGCGGTCTCCCTCCGGGGAGGCCGCCCGCGGCGCGTCGTGCGCCGGCCGGAGGGGGTGACCCTCAGTGGTGTACGGGGTGTTCGGACGCCGCCGTCCTCTGCTCGGGTACCCGGGCGGCCGGCGCCGCACGGACCGTGTGACGGCCCCGGCGTTTCGGTACGGGCACGCTGAGTGCGACGAGCAGGCCGAGGGCGAGGGAGGCCGCGGAGACGACACCGACGCCGAGCCCCGTGCTGGTCTGCGAGAGCAGCAGCATGGCGATCGTCGACACGATGACGGTGGCGGACCCGTAGGCAAGCTGTGCGGCAGTCGGACGCGGCATGGCGATATCCGTCCTCAGGGAGGGGAGGGGGAGTCGGCTCAACAAGGTCGCGCGTCAAGTGACTCTACGACGGGAGATGCCCGTGGGGAACCGCCAGTAAGCGTGACCTAACCCACGGTGCCGGAGCACGGGGGGCGCACGGCATCATTTCTCGTGCCCCGATGTGGCCCGAACGGGGCAGGAAACTGGCCTGAATCGGACGGGTGTGCCGTCGGGAAGCACCCTTCGCCCCGTATGGCTGTGGAACGTCCGAATAGCGGAACTCATTGCCCGCATAGTGCAGTTGTAACGGACAAGTCAAGGTCTGTCTTTTCTCGCGTCTCTCCGGTCAAATGTCGTCACTTGAGACGCGCGCCGCGCGGAACCCCCCGCTCCTATGGAGAAGTTCCGACCTACGTCGCGGCCGCGGGAGGGGAACGACATCAAGTGACCAGCAACTCCGTCAGACGACGCGCGCTGCGCGCCGCTGCCGTCACCGTGACCATGGCCGCCTGCGCGACCAGCGTCACCTTCTTCAGCGTGACCGCCGCCCAGGCCGATCCCGGTCCGATCGGCGCCCCGGCTGCCGACCGGCAGGACCCGACCGCCCCGTCCAAGGTGGCCGAGCACGACCTCAAGGGCCCGTTCAGCGAGCAGCAGGCGCAGCAGCGCAAGGCCGCCCTGGACCAGGTGCTGACCGGCAAGAAGGACGTCGAGCAGCGCGGTGCCTCCAAGGTCGTCAAGCTCGACGAGAAGAAGTACGTCGAGCTCGGCCGGGAGAAGACCGACAAGATCTTCACGATCCTCGTGGAGTTCGGCGACCAGGTCGACAACACGACCATGCACGACCCGGACGGCCCGGGCCCCAAGCCCGAGGCGCCCAAGTACGGCGGCACCCCCGGTCCGCTGCACAACACGATCGCCCAGCCCGACCGGAAGCTGGACAACAGCACGGCCTGGCGCAAGGACTTCAGCCGCAGCTACTTCCAGGACCTGTACTTCGGTACCGGCAAGGGCAAGGACTCGCTGAAGACCTACTACGAGAAGACCTCCTCGGGCCGTTACTCGGTCGAGGGCGAGGTCTCCGACTGGGTGAAGGTCCCGTACAACGAGGCCCGTTACGGCTCCAACTACTGCGGCCAGACCAACTGCTCCAACGTGTGGGACACCGTCAAGGACGGCGTCCTCGCGTGGACGGAGGCCCAGAAGAAGGCCGGGAAGACCGACGCGCAGATCAAGGCGCAGCTGGCCCAGTACGACCTCTGGGACCGCTACGACTTCGACGGCGACGGCAACTTCAACGAGCCCGACGGCTACATCGACCACTTCCAGATCGTCCACGCGGGCGAGGACGAGTCGGCCGGCGGCGGCGTGCAGGGCACCACCGCGCTGTGGGCCCACCGCTGGTACGCCTACGGCACCAGCGCGGGCAAGACCGGCCCGGCGAACAACAAGGCCGGCGGTACCCAGATCGGTGACACCGGCATCTGGGTCGGCGACTACACGATGCAGCCGGAGAACGGCGGCCTCGGCGTCTTCGCGCACGAGTACGGCCACGACCTGGGCCTGCCGGACCTCTACGACACCTCCGGTGGCGGCGAGAACGGCGTCGGCTTCTGGTCCCTGATGTCGGCGGGCTCCTGGCTCGGCAAGGGCAAGGACTCCATAGGCGACCTCCCGGGCGACATGACGGCCTGGGACAAGCTCCAGCTGGGCTGGCTGAACTACGACAAGGCGAAGGCCGCGACGAAGTCCACCCACAAGCTGGGCGTCTCCGCGTACAACACCAAGGACAAGCAGGCGCTGGTCGTCGAGCTGCCCAAGAAGAAGGTCCAGACCGACGTCGTCGCTCCCGCCGAGGGTTCCTCGCAGTGGTGGAGCAACATGGGTGACGACCTCAAGAACACCCTCACCCGCTCCGTCGACCTGACGGGCAAGAAGTCCGCCGCCCTGTCCCTCAAGGGCTGGTGGGACATCGAGGCCGAGTACGACTACCTCTACACCGAGGTGTCCACCGACGGCGGCGCCAACTGGACCGCCCTCGCGGGCACGGCCGACGGCGTGGCCCTCCCGGCCGACGCGGGCGGCAGCCCCTCGCTCACCGGTGCCTCGGGTGCCTGGAAGTCGCTGAACTTCCCGCTCGACGCCTACGCGGGCAAGAAGGTCGACCTCCGCTTCCGCTACCAGACGGACGGCGGCGCGGGCGGCAAGGGCTTCACCGCCGACGCCGTCAACATCACCGCGGACGGCTCCACCGTCTTCGCCGACGGCGCCGAGAACGGCGACAACGGCTGGACCGGCAAGGGCTTCTCCCGCATCGGCGCCGGCTTCACCAAGGAGTACGCGCAGTACTACCTGGCCGAGAACCGCCGCTACGTGTCGTACGACTCCACCCTCAAGGTGGGCCCGTACAACTTCGGCTTCGGCAACACCCGTCCGGACTGGGTCGAGCACTACCCGTACCAGGACGGTCTGCTGATCTGGCAGTGGGACACCTCCCAGAAGGACAACAACACCAGCCAACACCCGGGCCAGGGTCTGATCCTTCCGATCGACGCCAACGCCAAGCCCATGAAGTGGGCCGACGGCACGCTGCTGCGGAACAAGATCCAGCCGTACGACGCGACGTTCAGCGCCTACTCGACGGACGCGTTCACGCTGCACAAGAACGGCGAAGAGCTCTTCGTCAAGCCGAAGCCCACGAACCTGGTCTTCGACGACCGCAAGGGCAAGTACTACTACGACGAGAACCCGACCGGCTCCGTGAAGGTCACTGACACCAACACGAAGATCAAGATCCTCAAGGAGGCCTACGACGGTCTCCAGATGACAGTCGAAGTCGCCCCCTCCAAGTAGTTTCTCAGCAAAACCGCAGGTCAAAGCATGATCGGCCGTCGCCCTCTAGCGGGCGGCGGCCGTTCGCGTTTAGATGCACGGGCTGAGTTTTCTTATTGACGGGGGAGCTGAAGATCATGCCCGGTGGAGGTTTCGTCAGATTGCCAGGCGGCAGCGTGGTGGTCGCGCTCACGCTGCCGAGGCCGTCGTCCGGTGACGGCGGCGACAGCGGAAGCGTCCGCGTGCTGGTGCACGCCGCGAACCGGGCCCGCGCCCTGACCAGGCTGCGGAACCTCGGAATGCGCGCGGTGTACCTGCGGGGCAACGCCCAGCCCCCGACCCCGGACGAGGTCACGGCCGTCCTGCACCACCCGGACGGCCTGCTGTGGCGCTGCGCCCCCGACGTGGCGGAGGAGCTCTGGCACCCGATCCGGGCCCTCCTGGGGCGCTAGGCGCCAGACGCTGAGGCGCCAGGCGTGCCGGACGGGCCGGAGCACGCGCTCCGGCCCGTCCGGCACGGCCGGGCCCCTCGGCCGGGGTCAGCCGCCGGCCAGCTCCACCCCGGCCGCGCGGAGCTCGTCCAGGGCGCGGGCGGTGGTGTGCGGGGCGACGGCGGCCGTCAGGTCGAGCAGGACGCGGGTGGTGAAGCCCGCGCGGGCCGCGTCGAGGGCGGTGGCCTTCACGCAGTGGTCGGTGGCGATCCCGACCACGTCCACCTCGGTCACGTTCCGGTCCCGCAGCCACCGGTCGAGCGTGACCCCGTTCTCGTCGGCCCCCTCGAACCCGCTGTACGCGGCCTCGTAGGCGCCCTTGTCGAAGACGGCGGCGACGGCCCCGGACGCCACGGCGGGCGCGAAGTTCGGGTGGAAGCCGACGCCCTCGGTCCCGGCGACGCAGTGGACGGGCCAGGACGTCTCGAAATCGGGCTGCGCCGGGGGGTGCGCGAAGTGCGCGCCGGGGTCGACGTGGTGGTCGCGGGTGGCGACGACGTGCCGGTATCCGGGCGTGGCCTGGCCTATCAGCTCGGTGACGGCGGCGGCGACGTCGGCCCCGCCGGTGACCGCGAGGCTGCCGCCTTCGCAGAAGTCGTTCTGTACGTCGACGACGATCAGTGCGCGGTGCATGGCGCGTGCCCTTCGGTTCGTGGTGGTGTGCGGGGCCGGGGCCTGCGGAGGCTCCTCCCCCACCCCGCCCCTTCCCGAAACCGGGGCCCCGACCCGGCCGGCGGGGCCCCGGTCCGGGCGCGGGGCGTACCCCGCCCGGTGCCGGGCGGGGTACGCCCGGTGAGGGGTCAGACGTACTCGGTGGGGAGCACGGCCTCGCCCCGCGAAAGCTGCGTCGCGGACAGCGGCAGGCCGGCCAGGACCGTGCGGTGCCGGTCGCGGACGGTCTCCAGCGGCTCTCGCGCGATCACCTCGCCCGCCTTGACCAGCTGCGTCAGCAGCTGGTGGTCGGCCAGCGCCGCCGGGACCGGGCCGAGGCCCACGACCTCCGCCTCGGCGATGCCCTCGGCGTCCAGGCGGCGGGCCGCCCACTTGCGGCCGCCCAGCGAGGTCTTGCCGCCCGAGGACTTCTTCGCCACCGGGGCCAGGGCCGCCTTCGGGTCCGCCGAGGTCGCCCGCGCCACCAGCTTGTAGACCATCGAGCACGTGGGGTGCCCGCTGCCCGTCACCAGCTGCGTGCCGACGCCGTACGCGTCCACCGGCGCCGCCGCCAGCGAGGCGATGGCGTACTCGTCCAGGTCCGAGGTGACCACGATCTTCGTCTCGGTCGCCCCCAGCTCGTCCAGCTGCGCCCGGACCCGGTGGGCCACCAGCAGCAGGTCGCCGGAGTCGATGCGCACGGCGCCCAGGTCGGTCCCGGCGATGTCGACGGCCGTGCGGACGGCCTCGGCGACGTCGTAGGTGTCCACCAGCAGCGTCGTGCCCCGGCCGAGCGAGGCGACCTGCGCGGTGAACGCGTCGCGCTCGCTGTCGTGGACCAGGGTGAAGGCGTGGGCGCTGGTGCCGACGGTGGGGATGCCGTACCGGAATCCGGCCGCCAGGTCCGAGGTCGAGGTGAAGCCGCCGACGTACGCGGCCCGCGCCGCGGCCACCGCCGCCAGTTCGTGCGTGCGCCGCGCGCCCATCTCGATCAGCGGGCGCCCGCCCGCCGCCGAGGACATCCGGGAGGCGGCGGCCGCGATCGCCGAGTCGTGGTTCAGGATCGAGAGGATCACCGTCTCCAGCAGCACGCACTCGGCGAAGCTGCCCTCCACCCGCAGGACGGGGGAGCCGGGGAAGTAGACCTCGCCCTCGGGGTAGCCCCAGATGTCGCCGGAGAAGCGGTAGGAGGCCAGCCAGTCGAGCGTCCGCATGTCGACGACGGCCCGCTCGCGCAGGAACTCCAGCACGGCGCCGTCGAAGCGGAAGTTCTCCACCGCGTCCAGCACCCGGCCGGTGCCCGCGACCACCCCGTAGCGGCGCCCCTCGGGCAGCCGCCGGGTGAATACCTCGAAGACCGAGCGGCGGTCGGCCGTGCCGTTGGCCAGGGCGGCCTGCAGCATCGTGAGCTCGTAATGGTCCGTGAAGAGCGCTGTCGACGGCACGTCCACCGGCAGGCCCAGGTCCGCAGGGTTCATGGCTCGGATGCTAGCGCACATTTCGTCAAAGTGACGAGATGTGCGGCCCGTTTGTGCGACGGGCCCCCGGCAGTGGCAGCATGGGACGAGTGAGTGTTGCTCCTGTAGAGATCGAACGCACCGAATCGGCCGAAGAGACCTTCGCGGTCCCGGAACCCGACGTCCCCTGGGTGACCCTGGTGCACAACGACCCGGTCAACCTCATGAGCTACGTGGCCTACGTGTTCCAGGCGTACTTCGCCTACTCCAAGGACAAGGCGCACAAGCTGATGCTGGACGTCCACCACAAGGGGCGGGCGGTCGTCTCCAGCGGCACCCGCGAGGAAATGGAGCGCGACGTGCAGGCCATGCACGGCTACGGCCTGTGGGCGACCCTGACGCAGGACCGCGGCTGATGGGGGGCACGTTCGAGACCCGCAAGGGCGGCGGCGCCGCCATCGCGCTCGACGAGATCGAGATCTCCATCCTGCGCTCGCTGGCCGTCCAGCTGCTGGAGCTGATCGGCCCCGGCGCCCCGGAGCCCGCCGAGGACGCCGACCCGCTCGCCGCGCTCTTCGCCGAGGGCCCCTCGGAGCCCCCGTCCGACCCGGCGCTGGCCCGGCTCTTCCCCGACGCGTACGGGGCCCCCGGCGGCGCCGCCGAGCAGGGCGTGGACGCGGCCGAGCTGACGGCCCGGGCGGCGGAGTTCCGCCGGTTCACCGAGAACGACCTGCGCACCCGCAAGCGCGAGGACGCGCTGGCCGTCGTCCGCAGCCTCGACGGGCTCACCCCGGCCGGCGACGGGGCGGCGGTCCTGGAGCTGGAGGGGGAGCTGCCGCTGCGCTGGCTCGGTGCGCTCAACGACCTGCGCCTGACGATCGCGGCCCGGCTGGAGATCACCGAGGACGACGAGAGCGCGGTGCTGTTCCGGCTGCCGGACGACGACCCGCGCAAGCCGATGGTGATGGCGTACCTCTGGCTCGGCGGGCTCCAGGAGACCCTCATCGAGACCCTCTGAGGCTCCGGGGGCCGCCACGGCCTCCGGGGACCCCCGGAAGATCCTCAATTCATCCTCAACGGGACGCAACGTTCGCTCAGCGGACGCTCAAATCCGGATAACGATCAGATCACCGCAACGCGGTGATCTGATGCGTTTCGGGGTCCATGTCCTGAATTTCCCGTGGTCCGTGTCACATTCTCCTGCCCGGATCCCCCGTAAGCCCGTGATAAATCTTCACGATCGCCGACGGGACGCCACCCATGTCCCCCGGCCTGCTTGAACCGGCGGACCGCCGGCGTGCAACTCCATCCGTATCCGGGGGGATCGAGGACCCGATCCGCAGCCTGTAGAGGGCGCGGGTCGGCGTGGAGAAAGGCGCACCAGACATGACCTCTGTGCAGGTCGAGCAGCACGGCAAGACGCCCGGCGAGGGCGCGCGGGGCGAGGACGGCGAGGGGTATCACCGCGCCCTCGGGGCCCGCCAGATCCAGATGATCGCGATCGGCGGCGCCATCGGCACCGGCCTGTTCCTGGGCGCGGGCAAGGCCATCTCCAAGGCCGGCCCGAGCCTGATCCTGGCCTACGCGATCGCGGGCCTGGTCATCTTCTTCATCATGCGGGCCCTGGGCGAGCTGCTCATGTACCGGCCCGTCTCCGGCTCCTTCTCGGACTACGCCCGCGAGTTCCTGGGCCCGTTCTGGGGGTACGCCACCGGCTGGACGTACTGGCTGTTCTGGGTGGTCACCGGCATCACCGAGGTCACCGCCGCCGCGAAGTACATGTCGTACTGGACCCACGACAGCTTCCCGCAATGGGCCTACGCGCTGATCTTCACGGTCATCCTCTACGGCGCCAACCTGATCTCCGTGAAGCTCTTCGGCGAGCTGGAGTTCTGGTTCTCCATGGTCAAGGTGACCGCCATCGTCGGCATGATCCTGATCTGCGCCGGCATCCTCACCATCGGCTTCTCCGACGCCGCCGCGACCGCCTCCGTCTCCAACCTGTGGAACGACGGCGGGTTCTTCCCCAAGGGCATCGGCGGCACGCTGATGACCCTGCAGATCGTGATGTTCGCCTTCCTCGCGGTCGAGCTGGTCGGCGTCACCGCCGGCGAGTCCAAGGACCCGGAGAAGACCCTCCCCAAGGCCATCAACACCGTGCCGTGGCGCATCGCCGTCTTCTACGTCGGCGCGCTCATCATGATCCTGTCGGTCGTCCCGTGGACGCACTTCCAGCCCGGCGTCTCGCCCTTCGTCGCCGCCTTCGAGCGCATGGGCCTCGGCGTCGGCGCCGCGATCGTCAACTTCGTCGTCCTGACGGCCGCCCTGTCGTCCTGCAACTCGGGCATGTACTCCACCGGCCGCATGCTGCGCGACCTCGCGCTCAACGGCCAGGGCCCGAAGGTCTTCACCCGGCTCACCAAGAGCGGCACCCCGCTCGTCGGCACCACCTTCTCCGCCGCGCTGATGCTGGTCGGCGTCTGGATCAACTACGTCGCGCCGGGCAAGGCCTTCGACTACGTCGTCTCCTTCGCCACCATCTCCGGCATGTGGGCCTGGATCATGATCCTCGTCTGCCAGATCAAGTACCGCGCCCAGTCCGACCGCGGCGAACTGCCGCAGTCGAGCTTCCGCGCCCCCGGTGCCCCGTGGACCAGCTGGTTCGCCCTGCTGTTCATCGGCATGGTCATCGTGATGATGGGCGTCGACAAGGACTCCCGGGTCTCGCTGTACTGCGCCCCGCTGTGGGGCCTGCTCCTCGGCATCTCCTACCTGGTCCTGAAGTCCCGCAACCCGCAGGGCGCCGCCTTCAACAAGGTGCCGCGCTCCCCGGAGCCCGCGCAGTCCTCGGAGTCCTCCGGGTCCTCGCAGGCCTCGTAGCCCCACCGCCGACCGTGGGTCCCGGCCGCCTGCCGCGGCCGGGAACCACGCTCCCGACACCCCGCCCCCGGGGCGGTGTGTCCATCATTCGGGCCCTCCCGTACCGCCCCTCGGTACGGGAGGGCCCGTCTGCTTATCCTGTCGCTCATGCTGACCCTCACCCAGGCCCTCTACGACCAGATCGTCGGGCACGCCCGCCAGGACCACCCCGACGAGGCCTGCGGCGTCGTGGCCGGGCCGGCCGGCACCGACCGCCCCGAGCGGTTCGTCCCGATGCTCAACGCGGCCCGCTCGCCCACGTTCTACGAGTTCGACTCGAAGGACCTGCTGAAGCTCTACCGCGAGCTGGACGACCGCGACGAGGAGCCGGTGATCGTCTACCACTCGCACACCGCGACCGAGGCCTACCCCTCGCGCACCGACGTCACGTACGCCAACGAGCCCGGCGCCCACTACGTCCTGGTCTCGACGGCGGACGAGGACGGCCTCGGGGAGTTCCAGTTCCGCTCGTACCGCATCGTCGACGGAGCGATCACCGAAGAGGAAGTACGGGTCGTAGCCGCCTACTGACCAGTATGTGAGCCGTCGGAGTCCACGATGCGGGATCACACTCCAAACCGCCGGTCGGGAATCGTTAACATGACCGCATGGTTTCCCACGACGTGAGCATCGAGACGCCCGGCAGGCTGCTGCTCGTGGCGCGGCTGCACGTCGACCTGTGCCGCCTCGCCAGTGCCATCTGTCCTGCTGCCTGAGCACCACGCACCACACCGCCCCGTCGCGCGGGGGCACGAGAACCGCGCGCCCAGCATCGCCGCCCCACGCCCTCGCACGACACCCAGACTCACGACACAGGAGCCCGCCATGGCCATCGAGGTCCGCATCCCGACCATCCTCCGCACCTACACCGACGGCGAGAAGGCCGTGTCGGGCCAGGGCGCGACCCTGTCCGAGCTGTTCTCCGACCTGGAGACCCGCCACAAGGGCATCGAGGAGCGCATCGTCGACGGCGGCAAGCTGCGCCGCTTCGTGAACGTCTACCTCAACGACGAGGACGTCCGCTTCCTCGACGGCATCTCGACCGCCCTCAAGGACGGCGACAGCGTCACCATCCTCCCGGCCGTGGCCGGCGGATCGAAGTAATGCGCTACGACTCCCCGCTGGCCGCGGTCGGCAACACGCCGCTGGTCCGGCTGCCCCGGCTGTCGCCCTCCGACGAGGTGCGCATCTGGGCCAAGCTGGAGGACCGCAACCCGACCGGCTCGATCAAGGACCGCCCCGCGCTCCACATGGTCGAGCAGGCCGAGAAGGACGGCCGGCTGTCACCCGGCTGCACGATCCTGGAGCCCACCTCGGGCAACACCGGCATCTCCCTGGCGATGGCGGCCAAGCTCAAGGGCTACCGCATCGTCTGCGTGATGCCGGAGAACACCTCGCAGGAACGCCGGGACCTTCTGCGCATGTGGGGAGCCGAGATCATCCCGTCGCCCGCGGCGGGCGGATCGAACACCGCGGTCCGGGTGGCCAAGGAACTGGCGGCGGAGCACCCGGACTGGGTGATGCTCTACCAGTACGGCAACCCGGACAACGCGGGCGCGCACTACGCCACCACCGGCCCGGAGATCCTCGCCGACCTCCCGTCGATCACCCACTTCGTTGCGGGCCTGGGCACGACCGGCACCCTGATGGGCGTCGGCCGCTACCTGCGCGAACACGTCGAGGGCGTCAAGATCGTCGCGGCCGAGCCGCGGTACGACGACCTCGTGTACGGGCTGCGCAACCTCGACGAGGGCTTCGTCCCGGAGCTGTACGACGCCTCCGTGCTGACCACCCGTTTCTCGGTGGGCTCGGCGGACGCCGTCACCCGCACCCGGGAGCTGCTCCAGCAGGAGGGCATCTTCGCGGGCGTCTCCACGGGCGCCGCCCTGCACGCGGCGATCGGCGTCGGCCGCAAGGCGGTGGCCGCGGGCGAGACGGCGGACATCGTGTTCGTCGTGGCCGACGGGGGCTGGAAGTACCTGTCCACGGGCGTGTACACGGCGGAGACGACGGAGGAGGCCATCGAGGTCCTCCAGGGCCAGCTCTGGGCCTGACGCCCGGCGCCCCGCGGCGGGCCGGGAGCGGGCCGGGAGCGGGCCGGGCGGCGCCCCCGCTGCCGCTCCGGGCGCTGCCGCTCGGGGCTCTTCCGCTCCGGGCGCTGCCCGGACCCCCGTGGCGCGCCTCGGCGGGGGCGGGCCTCAAGCCCCAGGGGCTCCGCCCCGGACCCCGCGCCTGACCCGCGGGCGGGGCCGGACGCGCCCGCGCCTGACCCGCCGGCGGGACCGGACGCGCCGCCCCGGCCCGCCCCGCCCGACCGCGGGCGGGGCGCCCCGGGCCGCTCGCCGCCCCGCCGCCGCCTTCGGCAGCCCGCGCGGCCACGGCCGGTCCGCCGGCACGCGCACGCCGTCCGCGTCCGGCTCCGCCGGGTCGCACGCGCCCCGTACGCGGATCACCGGCCGCCTCCCAGCCCCTTGACCTCGTCCCACACCGTCGGGTCCAGCACCCCCGCCCGGTCGCGGAACTCCCACACCGACACCTCCGCCGGCCGGTCCGCCTCCAGGTAACCCGCCCGGCCCTGCGCCCCCACGGTTCCCGGCGGCAGCGGGATCACCCCGGCGCGCCGGTCGTCGTACTTCCCCGTGATCCACGCGACCCGCGCCCGGTGGTCCCGTGCCCGCCCCGCCGACAGCACCAGGCACAGCCGGCCGTCGGCCAGTCGCCACAGCTCGCCCGCCCGCGGCCGCGGCGGCGGACCCGTCCCCCGTGCGGGCGGGGCCCGGCGGGGGAGTCCCAGCCGTCCTCCGGCGACCAGCACCACCAGCGCGACGGCCACGACCGCGGCCACCGCGGGCCACCAGGAGGTGTCCATGTTTCGACCGTAGCCGTGTGGGAAGGCCCCGGCACGGCAGGGAACACCCGGCCATGGCAACGCCCGTACCCACCGTCGCTCCCCCGGGTGACAGCGCAGGTGATTCCCCCCACAACGGCCCGCCGCGGAGGAGCGACCCGCCCTTTCGCGCCTTACGCTCGACCCACGCACGGCCCGCATTCCGTCCACGGACCGTCCACGGAGGTTCACGCTCCATGAAGCTCACCGTCGTCGGCTGTTCGGGCTCGTTCCCGTCCGCGGAATCGGCCTGTTCGAGCTACCTCGTCGAGGCCGAGGGCTTCCGGCTGCTCCTCGACATGGGCAACGGCGCCCTCGGCGAACTCCAGCGCCACTGCGGCCTCTACGACCTCGACGCGATCTTCCTGAGCCACCTGCACGCCGACCACTGCATCGACATGTGCGCGTACTTCGTCGCCCGCTTCTACCGGCACGAGGGCGGCCGCTGCCCCGCGCTCCCCGTCTACGGCCCCGAGGGCACCGAGCGCCGCCTGACCACCGCCTACGACGACGTTCCCGACGAGCGCTCCATGAGCGAGGTCTTCGACTTCCGCACCCTGAAGTCCGGCACCTTCGACATCGGCCCCTTCCGGGTGCGCACCGAGCGGGTCAGCCATCCGGTCGAGTCGTACGGCATCCGCGTCGAGCACGACGGCCGCTCGCTCACGTACTCCGGCGACACCGGCGCCTGCCCCGAGCTGGGCCTGCTCGCCGAGGGCACCGACCTGTTCCTCTGCGAGGCCTCCTTCACCCACGGCAAGGAGGACGTCCCGGACCTGCACCTCAACGGCCGCGAGGCCGGCGAGTACGCCCGCGCCGGCGGCGTCGGCCGGCTCGTGCTCACGCACATCCCGCCGTGGACGGACGCCGAACGCAACCTCGCCGACGCCCGCGCGGTCTACGGCGGCCCCGTCGACCTCGCCCACGCGGGCGCCGTCTACGACATCTAGACCGTCTCTTTCGGATCTTGCCGGGCCCGCGACGCCTGGCACCGCGCCCGGCCGCACTGCCAGGGCAACCGAGTACGTCCAGTACACGGGCGCCCCGACAGCACGACCAGGCACGGCGCCAGACGCCGCGGGCTCGGCCGACAAGATCCGAAGGAGACGGCCTAGACCGCCTCCGCCGCGCGCCGGGCGTGCCGGCCGCCGAGCGCCATCCGGTTCCAGGTGTGGCGGCGGCCGCGGATCGCCACCGAGTACGCGTACATCACCTCGGGGTCGCACAGGCCCGGGATGTACGAGTCCCCGAAGTGGTGCGCGTCGAAGCCCGCCTCCTTGGCGTTCAGCGCGAGCTGCGGCACCACGTTCGCGTGACTGCCCTCCTGGCTGGTGCCGATCGCGCCCATCACGATCGCGCCCGCGTCCTGCACGGCGGCCACCGCCGTCGCGGCCAGCTCGCGGGTCACCCCCGGCAGCGTCCCCGGCAGCGGCATGACCACGCCGTCCGCGCCCGCGTCGACCAGCGCCGTCAGCCGCGCGGTGGTGATCCGCTCCGGGTGCCCGGCGTGGTGCATCTTCCCCGACCAGAGGGCCGCGTCGTCGCCCAGCCCCCGGCGCAGCTCGTCGGTGACCCGGGCCATGGCCTCGTACGAGCCGCCCGTGCCCGGGTTCGCCGTGATGCACAGGAGGGCGGCGCCCATGTCGACGAGCCGTTTGGCGTACTCGGGCTTCGCGCGCCGGATCTCCGGCACGTCACCGGGTTCCAGGTTCACGCCGACGGGCCGGCCGATGACCCGGGCCAGCTCGGTGAAGGAGGTGAACTCGCCCAGCCCCGGCAGCCGCAGCCGCTCGCCGTCCCAGGCCCGCTCGATCAGGTTCAGCACGACGACGTCCGCGCCGAAGGCGGCGACGAGCTCGGCGTTGTGCACGCCGCTCCCGTCGGGGTGCGGGGACAGTGCGGCGCGCTCGGCGAACACCTCGGCGACCATGGTCCGCCCCTCGGCGGCGGCCACGGCCCGGGTCAGGGCGCGCCCGCGCAGGGCGGCGAGCCGGTCGCGGTCGAGGTCGAGGATGCGGGGCTGTGCGGAGGGAGTCATGCCTTCCACGCTAGGGAGCGCGGGCACGCCGAAGCCCCTGCCTTTCGTAGGGAAAGGCAGGGGCTTCGGTCCTGACGTGCCGGGTGCGGCGGGTGGGGCTGAGGCTTACTTCGCCTCGGCCTTCGCCAGCTCGGCGAGCTCCTCGTCGGACTCGCGGCCCGGGGTGGGGAGGTTGAACTTGGTGATCGCGAAGCGGAAGACGAAGTAGTAGACCACCGCGAAGCAGAGGCCGACGCCCGCCAGCATCCACGGCTTCTCGGCGATGCCCAGGTTGAGGACGAAGTCGACGAGGCCGGCGGAGAAGCCGAAGCCGTCGCGCATCCCCAGGGCCCAGGTCAGGGCCAGGGAGACACCGGTGAGGACCGCGTGGATCGCGTAGAGCACCGGGGCGATGAACATGAAGGTGAACTCGATGGGCTCGGTCACACCGGTCACGAAGGAGGTGAGGGCGAGCGAGAACATCATGCCGCCGACGACCTTGCGGCGCTCGGGGCGGGCGCAGTGGACGATCGCGAGGCAGGCCGCCGGGAGGGCGAACATCATGATCGGGAAGAAGCCGGTCATGAACTGTCCGGCGGTGGGGTCCTCGGCGAGGAAGCGGGCGATGTCGCCGTGGACGGCCCCGTTGGCGGTGTCGTACGAACCGGCCTGGAACCACGGGAAGGAGTTCAGCAGGTGGTGCATGCCGATCGGGATGAGTGCGCGGTTGGCGACACCGAAGATGCCGGCGCCGACGGCGCCCGAACCGGTCAGCCACTCACCGAAGTTGTGCAGGCCCGTGCCGAGGACCGGCCAGATCAGACCGAAGACGATGCCGGTGAGCAGACCCGCGAGGGCGGAGAGGATCGGGACGAGGCGGCGGCCGCCGAAGAAGCCCGCCCAGTCCGGCAGCTTGGTCCGGTAGAACTTCTGGTAGAGCAGCGCGGTGATGATGCCCATCACGACACCGCCGAGCACGCCGGCGTTGACCGGGGCGTCGACGTTGACGATCTTGCCGCCGACGACCTTCGCGACCTTGGGCAGGTTGCTGTCGGTGAAGGTGGCGAGGACCTTCTGGAAGACCAGGTAACCGGTGACCGCGGCCAGCGCCGTGGAACCGTCGGACTTCTTGGCGAAGCCGATCGCGATGCCGACGGCGAACAGCAGCGCCATGTTGTCGAGGATCGCGCCACCACCGGCGGCCATGTATCCGGCGATCTTCAGGATGAAGGTCGGGAACACGTCCTTGTCGCCGAGCATGTCGTCGGCGCCCAGGCGGAGCAGGAGCGCGCCGGCAGGCAGCACGGCAACGGGGAGCATGAGGCTCCGGCCGATGCGCTGCATGACGGCCATCACGCCAGCGCCCTTCTTGTTTTCCGCAGCGGTCGCTGTGGACATGTGGTTCCTCCAGTGGGCAAGGCGCCGCCAGGGGACAAGGAAACTGGAGATGGCGACGTCTCAGAAAGGTGGACCGCAGGGGCCGGACAAGCCCGCATGGTCTACACCAATAAGTGGTGTAGACCAGTTGTAACACGGTGAGGGTTAGATAAGGAACCTTCAATTTCCTGTGGTCTACGCCACATCCGGCCCGAACCGGCCGCGCATCCGGAACCCCGGACCTCCGGACATGGCGAAGGCCCCCGGATCCTGGGATCCGAGGGCCCGCACCGCGGGGACCGAAGGCCCGGCGGGGGTCGTGCGCCGCTACATCACGGCTCGGCTACGCCCGGGTGTTCTCCGACTCCATCGCCTCGATCTCCTCGTCCGACTCCCGGCCCGGGGTCGGGATGTCGAACTTCGTGATCGCGAAGCGGAACACCGCGTAGTAGACGACCGCGAAGCACAGGCCGATCGGGATGATCATCCAGGGCTTCGTGGCGAGGCTCCAGTTGATGACGTAGTCGATCAGGCCGGCGGAGAAGCTGAAGCCGTCGTGCACGCCCAGCGCCCAGGTCACCGCCATCGACACGCCCGTCAGCACCGCGTGGATCACGTACAGCAGTGGCGCCACGAAGAGGAACGAGTACTCCAGCGGCTCCGTGATCCCGGTGACGAACGAGGTCAGGCCGACCGACAGCATCAGCCCGCCGACCTCCTTGCGCCGCAGCGGCTTGGCGCAGTGCGTGATGGCCAGGGCCGCCGCCGGGAGCGCGAACATCATGATCGGGAAGAAGCCGGAGAGGAACTGCCCGGCGTTCGGGTCGCCCGCCAGGAACATCGGGATGTCGCCGTGCACGACCTGCCCGTCCGGCTTGGTGAAGCTGCCGAACTGGAACCACACCGGCACGTTCAGGAACTGGTGCAGGCCGATGACCAGCAGCGCGCGGTTCGCGATGCCGAAGATCCCGGCACCCCACGAGCCCAGGCCCACCAGCCAGTCCGAGAAGCTCTCCAGCGCGTCGCCGATCGGCGGCCAGACCCACAGGCACAGCACGGCGAACGCGATCGCGACGAAGGTCATGATGATCGGCACCAGCCGGCGGCCGTTGAAGAAGCCGAGCCAGTCGACCAGCTTCACCCGGTGGTAGCGCTGCCAGAACCAGGCCGCCAGCAGGCCCATGATGATGCCGCCGAAGACCCCCGGGTTCTGGAAGGTGTACTCGGCGAAGGTGTTGTCCGCCCCCAGGCAGCCGCCCCCGATGTCCCTCGTGCCCTCGGGGCAGGCCAGCGGGAAGGCCCGCAGCACGCTCCGGTAGACGAGGAAGCCCACCACCGCGGCCAGCGCCGTGGAGCCGTCCGCCTTCTTGGCCATCCCGATCGCGACGCCGATGCAGAAGAGGAGGGGGAGGCCGAGGTCGGCGTTGAGCAGGGAGCCGCCCGCGGCGGCCATCACCCGCGCGACGTCGTTCCAGCCCAGGCCGTCCTTGCCGAACACGTCGTCCTGGCCGAGCCGGTTCAGGATGCCCGCCGCCGGAAGGACGGCGATCGGCAGCTGCAGGCTCCGCCCCATCTTCTGGAGTCCCTGGAACAAGCCGTTCCACCACTTCTGCTGCGGCACTCCTGTGGCGCTGCTCGCGCTCATCGGCGTCCTCCCTGACCGGCTCGTTTTTGGCAGCCGCAACACTTGCGGCACACTGGTGTAGACCAGTTGTGGACAGGTTGCTGCTGATCGTCATCATTCGGCAGAGACCGGGCACGCGCCCGTGAAGATGGGCCAACCGTGCGTTACCGTGACCGAGCGGACCACACGGGCGGATTCCGCACTGGCCGCCGAGACTCGTTCTTCGTCACACCCAGGGAGAAACACATGGCCACCAAGGCTGAGAAGATCGTCGCCGGGCTCGGCGGTATCGACAACATCGAAGAGGTCGAGGGCTGCATCACCCGCCTCCGCACCGAGGTCAAGGACCCCTCCCTCGTCGACGAGGTCGCCCTCAAGGCCGCCGGCGCCCACGGCGTCGTCAAGATGGGCACCGCGATCCAGGTCGTCATCGGCACCGACGCCGACCCGATCGCCGCCGACATCGAAGACATGATGTGATCCGGTCCCACTGACCGGACCCACCACGGCACCACCGAAGACCCCGCCCCGACCCCCGGGACGGGGTCCTCGCGTTCCCCCGCAGGGACTAGGCTCGGAGCCATGTCTCGCATCGACGGCCGCACGCCCGAACAGCTCCGCCCGGTCACCATCGAACGCGGATGGAGCAAGCACGCCGAGGGCTCCGTCCTCATCTCCTTCGGCGACACCAAGGTCTTCTGCACCGCCTCCTTCACCGAAGGCGTCCCGCGCTGGCGCAAGGGCAGCGGCGAAGGCTGGGTCACCTCCGAGTACTCGATGCTGCCCCGCTCCACCAACACCCGCGGCGACCGCGAATCCGTACGCGGCAAGATCGGCGGCCGCACCCACGAGATCTCCCGCCTCATCGGCCGCTCGCTGCGCGCCGTCATCGACTACAAGGCGCTCGGCGAGAACACCATCGTCCTGGACTGCGACGTCCTCCAGGCCGACGGCGGCACCCGCACCGCCGCCATCACCGGCGCGTACGTCGCCCTCGCGGACGCCGTCGCCTGGGGCCAGAAGAAGAAGCTGGTCAAGGCCGGCCGCAAGCCGCTCACCGGCACCGTCGCCGCCGTCAGCGTCGGCATCGTCGACGGCGAGCCCCTCCTCGACCTCTGCTACGAGGAGGACGTGCGGGCCGAGACCGACATGAACGTCGTCTGCACCGGCGACGGCCGCTTCGTCGAGGTACAGGGCACCGCCGAGGGCGAGCCCTTCGACCGCAAGGAACTGAACGCCCTCCTCGACCTCGCCGCCGGCGGCTGCGCGGACCTCGAGGCCATCCAGCGCGGCGCACTGGAACTGTAGGCGGCAACCGCCGGGCGCGACCCGGCGTCTATGCCGGTACGGGCGCACGGTGTCAGAGCCGTGCGCCCGTCCGCATACCCGCGTACCCGCGCACCCGACGTCCACGTATCCGATGTCCACGCATCCGAACTCCCGGGGGACCCGAAGTGAAGCCGATCAAGCCGAAGCACCGCATCGCCGCCGTGGCCCTCGCCGCGGCCCTGGCCATACCCGGCCTCTCCGCCTGCGACGCCATCTCCACGGCGATGGACTGCGCCAGCACGGCAGTGGCCATCACGGACGGCGCGAACGACCTCCAGCAGGCGGTCTCCCAGGCCGGCAACAGCCCCCAGGACGCCCAGAACGCGCTCGACGCGATCGAGGCCAACCTGAAGAAGATCGGCGACCAGACGGACAACGCCGACCTGGGCAAGGCCATCGACTCGATGGAGACGGCGGTCAACAACGTCCGCACCTCGATCGAGGGCGGCGACGCCACCCCGGACATCCAGCCCGTCGCCGACGCGGCGAGCGAACTCTCCAAGGTCTGCACCCCCGGCTGACGCGACCGGGGCGGGAAGCGCGGTACCGCGGCGCGGGCCCGGGCAGCGCGCGGCCCGGCACGGGCCCCGGCCACCGGCGCGGGCCGCGCGGGCCGGAATAATGGCGGGCATGACCTCCACGCCCAGCCGCCTCATCCTCGCCACCCGCAACGCGGGCAAAGTCACCGAACTCCGCGCGATCCTGTCCGACGCCGGCCTGCCGCACGAGCTGGTCGGCGCGGACGCGTACCCCGAGATCCCGGACGTGAAGGAAACCGGCGTCACCTTCGCCGAGAACGCCCGCCTCAAGGCCCACGCCCTCGCCCGGGCCACCGGCCTGCCCGCCGTCGCCGACGACTCCGGCCTGTGCGTGGACGTCCTGGGCGGCGCCCCCGGCATCTTCTCCGCCCGCTGGGCCGGCGCCCACGGCGACGACGCCGCGAACCTCGCGCTCCTGCTGGCCCAGCTCGGCGACATCGGCGACGAGCACCGCGGCGCGCACTTCTTCTGCGCGGCCGCCCTGGCCCTCCCGGACGGAACCGAGCGCGTCGTCGAGGGCCGCCTCCTCGGCACCCTGCGCCACGCCCCGGCGGGCACGGGCGGCTTCGGCTACGACCCGGTCCTCCAGCCGCTGGGCGAGTCCCGCACGTGCGCGGAACTGACGGCGGCGGAGAAGAACGCCATCTCCCACCGAGGCCAGGCCTTCCGCGCCCTGGTCCCGGAAGTCCGCGAACTGCTGGGCTAATGAAATGAGGCCGGGCCCCCGCACGTGCGGGGGCCCGGCCTCATTCGTTCGGTACGCCCGATCGGATTCGAACCGACATACACGACCACCTAAAGATCGCCGCTCCAACCAGTTGGCGTACGGGCGCAAGCCAGTGACAGTCTACTGCGTGGCCCGCTGTGCGGATGAGCGGTTTCCACGAGCGCGTCGACCTCCTCTGCACCACGTGCTGGTGATCGCGTGGCAGTTGGGGCACAGCAGCCGCAGGTTCTCCCGACGGTCGTCGCTCCAGTCGCCGTTGATGTGGTCGATTTCCAGAGTCATCGGGTCGCCGAGCCACTCGGGTGGTGTCCCGCAGGTGGCGCAGCACTCCGCAACCCCGATCTCGCGGAGGGCCCGCCGCAAGGACGAGGTGCGGGTGCGCCGATACCCGTCGTGCTTGACGAGGATGTCCTCCGGAGGCCTGGCCTGTGCTTGGCCCCGCTTGCCTCGGCCGTGTGCCTGGCCCAGGAAGTGCGACGTGTCCAGTTGCGATTCGAGGGCCCATGCCTTGAGTGACGCCCTCCACCCGCCGTTGTCGGGCAGTTCGAGGCGGCGCAGGGCCTGCGCCCAGGACTGCGAGGCGGCGACAGCGTTCCGCAGATGGGCCTCGTCCGGTTTATCGTGGCGCCGGTGCGCCCGCTGTCCGAAGTGGGAGACGTCGATGCCGTAGGCGGAGAAGCGCTTCATGAGGTACTGCCCCAGCCGCTGGGGGCGCGGCTCCATGCCGTAGCGGACGATGACCTCGTCGAGGTCCTTGCACCGCGCCGCGGCCTCGGCTAGGACTTCCGGCGTGTAGCGGGCCTTACCGGTCATCGGCGTCCCTGGCCCCGACCCCGGTACGTGTCCGTCGTGGAATGGCAATTGGGGCAGAGCAACCGCAGGTTGGCCGGTTGGTTGTTGCGCCAGTCGCCGTCGATGTGGTCCACCTCCAGGGGCAGCGGCTGCCCCTGCCAGATGGGCTCGGTGCCGCACCTGGCGCACCGTTCGGGTATGCCCAGCAAGCCGAGTGCCCGCTTCAACTGTTCGCCCGGGGCTCGGCGTGCGTGCGGTCCCTCCTGCTGCACGAGCAGCGCCTCAGGCGTACGCCTCGTCTTGGGCCGGCCTGCCGGGGAAGGCTGCGCGAAGTGCGAGGTGTCTATGCCGAAGCCCTTCACCTTGCGGCTGATGTGGGTGTGGTGACCACCCACCACCTCGAGGCCGAGTCGCGTGAGCACCTCGCACATGGTCGTCGAAGCGGCGACGGCCTCGGCCAGGACATCCCGGGTCCACTTCATCCCCTCCCGCTCGAAGTGGGAGACGTCAACCCCCAGCCTCCGCATACGGTCGTGGAGATACCGCCTCGTCGGTCCCTTGGGGTCCACCCCCAGTCGCTCCAGTGCCTCGGACAGCGTCCTGGCCCCCTGCGCCGCTTCCGCCAGGCGTTCCCTCGTGTACGGGCTGACCGGCATCCCCGCCCCCTCCCATTTCCGTCCCCGGCCGCGTGTGCGGCCCTCGTACGGAGTAACGGGGTGGTGGGCGGGCGGTTACGGGGGATATCGGCGGATAAGCGGAGCGGCCCGCACCGGGGAGGTGCGGGCCGCTCCGGCGGGGACGGGGGCGCGTCAGATGCCCAGGTCCTTGATGATCTTCGCTACGTGGCCGGTGGCCTTGACGTTGTAGAAGGCGTGCTCGACCTTGCCCTCCTCGTCCACGACCACCGTGGAGCGGATGACGCCGGTCACCGTCTTGCCGTACAGCTTCTTCTCGCCGAAGGCCCCGTACGCCGTCAGGACGGCCTTCTCCGGGTCGCCGACCAGGGTGACCTTGAGGTTTTCCTGCTCGCGGAACTTCGCCAGCTTCTCCGGCTTGTCCGGGGAGACGCCGATGACGTCGTAGCCCGCCGTCGCCAGGGCGTCCAGGTTGTCCGTGAAGTCGCAGGCCTGCTTCGTGCAGCCCGGCGTCAGGGCGGCCGGGTAGAAGTAGACGATCACCTTGCGGCCCTTGTGGCCGGCGAGCGAGACCTCGTTGCCGTCCGCGTCGGGCAGGGTGAAGGCGGGGGCGGTGTCGCCCGGCTGGAGTCGCTCGCTCATGTCAGACAGTCTCCTCGGGAGGGGATCGGTACGGCATGAGCCTAAGCTGACAGAGTGTCCATGACGGATCATGCCCACAGACCACACGACGACGGAGGCAGCGCGGTGCCGGAAGCCAGGACCCCCGCACAGATCGAGGCGGACATCGTCCGCCGCCGCGACCAGCTCGCCGAGACGCTCGACGAGATCGGCGTGCGCATGCACCCGAAGACGATCATCGGGGACGCGAAGGCCAAGGTCGCCTCGACGGTCGACCACACCGCCGGGCGCGCCTACGTGTCGGTGAACCGTCTGGTGACGGACGTGACGAGCCGGTTCCGCGACGAGGACGGGGCTCCGCGCGTCGAGCGGATCGTGCCCGTGGCCCTGCTGGCGGTCGGTGTCGTCGGCCTGATCGTGGTGTCGGCGCGCCGCAAGCGCTGACGACCCCTCCGGCGTACGGGCCGGGTGCGGGCGGGTAGGTTCGGGGCGTGAGCGAGAAAACCACCCACGACAAGCTGCCCATCCGCATGCTGCACGACCGCGTGCTCGTGAAGTCCGACCTGCCGGAGGGCGAGCGCCGCTCGGGCGGCGGCATCCTCATCCCGGCGACGGCCGCGGTGGGCAAGCGGCTGGCCTGGGCCGAGGTGGTCGCGGTCGGGCAGAACGTGCGGGGCGTCGAGCCCGGCGACCGGGTGCTGTACGACCCCGAGGACCGGGCCGAGGTGGAGGTGCGGGGGGCGACGTACGTGCTGATGCGCGAGCGCGACCTGCACGCCGTGGCCGCCGAGCGGCTGGAGGGGTCGGACGACTCCACCGGGCTGTACCTCTGAGTTCCTGACGGCGGGGCGTTTGCGACGGCGGGGGGGGGGGGGGGGGGGGGGGGGGGGGGGGGGCCCCCCCCCCCCCCCCCCCCCCCCCACCGCCCTTTGCTACGGTGGGGGAGTACCCCGACGAGACGCGCCGTACCGGGTTGAGGACAAGACGACGCACCCCGTTCGCTCTCGTCCCGGAGGTGCCGTCATGGCCTGGATCCTGCTGCTCGTCGCCGGTCTGCTCGAAGTCGGCTGGTCGATCGGAATGAAGTTCACCGAGGGTTTCACCCGGCTGTGGCCCAGTGTGTTCACGGGCGCCGGGATCGTCGCCAGCATGGTGTTGCTGTCCTATGCCGCCAAGACCCTGCCGATCGGTACGGCGTACGGGGTGTGGGTGGGCATCGGGGCCGCCGGTGCGGCCGTGCTCGGCATGGCGGTGCTGGGTGAGCCCGTCACCGCCGCCCGGATCTTCTTCATCTGTCTGCTGCTGGTCGCCGTCGTGGGGCTGAAGGCGACCTCCGGCCACTGACCGGGACCGGGGCGCACCCCGGTCCCGGTGCGGCCGCCGGGTCACTCCAGGAACGCGGACGGCGGGGGGCGCAGGCCCTCGGTGGCGCCCCCGTCCGTGCCCTGGGTGCCTGCGGTGGTGCCGCCCTGGTTGCCCTGGGTGGTGCCGCCGTCCGTCTGGCCGCCGTTCGTCTGGCCTCCCTGTGTCTGGCCTCCCTGTGTCTGTCCGCCGTCGCCCTGGCCGCCGTCCGTGCGGCCGCCGTCTGTTTGTCCGCCGTCGCCCTGGCCGTTGTTCGTCCTGCCGCCCTGGTCCTGTCCGCCCGTGGACGGGGTGGGGGGCGTCGGCCGGCCCGGCCGCTGCGGGGGCGTCGGGGTGCGGCCGCCCGGGGTCCGCGGCGGGGTGTCGGACTCGGAGGGCGGGAGCAGCGGCGGCGGGTCGGCCGCGCCGGGCTGGAGGTCGAGTTCGAAGTCGAGCGGGTCGGTGCCCTCCAGCGCCGTCTTCGTGTAGGCGGCCCAGATCCGGGCCGGGTAGCCGCCGCCGCCGATCCGGGGTTCGCCGAGGGCGCCGTACAGGGACTGGAGGGTGCCGGTGTCGGGGTCCTGGCCCATCATGGCCACCACCGTGACGAGGTCCGGGGTGTACGCGGCGAACCAGGCGGAGCGGTCCAGCTCGCCGGTTCCGGTCTTGCCGGCCGCCGGGTGGCCGGCGGCGAGGGCCGCGGTGCCCGTGCCGTTGTCGACGACGCTGACCAGCACCGAGGTGGTGGTGTCCGCGGCCTCGCGGCTGACGGCCTGGGCGGGCTCGCGGGCGGGGAGCCCGATGGTGTCGCCGCCCTTGGTGATCTTCTCCAGGAAGGTGTACGGGGTGCGCCGGCCGTGGTCCGCGAGGGTCGTGTAGGCATGGGTCATGTCCAGGACGCTGGCCTGCATCGTGCCGAGCGCCATCGCCGGTCCGGAGTCGAAGTTGGGGGTGTCCTCGGGGATGCCGAGGGCGACGGCGGTCTTCTTGACCTCGTCGGTGCCGACGTCGACGACCATCTGGGCGAAGACGGCGTTGACGGAGAGGTCGGTGGCGGTGGTGACGGTGATGTTCCCGTAGGACACCTGGCCCTCGTTCTCGGGGGCGTAGGGGATGCGGGTGCCGACGACGCGGCGCTTGTTGTCGCCGTTGTAGACGGTGTTGGGGGTGATGCGGCGGCCGTCCTGGGTGCGGGAGCCGTTCTCGACGGCGGCCGCGAAGACGAACGGCTTGAAGGTGGAGGCGACCTGGTAGTCGTGCCGGGTCGCGTTGTTGACGTACTGCTTGGTGTAGTCGATGCCGCCGTACAGGGCGACGACCTTGCCGGTGGCCGGGTCGATGGAGACTCCGCCGGCCCGTACGAGGCGGTCGGCCTTGCGCTTGTCCGGTTCGAGCTTGCTCACCATCTCGTCGTCGACGGCTTCGACGAAGGCGTTCTGGCGGCGCCGGTCGATGGTGGTGGTGATGCGGTAGCCGCCCTCGGCGAGGGTCTTGTCGGCGAGGATCTTCCGCTCGACGATGAAGTCCCTGACGGCCTCGACGAGGTAGCCGCGCTGCCCGGACAGTCCGGCGGCCGTACGGACCTTGCCGGGCTCGGGGAACTGCGTGGCCGCGCGTTCGGCGGCGGGCATCCAGTCCTTCTTCACCATGCCGTCGAGCACGTAGTTCCAGCGGGCGACGGCGCGCGGGCGGCTCTGCGGGTGGGAGACGACGTCGAAGGCGCTGGGGGAGTTGAGGAGGGTGGCGAGGTAGGCGCCCTCGGCGGTGGTGAGCCGGTCGACGTCCTTGCCGTAGTAGGCCTGGGAGGCGGCCTGGATGCCGTAGGCGTTGCGGCCGAAGTAGCTGGTGTTGAGGTAGCCCTCCAGGATGTAGTCCTTCGACTTCTCGCGGCCGAGCTTGATCGCGATGAAGAACTCCTTGGCCTTGCGCTTGATCGTCTGTTCCTGGCCCAGGTAGTAGTTCTTCACGTACTGCTGGGTGATGGTCGAGCCGGACTGGGTGCCCTTGCCGGTGGCGGTGTTCCAGGCGGCCCGGAGCATCGCCTTGGGGTCGACCGCCCGTTCGGAGTGGAAGTCCCGGTCCTCGGCGGCCAGTACGGCCTCCTGGACGGTGCGGGGGACCTGGGAGAGCGCGACGTTGACGCGGTTGACCTCGCCGTCGCGGGCGATCAGGGAGCCGTCGGAGTAGAGGTAGACGTTCGACTGGGCGGTCGCCGCGGCGTTGGCCGGGGGGATGTCGACCAGGAGGTAGCCGGCGACGAGGGCGCCGCCGAGCAGCAGGGCGATCAGCAGGACGCCGCCGGCGACCATGCGCCAGGTGGGGAGGAGGCGGCGCACGCCGGTCCGCCTGCGGCGCGCCTTCTTCCCGGGCTTTCCCGGCTTGCCGGGTGGTCCCTGGCCTGGTGAGGTGCCCGGTTGCCGGGGCGTGCCGGGCTGTCGCGGGGACTGCCGGGCCTGCGGGTCTCCGGGCGGGGTGTCCGGGTCGCGAGGGTTCCAGCCCGGTGGTGGTGACGGGTCGCTCATCTCCAGGACTCCTCGGCGCCGTGCGAAATATCCACTTCTGTACCTCATGGTGTCTACCCGATGGCCACGGGTTCCGAGCCGGACGGGCGTAAAACCGGTCGCGGGGATCGCCCCTCCGCACTAAGCTCGCGCGCTTTGGCCGACGTAGGAACGACGTGGGAAACGGAGGGATACGGTGCGTCAGAGAGCAGGCGGGGGAGCCCGGTCGTGGTTGCGTCTCTACCTGGCGGTCGCGGCCGGGGGATTCCGGCGCTACGCCACCTACGGGACGGCGACGGCGGCAGGGGTGTTCACGAACACCGTGTTCGGCTTCATCGTCGCGTACACGTACATCGCGCTGTGGGACGAGCGGCCCGGACTCGGCGGCTACGACCAGGCGCAGGCCCTGACCTTCGTGTGGGTCAGCCAGGCGCTGCTCGCCGCGGCGGCGCTCATCGGCGGCGGGTTCCAGGAGGAGATCCAGGAGCGGGTCCGCACGGGGGACATCGCCGTCGACCTGTACCGGCCGGCGGACCTCCAGATGTGGTGGCTGGCGGCCGATCTGGGCCGGGCCGCCTTCCAGCTGGCGGGGCGCGGGGCGCTGCCGCTGCTGGCGGGGGCGCTGGCGTTCCCGCTGGCGCTGCCGGCGGACCCGGTGCGCTGGCTGCTGTTCCTGGTCTCCGTCACGCTCGGGCTGGTGGTGAGCTTCGCGCTGCGCTACCTGCTGGGGCTGGCGGCGTTCTGGCTGATGGACGGGGCGGGGATCAACCTGATGGCCACGGTGGTCACGATCTTCTTCTCCGGGATGCTGCTGCCGCTCACCGTCTTCCCGGGCGGCTTCGGCGAGCTCGTCCGGGCCCTGCCGTGGGCGGCGATGCTCCAGGTCCCGATGGACGTGCTGCTCGGTGAGCACGCGGGGGCGGGGTCGGCGGCCGGGGCGCTCGCGTTCCAGGCCGGATGGGCGGCCGTCCTGCTGGGGGCGGGCCGGCTGGTGCAGTCGGCGGCGACGCGGAAGGTGGTGGTCCAGGGTGGCTGAGGCGGTGCTGGCACGGAGCCGGACGGAGCAGGATCAGGAGCTGGAACTGCCCCGGCGCAACCGGGCGGTGGAGGGGGTGCGCGGCTACGGGCTGATCGTGACGATGTGGATCCGGTCGACGATGACGTACCGGACGTCGTTCTTCCTGTCGACCTTCGGGAACGCGGCGATCACGCTCCTCGACTTCGTCGCGATCGCGATCATGTTCTCGCACGTGGACGTGCTGGGCGGTTTCACGCTGCCCGAGGTCGCCCTGCTGTACGGGTCCTGCTCGGCCTCCCTGGGCCTGGCGGACCTGCTCCTGGGCAACACCGACCGGATCGGCTCCCGCATCCGCGACGGTTCGCTCGACACCATGCTGGTGCGTCCGGTCCCGGTGCTCGCGCAGGTCGCGGCGGACCGGTTCGCGCTGCGCCGGCTGGGCCGGATCGCCCAGGGGCTGGGGCTGCTGGCCTGGGCGGTGTCCGCGCTGGACCTGGACTGGACGGTCGGCAAGGTGCTGCTGGTGCCGGTGATGATCACGGCGGGTGCGGCGATCTTCGGGGCGGTGATGGTGGCGGGCGCGGCGTTCCAGTTCCTGGCCGGGGACGCGGCGGAGGTGCAGAACTCGTTCACGTACGGGGGCTGCACGATGCTCCAGTACCCGCCGACGGTGTTCGGCAAGGACCTGCTGCGCGGGGTGACCTTCATCGTTCCGCTGGCCTTCGTCAACTGGCTGCCCGCGCTGTACCTGCTGGGCCGGCCGGATCCGCTGGGGCTGCCGCAGTGGGTCGCGTTCGTGAGCCCGCTGGTGGCGTTCGCCGTGTTCCTGCCCGCGTCGCTGGCGTGGCGCGCGGGTGTCCGTTCGTACCGAAGCACGGGAAGCTAGGGAGTGGGCTGTGGCGGATGCACTGATCTCGCTGGACGGGGTCGAGAAGGTGTTCGACGTACGGCGCCGGGTGGGGCTGATGCGCCGGGAGAAGCGTCAGGTCAGGGCCGTCGACGGGCTCAGCTTCGAGGTGGCCCGGGGCGAGATGGTCGGCTACATCGGGCCCAACGGCGCCGGCAAGTCGACCACGATCAAGATGCTGACCGGCATCCTGACGCCGAGCGGCGGCCGGCTGCGGGTCGCGGGCATCGACCCGGCGCGGGAGCGGATGCGGCTCGCGCACCGGATCGGGGTGGTCTTCGGGCAGCGGACCACGCTGTGGTGGGACCTGCCGCTGAAGGACTCGTACGGGCTGATGCGGCGGATGTACCGGATCCCGGCGGCGCGGTTCGCACAGAACATGGAGCGCTGCGTGGACCGGCTGGACCTGGCCGAGCTGCTCGACGTGCCGGTGCGCCAGCTCTCGCTGGGGCAGCGGATGCGCGGGGACATCGCGGCGGCGCTGCTGCACGATCCGGACGTGCTGTACCTGGACGAGCCGACGATCGGGCTCGACGTGGTGAGCAAGGCGAAGGTGCGCGGCTTCCTGCGGCAGCTGAACGAGGAGCTCGGCACGACGGTGCTGCTGACCACGCACGACCTCCAGGACATCGAGCAGCTGTGCGAGCGGGTGATGGTCATCGACCACGGCCGGCTGATGTACGACGGGCCGCTGCAGGGGCTGCACTCGGCGGGGTCGGTCGGGGAGAGCGAGCGGACGCTGGTGGTGGACCTGGAGCGGGAGCTCGCGCCGATCAGCGTGCCGGGCGCGCGGGTGGTGAAGGTGGACGGGCCGCGGCAGTGGCTGGCGTTCCCGGCGGGGGCCTCGGCGGCGCCGCTGGTGGCGGCGGTGGCGGCGGAGTACCCGCTGGTGGACCTGTCGGTGCGGGAGCCGGACATCGAGGACGTGATCGCGCGGATGTACGCGGGCCGGGGGTGAGGCCGCGGCGGGTCGGGGACGCAACCCGCCGCGGGTCGGGGGCGAACCCTGTGCGGGTCGGGGGTGAGGCCGCGGCGGGTCAGGGACGCAACCCGCCGCGGGTCAGGGACAAATCAGGGTCGAGACCGGGGTGCAGGGGGGCGGCGGGCCATACAACTCCCGTGGATCAGTGCATAGGCTGGGCCACATGAGTGACGAGCGGCCGGAGAAGCCGTTGCCGGAGCTGAGGGCGTCCGATGCCGACCGGGACCGGGTGGTGGAGCGGTTGCGCGACGCGGTGGCCGAGGGCCGGCTCGACATGGAGGAGTTCGAGGAGCGCTTGGAGGCGGCCTACGCGTCCCGTACGTACGCGCAGCTGGAACCGCTGACGCGCGACCTGCCGGCCGTGCCGGGCGTCCCCGGGGGTGTCGTCCCGGCGGCCTCGCCGGTGCCGGCGCCGTTCGCGGGCGGGGGAACGGTGCGGCCCTGGGCCGAGCGGGTGGGCCGCGGGCCGGCCAGCTCGTCCGGGGCGGTCGCGGTCATGTCCGGCTTCCAGCGCAAGGGCCGGTGGACGGTGCCCGCGCGCTTCCACGCGGTGGCGTTCTGGGGCGGCGGGGACCTGGACCTGCGCGAGGCGGACTTCGCCCAGCGCGAGGTCGTGATCAACTGCGTCGCGGTCATGGGAGGCGTCCAGATCACGGTGCCGCCGGGGGTCGAGGTGGACGTCCGGGGCATCGGCGTCATGGGTGCCTTCGACCAGCGCGACACCCCGGGACCGGCGGAGCCGGGCGCTCCGCGGGTTGTCGTGACCGGGTTCGCGTTCTGGGGCGGGGTGGAGATCAAGGTCAAGGCACCGAAGTCCCCGAAGCTCCCCAAGGGCGCCGACGGCCCTAAGTCGCTGCGCAAGAAGGACTGACGGACGGGGCGGACCGCTCGTCGTGGTGGCGGGTGCGGTGCCCGGGCGGAGCCGGCGGGCGCCGGGCCGGTTCGGCGCCGGGCGGGCGCCCGGTGCTCCCCGTCGGCTGAGCGGTCCGGATGCGGGTACGCGGACGGGTGTCCGTACGGGGTGCGCGGCGATGCCGGCCGGAGTGACACGGCGTGCCGGGAACTCCTCGCGCCTCCCGGGAGTCGGATGCTATGCAGACAAACCGGCGTCCCCGGGGAAAGCAGGAGCACGTGGACAACCGCACCACCGCCGGAGGCAGTGCCCCGCCGCCGATCGAGCCGCCGCCGATCGACCCCCCGCCCGGGGGACCGCCGCCGGGCGGCCCGGCGGCGACCGGGCGGGCGGCACGGCCCGAGGCGCCCGCCCGCGGGGCGTTCGTGTTCAGCGCGGCCGACGAGGAGCGGCGCCACGGCGTCCGCCGGATGAAGGCCACCGCGACGGGGCTGCTGCTCCTGGTCGCGCTGGTCTACGTCCTGGCCAAGTACGCCCAGAACGCCTGGGGCGCGGGCGGCTGGGCCGGGTACGTCGCCGCGGCGGCGGAAGCCGGCATGGTCGGCGCGCTCGCGGACTGGTTCGCGGTCACCGCCCTCTTCCGGCGGCCGCTGGGCCTTCCCATCCCGCACACCGCGATCATCCCGACGAAGAAGGATCAGCTCGGGGTCTCCCTCGGAGAGTTCGTCGGCGAGAACTTCCTCTCCTCCGACGTGGTCAAGGCCCGCCTGCACGCCCTCGGCATCGGCGGCCGCCTCGGCGCGTGGCTGGCCGAGCCGGAGCACGCCGACCGGGTCACGGCCGAGCTGGCGACCGCGCTGCGCGGGGCCCTGACCGTACTGCGCGACTCCGACGTGCAGGCCGTCGTGGGCGAGGCCATCACCCGGCGGGCCGAGACGGCGGAGATCGCGCCGGGCATCGGCAAGACGCTGGAGCGGGTCGTCGCGGACGGCGGGCACCACCGGGCCGTCGACCTCGTGTGCGCGCGGGCCCACGACTGGCTGGTCACGCACGGGGAAGCGGTGATGGACGCCGTCCAGGGCGGGGCACCCGGCTGGACCCCGCGGTTCGTGGACCGCAAGATCGGCGACCGCGTGTACAAGGAGCTGCTCCGCTTCGTCACGGAGATGCGCGACATGCCGGAGCACCCGGCGCGCGGGGCGGTCGACCGGTTCCTGACGGACTTCGCGGCCGACCTCCAGTCCGACACGGAGACCCGGGCGCGCATAGAGCGCCTCAAGTCCGAGCTGCTGGCGCGCGACGAGGTGCAGGACGTCATCGCCTCGGCCTGGACCGCGGTGCGGTCGATGATGATCTCGGCGGCGGAGGACGAGCAGAGCGCGCTGCGCCTGCGGGTCCGGTCCTCGCTGATGACGCTGGGGGCCAGGCTGGCGACGGACGGCCGTCTGCAGGACAAGGTGGAGGGCTGGATCGAGGGGGCGGTGGTGTACGTCGTCACGACCTACCGCACCGAGATCACCTCGCTGATCACGGACACCGTGGCCGGCTGGGACGCCGAGCACACGTCCCGCAAGATCGAGGCCCACATCGGCCGGGACCTGCAGTTCATCCGGATCAACGGAACGGTGGTCGGCGCCCTGGCGGGCCTGCTGATCTACTCGGTGTCACAGGCGTTCGGGGCGTAGCGGGGGCGGTCGGGGCCGGCCCGGGGTGGGCGGGGCTGGCCCGGGGTGGCCGGGGCCGGCCCGGTGTGGGCGGTCTAGCCGCGGTCGGCGACGGCCCAGGTGGTGGCGGCGACGACGCCTGCGGCCCCGAACACGGCCGGCCACGCGCCGACCTTCCTGGCCAGCGGGTGCGAACCGGCGAACGCGGCGATGTAGAGCGCTCCGAGCCCGGCGGCCGCGGGCACGCCGCCCCGGCGGTGCCACTCCCGCCCGGCGGCGAGTCCGGCCGCACCGAGTACGACACCCCCCAGGGGCCGCTTCTTGGTCCACCGGGCGACGGCGTAGCCGCCGACCAGACCGGCCGCCGCCACGGCGGAACTCGGTACCCGAGCCATGTCCAACTCCTTCGGTCTTCTTGTCCTATGAGCTTCACTGTGAGACTACGAGGACGAGGCTAACGCGATCGCCCGGCCACTCGACGGTCACCGGCCACCCGACGGGTACCGAGCACCCACACCAGCACGATCACGGCCCCGCCGATCACGGAGTCCGGCACCGCGTCCCGTACGGCGTGCGGGAGCAACGCCAGAACACCCAGGGCGAGGAGGAAGGCGAGCGCGCACCGGCCGACCGTACGAAGCATTCTGTCCACGGCTGCTCAACGCGGTCGCCGGGCGTCCCGACACGGAGGGCGGGAAGGTGATTTGTCGCATACTCGCCGGATCCGTGCGATGTCCGCGACGGGAACGCGGAGCCAATAAATTCGCTCTCACCCCACAAGGGCAAAATGCCCGGCCCGCAAGGGCAGAGCGCCCCCGGGCCGCCCTTCGCGCGCTCACGCCCGCACCCCCCGCCCCGACCTCAGGAGCCAGAACAACGTGATCTGCTACGGACAGGCCGTCCTCGACCTCGCGGACGAACTGGTCGACGTCTATGCCGACGTCTTCTCCGGCCCGCCGTGGAACGAGGATGAAGAAACCATTCGCCAGTTCGCGACCCGTCTCCCCGCCGACGCCCGGCGCCGCGGGTTCCGTACCGCCTTCGCCCAGTCCGCGACGGGCATCGACGGTTTCGCCACGGGCTGGATCACCCCGGCGGCCTTCCCCAAGGTCCGCGGCTACGCCCAGGTGACCGCCCAACTCGGCGCGGCCCGGGTGAAGGAGCTCCTGACGGGCGCACTGGAGATAGACGAGCTCGCCGTACGCCCCTACGCGCGCGGCCACGGCACCGGGCGGGCCCTGCTCACCGAGATCACCGCCGACGCCCCGGACCGGCGGGCCTGGCTGCTGACGTCCCGCCTGGCCCGGGACACGGTGGCGACCTACCGCCGCCTGGGCTGGCACGAGGTCCCGGCCCGGCCGGGCACCGAGACCGGGGTCGTCGTGTTCCTGTCGCCGGAGCACCCGGGCCGCTGAGGGCGGTATGCCGCCCCCGCGCCCGGGCATACCGGCCGCATGATCACTACAGAGCACCCCCACCCCCACCCCCACCCCCACCCCGGCTCCGACGCACCCTGCCACTCCGACTCCCCTCCCCACCCCCGCCCGAACCGCCGGCCCGTCCACGCCGCCCCGGCCCGCCGGCCCCACCAGGCGGGGCAGCCCGAGCTGGGGCAGGGGCCGCGCCCGGGGTATGGGCCGGCGCCGGGGCAGGGGCAGGGGGCCGCGCCGGGGTATGGGCCGGCGCCCGGCCCCGAGCTGCGGCCCGGGCCCGGGTCTGAAGGCGAGCTGCGGACTGAGCCCGGGTCCGACCCCGAGCTGCGGCCCGGCCCGGAGCGCCGATCCGGGCCCGAAGTCCGGCCCGAGCCCGGCCGCCGGCCCCCGCGGCTTCACCAGCCCGAGCGTGGGCCCGCCCCTGAGCACCGGCTAGCGCAGCCCCGGCAGCCCGACCCCGGCCCCGGCCCCGGCCCCGGCGCGCAGCGCACGTCCCGTGGGGACCACCTCCCGCGGGCCGCGCGCCGGCAGCTGGACCTGGCCACGCGCCACCAGCTCACCGCCGCCGGCGTCCCCTCCGGCACGATCACCTCCCGCTCCCGGCCCGGCGGCCCCTGGCAGCGCCTCCTGCCCCGGGTCTACCTCCTCCAGACCGGCCCCCCGGACCAGCGCCAACGCGCCCTCTCCGCCGTCCTGTACGCCGCCGAGCCCGCCGCGGACCCCCTCGCCGGCGACACGGCCGCCCTCACCGGCGGCGCGGCCCTCGCCCTGCTCGGCATCCGCGAAGCCCCGTACGCCCCCGGCAGCCCCGTCGACGTCCTGATCCGCTCCCCGCGCCGGCTCGCCGCCGCCGGGCACGTCCGCCCGCTGCCGACGTCCCGCTGGCCGCGCACCATCACGGTGTCCGGCGTCCCTTGCACCCGCCCGGTGCGGGCGGCCGCCGACTTCGCCGCCCGTACGGAGGACCCCGACCGGGTCCGGTCCGTCCTCGCGGGCGTCGTCCAGGCCGGCTGGTGCCACCCGCGCGACCTGCACGCCGAGCTCCGTGCCTCCCGCCTCCTCACCCGGCCCGCGATCGCCGCCGCGGCGGCGGAACTGCTCGCCGGAGTCCGCTCGATCGCCGAGGCCCGGGCCCGCGACACCCTCACGGCGACGGACCTCCCGACCCCCCTGTGGAACGCCCGTCTCCACACTCCGGACGGCGCGTTCCTGGCCAGCCCGGACGCGTACTGGCCCGACGAGGGCGTGGCCCTGGAGATCGACTCGGCGGAGTACCACTACACCCGCGACGCCTGGCACGCCACGCTCCGCCGCCGGCTGCGCCTGGAGGCCCACGGCGTGCTGGTCGTGAGCGTCACCCCGTCGATGATCCGCGACACCCCGGCGGAAGTCGTGACGGCCCTCCGCACCCTCCTCACCCTCGCGTCCACCCGCCCCACCCCACCCACGACAACGGCCCGCGGCCACCAACAACTCCCCCTGTTCCCGGGGGCGGGGACTGGTCATCGGCGAGGCGTCTCGCCCTGATCACTGGAAAGTCACCCGGCTGGTTCACACACGCTGCTGCCGGTGCGATGCACCGCGGCCAACCTCACTAGACGCGTGAGAGGTTGAGATGCCCACGCTTCGGTGCAGGGATTGCAAGCTCCTGCAGTCGGCTCGAGGCAGGAGGAGCAGTCATGGCTACGGTCCGTCGGGTTCGACCTCTGCGCGGACACGGGCCAGTGCCAGTGTCCGGCCGTAATGGGGAGGCGGGAACAGTGCTGAGATGGTGATTGCATCCAGGACTGCCCCAGCCCCCTATGAGGTCGACGTGGACCCAGCGTGGGACCTGTCGGCACCTGATGGACGTGTCAGGTCAGAGTGTGGGTTCATCATCATTTTCAGCTCATCCGGGGTGCGCCAAGGCACCCCGTTGTGGCTGCGATGACACATGCGGTGGCAGTTGGCGCACAGCAGGGCAAGATCGTCCAGTTTGGTTTCGCAGGGCCCTGAAACGTGGAGCGGCTGCACGTGGTGCACTTCGATGTAGCCGTCTCCGAGCGATCCGTACGCGGAGCTGAAGTCGAAGCTGCAAACAGCGCACCGCAGCGGCAGCCCAGATGCGCGAGCCTGGGTGATCTTGTGCCTTCGCAGGGCAGGGTTACGCTCCCGGGAGATTGCCCATCGGGCGAGCAGCCTGCCTTCAGCCGCGGTTGTTCCGTCATCGGCAGCTTCGTCCGGCTGCTCGGGGATCAGGGCAAGCTGACCCGACCCAATGCCGGTTTCGATGGCCTGGGCGGCCTGGAGCATCACGGACTTGTTTGTGAGGAACGCCTGGATGATTCGTCTGTCCAGGCTCCCGCCCTTCGTGGGCTTGCCCGAGTAGGCGGGATGATTGGAAGCAAGATCAGTGGTCTTGCGGGAGACGCTACCGACAGACCGGTACTCAGGAAGGCGCTCGGGCAGACCGGCGCGATCGGGCAGGGGCAGAGACCTGAGCAACTCAGAGAGCTCGGTCACAGCGGGATCGCCGGCCCGCAGCTCGCGCCAGCCGTTCCTGACGACGAGGGCGCAGGCCAGCAGTAGTTCATCCCATGTCCACGGAGGGCTTCGCATGGTCAGTAACGTATAAGCGTTCGGTGGGACGTGCAGAGAGTACTGGGCAGGCCGAATCGTGTCGCACACTTGTGGAGGTCGCGTTGTCAGTGGGGTCTGTCACCCTCGGTGAGGGCGGATTGCAAGGTGTGTCCGTCGCGCAAATCTGGAAGGAGGGTGCATGACCAGCACTGAGTCAGAGCCGGAGTCGGGGTTCACATCGGTGGAAATCTGCGCCGGGGCAGGGGGGCAAGCCCTTGGACTGCACCGCGCCGGGTTCAAGCATCATGCCTTGATCGAGATCGACGCAAACGCGGTTACGACCCTCCAGGCGAACACCGCGGGGTGGGCTGGCTGCCGGGTTCTGCAGCGAGACCTGACCGAGTTCGATGTGGCTGAGCTTGCCCTGGCAGAAGGGGAGCTCTCTCTTCTTGCGGGCGGGGTGCCGTGTCCGCCGTTTTCTGCCGCCGGCAAGCAGCTCGGAGAGGACGACGAGCGGGACCTGTTCCCGACGATGCTCAGGATGGTCGAGGACCTGCGCCCCAAGGCTGTCATGATCGAAAATGTGCGTGGGCTGCTTGAGCCCCCGGAAAAGTTCCGGGAGTACCGTCAGAACACGATTGAGCGCCGCCTGAAGGAAGCAGGCTACGAGGTGTGTATGTGGCGGGTCTTGGAAGCGTGGCACTTCGGCGTGCCGCAGCTCAGGCCGCGAGCCATCCTCGTAGCGCTGCAGCCGGAATATGCGCCATTCTTCGTTCCTTTCAAACCGGCCAGCGAAGTAGACGAGAACGAAATCGTCAAGGTCACGGTGGGGCAGGCGCTGGAGGAGACGATGCGCCACCGCTTTGACCAGTCCACGGATCCCGGAGCTGAAGCGGCGTTCAAGAAGTGGTTCGATGCAGCCGAAGCGGACATTGCACCAACTCTTGTCGGCGGCTCTAAGAAGCACGGGGGGGCCGATCTTGGCCCCACACGGGCCAAGAAGGCGTGGGGGAAGCTCGGAGTCTGCGGTCTGGGTGTGGCTAACGACTGGGACAAGATCACGGACGAGAGCAGGGATCTCTTCGCGGCCGCTGGTCCCAAGCTGACCGTCGAGCAGGCGGCGATCATTCAGGGTTTCCCTGAGACGTGGCAGTTCCGTGGGAAGAAGACGGCCGCCTACCGCCAGGTAGGGAACGCCTTCCCGCCGCCGGTGGCTGAAGCCGTTGGCCGACGTATTCGGGCAGCTCTGGAAAAGAAGGCCATCACGGTGGAACCGGGCGCCTAACAGGCGAACGTCCTTCAGCGGCGGAGCCGACTGACGGTCGCAACGATACTCAACGCACAGTCCGCCGGTGGCTCGTGCTCCCAGAAGCGGAGTACGGTCCACCCGGCGGCCTTCAGGTGCTGGTCGGTGTCCCTGTCGCGGGCCACGTTGCGCGTCACCTTCTCGGACCAGTACCCGCTGTTTGTCTTTGGCGGCACGTAGTGCTCTGGACAGCCGTGCCAGTAGCAGCCGTCGATGAACACAGCCAGCTTCGCCGGACGGAAGACCATGTCCGCTGTCCGGCGAAGGTGAGGCAGCGGTCTCGCTGCGACCCGGTAGCGGAGCCCGTAAGCGTGTACCAAGCGGCGCACCAGCTGTTCAGGTTTGGTGTCCCTGCTTCGGATCGCCTGCATGTTCCTGCGTCGTGCGGCTGAGGAGGCCCAGGAGCCGGCCGGAGCTGTCCAGTCTTCCTTCATTTCGCCTGCCCCCGTTTCCTCTGCTGCTCTTGATCGCGGAATGGACAGCCTTCGGGCCCCGTGGGTGTCGCTGCCAGCCCTCTTAATATTGAATCACTGATACCGGCGAGGTTGGCGGGCTCCCATTTCCCTGGGAGTATTCAGCTGTTCTCGTTCTCTGTGTGCTTGGGAAGGAAGGGTGCGGTCTCCACTGGATCGTCGTCATTGGCGAGCACCCAGGTCTGACCATCGAGGTTGACCCGCGGTCGGTCGCCATGGTGTGCCTGCGCCCGTGCGACGCGGAAGCTGACGAGCTCCCCAGGGCGGGGCACCACTGCCCCGAGAGCTCGGGCGACGTGCTGATGGCTGCTGTAGTGGCCAGGGATGAGAACACCCTCTTCGCGGAGTACGGTGCGTGCGCGCCCCTTAGCTTCTCGAACGCGCGCCATGTAATCACTCTGCTGCGCCACGGTGCGGATTACTCCACGGCCGATCCTCCGGTTCTGTACCCGCCGGAAGAGTTCGTTGACCCGCTTCTGCCCAGATGAGGGCGACAGGATGGCGTCCCGCGTGGCTGGGGAGAGGTGCAGCAGTACGTTCTCTGGAAGTTCGGCCTGATGTGAGAGCCAGAGGATCCTGTCGCGATGCTCGGCCTTCACCGTCAGCTTCATGTCCCGGTTGTTGCCGCGATTCAGCCATCGTTCTTCTATGCGCAGCAGGCCAGCACTCCATCGGCTCGTGTAGTCGTCCGCCCAGACGAGTAGGCATAGATGTCCCAAGGCCTCCGGCGGAATCATCCAGCCGCCGAACTGCTGAGAGTATTTGCAGTCAACATCGGCGTCCGCGATTTTGTAGTCCATGTCGATACCGTCATCGAACGTGAACTCCCGCTGGAGATTAATCTCGACAAGCGTCCCTGCGTGGGTCTTCTCCGTCTTGAAGAGGGCCTTCCAGTCGTACCGGCCGGTGACCTCGCCGTTGAGCAGTTGGTCGATCGTGTCACGGAGAACAGATGCGAACCGCTGGCCGGCTGGGTCAATACGGAGCAGGTGTCTGTACACCGCTGCCAGCTCTGGATCGCCCTGCAGGAGAGCCTGGGAGTGAATGTTGGTCGCGGCTGAAATGTCCAGAGGCAGCAAGTGGTTGATCTTTCGCTGAAAGATGTGCACGCGGGGGTTCGTCATGATGAGACCGAGCAGCCCTCTGTTGTCGGCCAGGGCAGCCCGTGCTAGTTCTGTCAGTTACCTGACCGCCTCGCCTGATAACGCAGCAACCGGCGGGAAGAATCGTTGGCTGCGGTGGGTGAGACCACTGTGAACGCCATGATGATGCGCCTGGGGTCGCCAATGCCATCCGTGACGGCTGACACGAGGCCGGCATCATTGGACGCCTCGACAACCGGATAGAGGAGGACGATGCCTGTGCTCGGGCCTACGCTGAGTGCGCATGCTTGGGCATTCTCGCGTCCAACGCCTGCGTTCTTGATAAGTGTCTCTGCCCACCGGCGATGCTCCATGCCGGAGATGCGCCCAAAAGCGGCTTTGTCCAACTGGCGCGAGCGTCGAACCAGTGAAGCCGGACCGGATCCCAGCACGCTTGCTTCTACCCGTCGGGCGGATGTCATTCGCGGTGCGACAATCAGCCATTCATCGACCAAGGCAAGTTCGCCATTGAGTTTGGACAGGTAGTTCAGATGGGGCTCGAAGTGGTTATCACCTTCCCACTCCAGCTGACGGAGAACGCCGATTAGGCTGGCGTGCGGGATGAGGGAGGTTGTCGCCTCGAACGTACGCCTGAGAGGGCTCGTCTCGTCGGGAGGCAGGTCCAGCGTCCGACTGGCGCCCCCGAATACATGGAGGAGCGGCTTCCAGCGCCTGACGTTCGCCTCAATGGAGGAAGCGTCGCGGGGATACGCCGCAGGCTCTATTGGCCGCCCCGGTGAACGGATTTCCGTCAGCTCGGCGTTGAACATCTTGTTGCGCGCCGTCGGTTTGACAAGGCCCAGATGCTGGGATACCAGCGGCAGCACCTTCCGGGGCGTGAGCTGCGGCTCGCCATCGATCATCTCTGCGTACTGGGCGAGTTCGCTGCGAAAAGCTTCCTCGTCCTGGCAGATTGCTTCGAAGGCTTCGTACAGGTCGATTGTCTTGTCTTTGCCATGTGGTTCCTCGCGGCCGATGTACAGCCGGACGAGGTCCCGATACCCGGAACGGAATCCGAACCAACGACCCATCTGCATCAGGGTGTCGGCCTGTTGCGTTTTGCGGCGGTAGTACGTGACGGTCAGGCCTTCTACCGTAAAGCCGCGGGACAATTTGGTGCCACCGACGAGGATCTTCCAGACGTTCGGGGTGCGGTCGAAGTCGAGGCCGGGCTGTGCGTAGTCCTTCTCGTTTGCGCCGTTGACGATGATGACGGGATTCCCGCCGGACCCGATCAGCTGCCGGGCGCGGCTGACGTGGGCGCGCAGTCCCTCGTACGAGGCGGGGGTCGGAAGCCCTTCGGCCCTTGCGTCGCATACAGACTTGAAGTCCTCTTCGAAGAGGGCTGCCAGGCGGAGGTGGGACTCACTGCTCATGTATGACGAGTCCCAGAGCGACTTGATGCGGTCGGCAAGTGCGGCATGGTCCGCTACTCGTACGGACTCGTGAACCAGCATGGTGTGGTGCCGGAACGAGCCGCTTGGGACCCCGTTCGCTGCCCGGTAGAGCTTGAGGGCACCGGCTAGGACGAAGGCGTCCATTGCTTCCAGCAAACGGTCCCCCGTGTTGCTGTAGATCCCGCGTACATGTGCCTCTGCCTGTGAGTTGGCCACCGTACGCTCGTCGATGGGCAGCTCAGAGTTCAGATCGTGGAAGTCTTCCACACCCATGTACCCGACAGGGCGGGGAAGTGATACCAGGAAGTCGCGAGGGAAGAAGTCCTCGGAGTCGTCCGGGTCCACGAAGACGTTCGCGAAAGGGGTCGCGGTGTAGCCGATGTACTGCGCGCGCGGCATCAAGCCCAGAAGGTCACAGACCAGCTTGTTGATGGCGGACCGGTTCGCTTTACCCTCTTCCCATTTGCTTGGGTCCGTTGTGTTGACTGACGCCTGATCTGACTCATCGTCGATGATGAGAGCCGGAATCTCTCCCAGAATGGGACCGATCTTCTTGAGGTCGTTCACGAGCTTAGTCAGTACAGACTTGTTTTTCTTGACGACCATGATGCGGGCGGCAGCGTGATGAAGATTTGCCGGGTCGTGGAGAGGCAGTGCCTTCTCCAGCTTTTCGATGTCCAGCGCACGGATGCCCCGCTCCAGGGACTGGTAGTCCTTGTCCTTGGTCGTCAGACGCTCGATGTCGAATGCGCCGAGATGGGACGGCCTCCCGCCGTGCGAGACGAATTTCTTCGGCCAGTCCTCGTCATCCTGGTAGTCGACGCCAATGAGTGCATCAAGATCGTTAGGATCCGCACCGCGGAGAATATTCTCCTGCCCGATCAGCTCCATGTCGAGCCGTCGCTGGGTTTGCCCGCGCAGCAAGTTTAGGGTGCCGCCGAGAACGATGACGAGGCGGTATCCGGCGTCCACGGCCTTGGCGATGACGCCCGTGAAGTTGGCGGTCTTGCCGGACTGGACGTATCCGACCACCAGACCCCGAGCTGCATAAGCCTCCGGCCGGGCGGGGTCCGACAGCCGCTCGACGATGTTGTGGGCAGCCTCGCCGAGGCTCGTGATAGCTGGTTCACCCCAGCCTTTGTTGCGGAGCAGGTTTTCGTACGCCGGCCAGTAGAAGGCCCGGGACAACGCTTTGTCCCGTGTGTACCAGGCTTGATTGCTATCGCTGATCACGACGGGCTGGGGGCCCTTGTCGACGGGGACTGCAGTGTCCAGGGCCTTGGCCAGGTCAGCATCGAATCCCAGCCGCGTGTAGGCGTCGGCCCGTCGTTCGTCCGAGCAGGCCGGAGCGCTCGACCAGTCGGTATGCAGGGCGGCGTCCCATGGGGATAGGGCACGGCTCCAGATCGTGGTCAACCCGGGATCGCCCCCCGCGATGCGCATCCGGAATGCTTCCAAATCGAGGTCTCTGCCGTCATCGGCTTCTGAGAGCCCGGCTGCCAGACGGCTGAAGTCCCTGGGAGCGCGTCGCATGGCACCGAGTGCGTCAGTGTGGAGATTGAGCAGGTGGTCAGTCACAAGTGCTACAGCTCCAGTCAGCGGGCCAGTTCACAACGAGCGGCAGACAGCAGCACGCTGTTCCAAAGGGCCATTTCGTCGTTGCGCTGGGCACTGGAACGTCCCAGCCGGAAGTTCTTTTCGAGCATGAGGTAGAGCAGCCCCTTCAGTACCGGGGCGTCGTTGGCTCCAGCGCGCCGTCCGCTGTTGAAAGCCGGGCGGTACGTCCTGTTAAGTCTGACGACGTGTTCATCGCGGTCGATGTCGAAGAAGACATCTGAGGCTAGAGCCTCCCAGCGGAAGGTGATCGGGACTTCACCCTCGATCTGGGGCAGCTCATCGCGTAGCGCACGCTTGAGCTTGGGGTCAATTCCCTTGCCCGGCGGAACGGCACTTGTGCGCTGTACGTCAGCTGAGCGCCGGGCAGCCTCGCGGTAGACCGTCTCGGCTTCCGCAAGGAATGCGGTGAAGGATTGGCCGCCGGAATCGACGGCCTTCTCGATTCCGCGGGCGAACGCCGGGGTGACGCCGACACCGTCCTTTTTGACCGTCAGGCTGAAGACGTCATTCTGTGACGGGGGGAGATCGAAGGAAATCCGTGCCAGGTTGTGATGCGTCTCCGCGCCACGAATGCCGTTCCAGCCGCCAGCCTGGACGAGGCGGTCGTTGCGGTAGATGTAGAAGCCCTGACGGTCTGCCAAGGGGCCTACGCCGCGGTACGAAACGAGCTGAGAGCGCGGCGGCCACACATGGGCCTCAAGTGCTACTGCGCCGACGCCCTCGATGGGCACCTCAAACGTCCGCGGGTATCCGGCTCGCCCCGGGACCCGGTACCCGAAGGGGTCGATCGGCTCCACACCCCGGTGATCGAGTTCCTCCTTCGTCAGGACATCCTCGACGACGAGGTCGATGTGGAAGTCATCCCGGGACAGGAACCTGTGCAGGTACAGACCTAGGTGAGACTCCAGCTTTTCGATCTGCTCGTTGAGGAACCGGTCGGTCTGACCAGACAGCACCGTGTCAAAGGCGCGGACGCTGTCCCACCGCACGATGGTCCCGTGCCAGCCGATTACGCCGTCGTACCGGTCGACCAGTTCCTGGCAGTACTTCGGGTCCACGATGTCGCAGCTGAAGTCGTGCTGCGCTTGAGCGGTCAGCCAGCGTCGCCCGGCGGCGGGACTGCGCTTGGTGCGACTGGCGACTGTCAGGGACCCGGCGTGCGAGAGCGAGGCGGCCTTCAAGCCAGCCCCAAAATGGCCCAGAGCCCCGTCGGCGTAGCCTTCGCGGCCTCCTACGATCATTGCGACGTCAAGAGCGGCGTCATCCATCCCGCAACCGTCATCGATGACCAGGAGGCTGACGAGCCGGTCGCCGTCGCGGAGGAAGCTGATGACGACGTTGCGGGCTCCCGCGTCTATCGAGTTGTCCACGAGGTCCGCGATGGCGGCCTCGAAGCCGTACCCCTGGTGTGCCAGCGACTCGACGTAGCGGGCAGCTGGCGGGAGCTGTTTGCTGCCCAGCGTGGGTATGTCGAACTGCCAGTCGCCGGAAGGTGAATAGGGCATGTGAGCGGCAAACCTCTGGAGCGCAGGGGCGGAGGAATCCGGCAGCGGAGGATCTTCCACTCCATATCTGCGGATGTGTGATGACGCTAGCGCATAGCAAGATCTTCGGGCAGGCCTATGGCATTACTGTCCGGGTTCCGGTGCGGGCGGGTCCGCGACGGTCACTCCGGGGAGGTGCCGTGGCATTCCGAGTACGGCTTGCCCGACGTGCACCAGCACGAGGCCGTCGGGGTCGGGGGCCACGGGGTGGCCTTGCCTCGGGCCGCCAGGGTGGTGGCGTACTCCGCCAGGAGGGACGGGGAGGCCGGGGAGGTCTTCTCCGACGCGGCGAAGGCCTCGAAGGAGGGGACGCTGGCCGTGACGATGCCGAGGTTCGTGGTGCCCGAGGCGGCCAGGGCGCGCAGGGACGCCTCGATGCGGGCGAGGTGGGTGCCGTGGGTGGGGTACTCCGCGGACAGGGTGGGGTAGCTCGTCAGGAGCTCGGCCAGTTCGCGCTGGGGCCAGTGCAGGATCGCCACCGGGAACGGGCGGGAGAGCGCCGCGCGGCGGTCGCCCAGTTCCGCGCGGAGGCGGGCGATCTCCGCGCGGAGTTCCGCCGGGTCGTCGGAGCCCAGGGCCCAGATGCGCTTCGGGTCGTGGAGTTCGTCGAGCGGGATCGGGCCGATGTGGCGGGTGTCGGCGACCATGTCCCAGTCGTCGTGCTGCCGGCCCAGGAGGCGGCGGACCCGGTGGCGGCCGGTCAGCAGGGCCGTGGTGGCCTGGGTGAGCGGGGCGTCCTCCGTGATGAGGAGCGCGGCGGCCTCGGTGAAGCAGTCGTGCGAGGCCTCCAGCTCGTCGTGGGCCTCCAGGGCCTCCGCGATGATCTCCCAGGGCGCCGGTTCCGCGGGGGCGGCCGCGCGGATGCCCGAGATCAGGGCGCGGGCCTCCGCCTCGTGGCCGTACTCCCAGAGGTTGGCCGCCTGGAGGGCCTTGATCAGGAGCGGGTCGGCGGGGTCGGACGTCAGGAGCAGGTCGTACAGGGCGCTCGCCCGATCGCGCGCGTCACCCAGTTCCAGGTGGGCCGCGGCCTGGAGGAGCAACGGCTCCTGGTCCTCGGGGTAGCGGGTCGCCGTGCGGATGAGGCGCTCGGCTTCGGCGATGTGCTCTGCAGGCGTGTCGGGGCGCATGGTTCACACCGTACTGCCGCTGGTCAGTTGGCGGGGGAGGTCTTATGGTGCCGCCCGTGAGAGATCACATACCGGTGGTGGTGCAGGGGCGCGCACGACGGGTCCCGCGGGTGGCGTTCGCGCGGGCGCTGTGGGTGTGCGCCGAAGTGGTCACCACCGTGGGGGTGGTGGTGGCGTTGCTGGTGGTGCACCAGGTGTGGTGGACCAACCGGCAGGCCCTCGCCGGCGCGCAGGACCGGGTGCGGGCCCTGGAGCGCGAGTGGGGCTCCGCCCCCGCCACGTCCGGTGAAGCCGCCCCACCCGTCGAATCAGATGAAATGGTTGAAACGCCTCAAACCGGGCTTCCGGGCGGCGGGTCGGCCTCCCCCGGCGGACCGGCCGCCGTGCCGTCCGCCCCCGCTCCCGCCCCCGCGTCCCGCCCCGCGCCCAAGGCCCCCGCGCCCGCCGCCGGAGCGCCGGCGGCCGGCGGGTCCGCGTACGCCGTCCTGCGCGTCCCGCGCCTCGGCCTCTCCGTCCCCGTCGCCCGGGGCGTCGACAAGCGGACCGTCCTCGACAAGGGGTACGCCGGCCAGTACCCGGGCACCGCGGCGCCCGGGGAGCGCGGGAACTTCGCGCTCGCGGGGCACCGCAACACCCACGGCGAACCGTTCCGCTACCTGAACCGGCTGCGGGCGGGGGACGAGCTCCTGGTCGACGTGCGGGGACGCAGGTACACGTACGTGGTCGGGAAGGTCCTCGCCGAGACCACCGAGCGGGACACCGGGGTGATCGCGCCGGTGCCGCGCAGCCTGGTCAAGCCGGAGTACGGCTACGGCGAGCCGGGCGCGTACATCACCCTCACCACCTGCACGCCCGAATACACCTCCAGGTACCGGCTGGTGGTGTGGGGGACGCTCAGGCCGCTGCCGCCTGCTTAGGGTGAGGCGGTGCGTTCCGACCGGGCCAAGCGCCCCCATCTGGCCTGGCTGGCCGTCCCCTTCGTGCTGTTCGTCGCCGCCCTGCCGTTCGTGAACCGGATCGAGCCGCGGATCGGCGGGGTGCCGTTCCTGCTCGTCTGGTGCGCCGGGGCCACGCTGGTGACGCCGCTCGCCGTGTGGCTGGCCTGGCGGGGGGACCACCGGTGAGCGGGGCCGCGGTGGCGACCGGCGTCTTCGCCGTGTCCATGGTGGCGACCGTCGCGCTCGGGCTGCTCGCGGTGCGCGGGCGCGGCGGGGGCGGCGGCGGGCTCGCCGAGTGGTCGGTCGGCGGGCGCTCGCTGGGGACCGTGTTCATCTGGGTGCTGATGGCCGGCGAGGGCTACACCAGCTTCAGCTACCTCGGGGCGGCCGGCTGGGGCTACTCGTACGGGGCGCCGGTCATGTACGTGATCGCGTACATGACCTGCGGCTACGCCCTCGGGTACGTGGTCGGCCCGCTGCTGTGGGACTACGCGCGGCGCCACGGCCTGGTCGGGATCACCGACATGGTGGCCCACCGGTACGGGCGCCCCTGGCTGGGAGCCGCGGTCGCCATCCTCGCGACCGTCTTCCTGCTGCCCTACATCCAGCTCCAGATCACCGGCATGGGCGTCGTGGTCTCGACGGTCACCTACGGGGCCGTCCCGCTGGGGTGGGCGTACTTCGTGGCCTTCGCGGTCACGACCGGCTTCGTGGTCGTCAGCGGGCTGCGCGGCAGCGCGTGGGTGTCGGTGCTCAAGGACGTGCTGGTCATCGGGACCCTCGCGTTCCTGGCGGTGTACGTGCCCCTGCACTACTTCGGCGGCTACGGGGAGCTCTTCGACCGGCTCGTGGCGGAGCGGCCGCAGTGGCTGACCCTGCCGGGGCACGGGGCCGGCCCGGGCGGGCGCGGTGAGCTGGGGACCGCCTGGTTCGCGTCCACGACCGTGCTGAACGCGCTCACCGTCGTCATCTTCCCCACCACCGTCGCGGGCTACCTGGGTGCGCGCGACGCCGACGCGCTGCGCCGCAACGCCGTGCTGCTGCCCGCCTACAACGTGCTGCTCCTCGTGCCGATGCTGCTGGGCATGGCGGCGCTGTTCGTGGTGCCGGGGCTGACCGGGGCGGACTCCAACCTCGCGCTGTTCGAGCTGGTGGTGGACTCGCTGCCGGCCTGGGCGGTGGGTCTGGTCGGGGTGGCCGCCGCGCTGTCGTCGATCGTGCCGATGGCGGTGTTCATGCTGGTCATCGGCACGATGTGGGGGCGCAGCGTGCTGTCGCTGGTCCCGGGGTGGAGCGCGGGGGAGCGGCAGAAGCGGGCGTCGCAGACGGTCGTGGTGATCGCCGGGGCGGTCGCGCTGGTGATGACGTACGTCGCCCCGAACACGCTGGTGCGGCTCTCCCTCGTCTCGTACGAGGGCATGGCGCAGCTGGTGCCGATGCTGCTGCTGGGGCTGGTGTGGCGGGGGCTGACGACGGCGGGTGCGGTGAGCGGGCTGGCCGTCGGCGTCGGGCTGGTCTGTGTGCTGGTCTTCACCGGGAACGATCCGGTGTGGGGGGTGAACGCGGGGGCGGTGGCCCTCGTGGTGAACGTGGCGGTCGCGCTGGCGGTGTCCCGGCTCGGCCCGCCGGAGACCGGGGACGGGCGGCCGGACGAGGAGGTACTGGCCCGGGATCCGCTGCCGGGGGCCGGATCCGTACCGGTTGTCGGCGGGGCCGGTTAGGATCGGATCCGAGTGACCGGTGCCGTACGGGAGTTCGTACGCGGGAGAGGGAAGGGGGCGGTCAGCGTGGCTCGGCAACGAAGCGGCGGCCGTCTCCCGTCGTCCCTCCTCGCCCGCCTGTCCCGGACTGCGGGGGTGTCGGCGCTGCCGGTGCTCTCCCTGATCCTGCTCGGTGGTGTCCTCGGGCTGTTCGCCGGGGAGAGCGGTCTCGGCGTCGTGGTGCTGGCCCTCGCGGCCACCGTCGCGGTGGGCTCCGAGGCCCTGGCCGCCGCCGCGCGGCTCGTGCGGCCGGTACCGCCGCACCGCATACGCACCGCGCTCCGCGATCGCGAGCAGCGCACGGCGTTCCTGCCGCAGCGCGATCCCGACGCCTCGGGCCGCTCCCGGCCCAGGGCTCCCGGGCGGTCCGTCCCGACGGCCGCGTAGGGGCGCGTCACCACACCATCCGGCTTTCCGGCCCGTCGCCTTCCGGCACGCGCCGCCCGCCGACTGGTCGTTGTCCCGCTGATCGCTGATCGCTGATCGCCGATCGCTGATCCCAGCCGGTGCCCTCTGGTGCCCGCTCGTGCCCCTCGTGGGTCGTCACGCCGAAACACACCCCTCGCATCTCCGCGTCTCCATGCACCCCGTGCGTGCACGCGTCGTCCGATGCGGATCTTTCGACGTTCGACGAGACCCTCCGGAGGGCCCTCATGTCTGCTTTCACCCACCTTGCCGCCCAGTTGGGCCGGCTGCTGGAGCCGGTGCTGGCCGAGTCCGCGACCGCCGCCGCGATCGTGCTGTTCACCGTCCTCGTGCGGCTCGCCCTGTACCCGCTGAGCCGCGCCGCCTTCCGGGGGGCGACCCCGCTGGCGGCCTGCCTGCCGATGCTGCTGCAACTGCCGGTGTTCTTCGTGATGTACCGGGCGTTCTCCTCGGCGGACGTCGGCGGGGCGGCCAACGAGCTGCTCGGGCAGCGGCTGTTCGAGGCGCCGCTGGGCGCCACGTGGACCGGGGCGCTCGGGGAGGGCGGCCCGGTGGGGGCGCAGGGCCTGGTGTTCCTGGGGCTGTTCGCGGCGATCGCGGCCGTGGCGGCTTGGAGCGCGGTACGGGGGCGGCGGGCGGCCGCCCTCGCCTCCGCGGCACCGGCGGTCGGCGCCAAGACCGGCACCAAGACCGGCACCAAGACCGGCACCAAGACCGGTACCGAGACCGGTACCAAGGCCGGCGTCAAGGGCACGGCGCGTGGTGCGGCGGGCGCCGGCCGGCCGGTCGAGATGACCGCCGAGCAGCAGGAGGTCATGCGCAAGCTGGGTGGCGTACTGCCCCTGCTCTCCTTCGGCACGCTGATCACCGCCGCCGTGGTGCCGCTGGCCGCCGGGCTGTACCTGCTGACCACCACCGCATGGACGGTGGCGGAGCGGATCTGGCTCCAGCACCGCAAGGACCGCGCGGCCCGTGCTGGTGGAGGCGGGCGTTCCACCCTGTGAACAGGGTCTTGCGGATTGAGCCGACTTCTTGGAGGATCGACCAACCTTCCGATGGCCGCAACCCATCGTCCGGCCCCGGGCACGCCCTTGGGCCGACCACCCTCGACCACGGGAGAATGCCCATGAAGCTGCTGCGTGTCGGACCGGTCGGGTCGGAGCGCCCCGCGCTGCTCGACCAGGACGGGACCCTGCGTGACCTGTCCGGCCTGATCACGGATGTGGACGGCGGCCTGCTGGCCGACGACTCCGTGCTGTCCCGGGTGCGGGAAGCGGCGGCCTCCGGCGGGCTTCCGGTCCTGGGCGCCGAGGGGCTGCGCATCGGTTCGCCGGTCGGCCGCATCGGCAAGGTCGTGGGCATCGGGCTGAACTACTTCGGGCACGCGGCCGAGGTCGGCGCGGAGCCGCCGGCCGAGCCGATCCTGTTCCTCAAGGCCGCCGACACCGTGGGCGGCCCGGACGACACCGTGCTGATCCCGCGCGGCAGCGTGAAGACGGACTGGGAGGCCGAGCTCGGCGTCGTCATCGGCGCCACCGCCCGCTACCTGTCCTCCGCCGAGGAGGGCCTGGCGCACGTCGGCGGCTACGTGCTCGTCAACGACGTCTCCGAGCGCGCATTCCAGATCGAGCGCGGCGGCACCTGGGACAAGGGCAAGAACTGCGAGACGTTCACCCCGGTCGGCCCCTGGCTGCTCACGGCCGACGAGGTGCCGGACCCGCAGGTCCTGGACGTGAAGCTGTGGGTCAACGGCGAGCTCAGGCAGGACGGCAACACCGCGGACCAGATCTTCCCGGTCGGTGAGGTCGTGCGGTACCTGAGCCAGTTCATGACCCTCTACCCCGGCGACCTCATCGTCACGGGCACGCCGGCCGGCGTGGCCATGGGCCAGCCCGAGCCCAAGCCGTACCTGCGGGCCGGTGACGTCGTGGAGCTGGAGATCGAGGGACTGGGCCGCCAGCGCCAGGAGTTCAAGAGCGCGTAGCCCACGAGCGGGCGTAGCCCGCCGCACGCCGGGCGCGGGTGAGGGGCGGAGTCGCCGGACGGCGGCCCCGCCCCTCACCCGTCTCCGCTACGGAGCGGTGGTCCCGGCGGTGGTCCCGGCGCCGGTTCCGGCGGCCGGGATGTCCACCGCCACGCCCTCGCGGGACGAGGTGCGCGCGGCCTCCAGGACGTCGAGGCAGTGCGCGGCCTCGTACGCCGTCACCGGGGCCGGTCCGCCCTCGCGCAGCGCGGCGGCCACGGCCGCGTAGTACGCCGGGTAGTCGCCCGGCACCGTCGGCACCGGGGTTCCGCCGCCGGTCAGCGGGGATTCGCCGCAGCCCAGCCGCCCCCAGAGGTGCTCGGGCTCCTCGCCCCACGCCGTGTCCCCGCCGGGGCGCAGCCCCTCGCGCAGGGCGCCTTCCTGGGGGTCGAGGCCGTACTTCACGTAGCCCGCGCGCGAGCCCAGGACGCGCATCCGCGGCCCCAGCTGGGCGGTGGTCGCGCTGACGTACAGGTGGGAGCGGACCCCGTTCGCGTGCGTGAGGGCGATGAACGTGTCGTCGTCGGTCGCGGCGCCCGGGCGCCGGGTGTCGGCCTCCGCGTAGACGCGCACGGCCGGGCCGAACAGGACCAGCGCCTGGTCGACGACGTGGCTGCCGAGGTCGTAGAGCAGGCCGCCGATCTCCTCCGGCGCCCCCGACTCGCGCCAGCCGCCCTTGAGCTGCGGGCGCCAGCGCTCGTACCGCGACTCGAAGCGCTGGATCTCGCCGAGCTCGCCGTCCGCCAGGAGGCGGCGCACGGTGAGGAAGTCGTTGTCCCAGCGGCGGTTCTGGAAGACGGACAGGAACGTGCCGGTCCGCTCGGCGAGCCCGGCCAGGGCGCGCGCCTCGTCCGCGGTCGCGGCCAGCGGCTTGTCCACGACGACGGGGAGACCGGCGGTGAGGGCGGCGGTGGCGAGCGGGACGTGCGTCTTGTTCGGGGAGGCGATCACGACGAGGTCGAGGGCGGGGGCGTCCCCGCGCTCCCACAGCTCGTCGGCGGACTCGGCGATCCGCACGTCCGGGTAGGCCGCGCGCGCCTGGGCCTGGCGTTCGGGATCGGACGTGACGACCGTGTCGAGGACGAGCCCGTCGGTGGCGGTCACGAGCGGGGCGTGGAAGACGGAACCGGCGAGGCCGTAGCCGATGAGGCCGACGCGGAGGGGATCGGTGGGGGCGGTGGCGTTCATGGAGTCCACTTTGGCAACAGCGTTGCCAAAGTGCAAGGAAGGTGGACAATGGGCAGGTGAACAGGGGTAGCGGGGACGAACCCGGAAGCGCGTACGGCGCCTGCGGCAACGCCGGGCGCGGCGACCGTGACGGCCACGGCCACGGAGACCGAGACGGCCGTGCCGGGCACGGCGACCGCGGCGACCGTGACGGCCACGGCGACCGCGACGGCCGTGTCGGGCGCGGCGACCGCGACGGCCGCGGCGGGGTGAACCTGCCGGCCCTGCGCGGGCACAACGAGGCGCTGCTGCTGGACCTGCTGCGCGGCGCCGGGCCGGCGGGCCTGGGCCGCGCCGAGCTCGCCGCCCGTACCGGGCTGACCCCCCAGGCCGTCAGCAAGATCACCGCGCGGCTCGGGGCCGAGGGGCTGCTCGCCGAGGCCGGCCGCGCCGCGTCCACCGGCGGCAAGCCGCGCACGCTGCTCCGACTGGTTCCGCAGGCGCGCCACGCGGTCGGCGTGCACCTGGACCGCGACGAGCTCCGGGCGGTACGGGTCGACCTGGCGGGCACCGTGCTCGCCGCGGCCGGCGGCCCGCTGGACTTCGCGGCCGGTCCCGACGCGGCGGTCGAAGAGGTCGTACGGGCCGTCGCGCGGGTCGCGGACCCGGCCGGTCCGCCGCTGCTGGGCGTCGGGGTGGCGGCGCCGGGGCCGCTCGACCACCGGACCGGGGTGATGGGGCGGGTGACGGGGTTCCCGGGGTGGGAGGGGTACCCGTTGCGGGAGGTCCTGCGGGGGCGGCTGGGCCTGCCGGTCGTGCTGGACAAGGACACGAACGCCGGCGCGGCGGCGGCCGCTGCCGGGGCCCCCGGGCCCGGCACGCCGGCGAACGGATCCGGGGCCCCCGGCGGGCCGCTCCCCGGGGCGGCGTCCCGTACCTCGGTGTACCTCCACGTCGGCACCGGCCTCGGCGCGGGCCTGCGGCTGGGCGGCCGGGTCTACCGGGGCGCCCGCTCGGCGGCGGGGGAGTTCGGCCACCAGGTGCTCCAGATGGACGGCCCGCCGTGCCGGTGCGGGGCGCGGGGGTGCGCGGAGGTGCTCTGCCTGGCGGCCGTGGCCCGCGGGGACCTCTCCGGGGCGGCGCGGATCCTGGGCGAGGGTGCCGCCAACCTGGTCGCACTGCTGGACGTGGACGACGTGCTCCTCGGCGGCCGGGTGGTGGCGGCGGCCCCGGAGACCTTCGTCGCCGGAGTCCGGGCCGTCCTCGCGGCCCGGGCCCTCACCCCGGACCCGCCGACGGTGTCCCTGGCGCCGAGGGGCGTGGCGGAGGGCGCGGCGGAACTGGCCCTGTCCCCGGTCTTCGCCCACACCTGACCGGCCGCCCCTCTCCGGACCGGGGGCCGGCTTGACCTCGTGCTCCGATCGGGCGTAAACCAGTACGACTCAGGCGCGGCGCCCGGCAGCGCGTCGCGCGTGCGTGACACGGTGCGAGCGCGGCCCGGGGTGATTGTCGCCTCGTCCGATCATCGTCCCGTCCGGCGAGCAGCGAAGGCCTTCCATGCGACCACGCAAAGCCCTTGCCCTCACCGCAGTCCTCTCCGCCGTCCTCTCCACCGTCCTCGTCGCCGGCCCGGCGACCGCCGCGGGCGCGGACGTCGGCACCGGCGGCGGGGCGCGGCCCGCCCCCGCGCTGCCGTCCCGGGCGCAGGCCACCTGCGGGGACGGGAAGGCCGCCGCCTTCCCCATCGGCGCACGGATCCGCGGGGGCCCGGCCGTGTACCGCACGGGCGGCGGACCGCAGAGCTGGTACCTGGACCTGACCAACACCACGGCCTCCGTGTGCACGGCCATCCACCCCGTCGTCGTCTTCACCGGCAAGGACCGCACCCTGCGCCCCGCCCACCTGCGGATGGAGTTCGACGCCCCGGGCGGCACCTTCCCCGTCAGCCTGGAGGGGACCGACCGCGACGAGATCGTCGCCGTGTTCGACGGGGGCGACGCGTTCCCCGGCTTCACCGTCGGCGCCGGCGGCACCCTCACGGTCAAGGTCGGCCTCGCCTTCGCCCCCGACGCCCCGACCGGCGAGGTCCTCGCCGACGCGGCCCTCGTCCAGCGCAAGGGCGACGACGGCGACTGGGTCGGCGAGGCCGGCGGCTACCGCTTCACCGTGGAGGGGCCGCAGGGCGACGGGTCCACGGAGGCGGGCGCGCTGGCGCACACCGGCCCGCGCGACCGGGCGTACGGTGCCGGGGCGGCCGCCGCCGTGGCCGTCGTCGCCGGCGGGGGCCTCCTGCTGGCCGCCCGACGCCTGCGCGCGACCCAGGCCCGCTGACCCCCGGCCGAACCGTGCCCGCACGGGCCCCGTCCGGCTCGGCCCCCACCCGTACGCCGTGCCCATGCACCCCGCCCACGCGCCCCGCCCATGCACCCTGCCCACGCGCCCCGCCCCCGCGCCGGTCCCCGTACCGGAGCCGTTCACCCGGCCCGCATAGAGTCCCACCGTGGAAGACCAGACCCCGCGCCACCGCCCCGGTTCGCCCGTCCGCTCCGGGATCCCCGAACACGGCCGCATCCCGAAGTACTACGCCGTCAAGGCCCGCATCGCGGCCCTCCTCGACGAGCTGGGCGAGGGCGGCACCCTCCCCACCGAACGGGATCTCGCCGAGCGGTACGAGGTCTCCCGCGAGACCGTCCGCCAGGCCCTGCGCGAGCTGCTGCTGGAGGGCCGGCTCCGCCGCTCCGGGCGGGGCACCGTCGTCGCCGGGCCGAAGCTGGAGCAGCCGCTCGCCCTCGCCAGCTACACCGAGGGCGTCCGCCGCCAGGGCCGGCGTCCCGGCCGCACCCTGATCGGCCTGGAGCAGTTCCCCTGCCCGCCCGACCTCGCCCCCGGCATCGGCGCCGAGCCCGGCGAGCCCGTCTGGCACCTGGAGCGCGTCCTGCTCGCCGACGACGAGCGCGTCGGCCTGGAGAGCACGTACATCCGGGTCGCCCGCGCCCCCCGCCTCGGCGTCGATTTCCGGCCGGACTCCTCCTTCTACGGATACCTCCGCGACAGCCTCGGCATCGTCTTCGGGGACGCCGACGAGAAGCTGGAGACCGTCCTCGCGACCCCCCGCGAAGCCCTCCTCGTCGGGACGCCGCCCGCCCTCCCCATGCTGCTCATCCACCGCCTCTCGCGCGACGGGGAGGGCCGGCCGCTGGAGCGGGTGCGTTCCCTCTACCGTGGGGACAGGTTCAGCTTCACGACCCACCTGCGGCCCGAATAGGGTCGCGGAGGAGCCCGCACACCCACCCGTACCAGCTGGAAAGGGGCGCATCAATGTCACAGAAAGATAACGGGTCTAGTCCAAACGTCGAGGGCTGTTCACCGCCGCGTCGCCGGCCCGACCCCCTCGGGCCACGGGCCCGCACCACCGTGGACGCCGTGAGAGTCATAGTCGTCGGAGGCGGCGTGGTCGGCACCATGCACGCCTGGCAAGCAGTCCAACGCGGCCACGAGGTCGTCCAGATCGAGCGCGAGGCGGAGGCCCGCGGCGCGTCACTGCGCAATTTCGGCCAGATCTGGGTCAGCGGGCGGGCCGGGGGCGAGGAGCTCGACACCGCGCTGCGGGCCCGCGAGCTCTGGGAGCACATCGGTGCGGAGGTGCCCGGCCTGGGCTTCCGCGCCATCGGCTCCCTCACCCCCGTCCGCAACGCCCGCGAGTACGCGGTCGCCGAGGCCGCCGTGGCCCGCCCCGACGCCGCCGCCCGCGGCTACGAGCTGGTCACCGCCGCCGCGGCGCGCACGATCAACCCGGCCCTGCGCGGCGATTTCGAGGCTGCCCTGTGGTGCGAGCGGGACGCGGCCGTCGAGCCGCGCACCGCCCAGCTCCACCTCCGCGAGGCCCTGCGGGCGAGCGGCCGCTACACCTTCGTCCCCGGCCGGGAGGTCCGCGCCCTGGCCGGGCCCGGCGCCGTCCGCGACGACCACGGGTACATCCACCGCGGTGACGTCGTCGTCCTCGCCACCGGCGCCTGGCTGTCCGGCCTGGTCCGCGAGCTGGCCCACGACCTGCCCGTGCGCCGCGTACGGCTCCAGATGATGCAGACCGCGCCGCTCGGCGAGGCGCTGACCACCTCGGTCGCGGACGCCGACAGCTTCCGCTACTACCCCGCCTACGGCTCGCCCGCCCTCGACGCGCTCAACGCGGAGCAGGCCCAGGCGCCGACCGCCGCCGCGCACAAGATGCAGCTGCTGATGGTCCAGCGCCAGGACGGCGGACTGACCATCGGCGACACCCACGAGTACGAGCACCCCTTCGCGTTCGACACGCTGGAAGACCCGTACGAGCACCTCACCGAGGTCGCCGAGTCCTTCCTGGGCCGCCCCCTGCCGAAGATCCGGCGCCGCTGGGCGGGCGTGTACGCGCAGTGCACCGACACCACCCGCGTCGTCCACCGCCAGCAGGTGGCCGAGGACGTGTGGCTGGTGACCGGACCGGGCGGCCGCGGCATGACCTGCTCGCCCGCCATAGCCGAGACCACAGCGAACGAACTGGGCTGGTGAACCACATGACCGACACCCCTGGCGCCGCGAACGCGAACGCCAACGCCGACACCAACGCCACCGCCGACACCAACGCCGGCTCCGGCACCGCCGCCGACCCCCGCAGGCTGGTCGTCCTCGACATGGCCGGCACCACCGTCGCCGACGGGGGCCTGGTCGAGCGCGCCTTCGAGCGCGCCGCCGAACGCCTCGGCGTCGCACCGGGCACCCCCGACCACGAGGACAAGCTCCGCTACGTCCGCGACACCATGGGCGAGTCGAAGATCTCCGTCTTCCGCCACCTCTTCGGCAGCGAGGAGCGCGCACAGCGCGCGAACGCCGCCTTCGAGGAGGCGTACGGGGACCTCGTCGACGGCGGACTCGTCGCCCCGCTCCCCGGCGCCCGGGAAGCCATCGAGGAGCTGCGCGCCGACGGCCGCACCGTCGTCCTGACGACCGGCTTCGCCCGCGTCACCCAGGACGCCATCCTCGACGCCCTCGGCTGGCGCGACCTCGCCGACCTCACCCTCTGCCCGGCCGACGCGGGGGGCCGCGGCCGCCCGTACCCGGACATGGTGCTGGCCGCGTTCCTGCGGACCGGAGCCGTGGCCGACGTGCGCGACGTCGTGGTCGCGGGCGACACCGCGTACGACATGCTCAGCGGCAGCCGCGCCGGTGCCGGGATCGTGGCCGGCGTCCTGACCGGGGCCCACGACCGCGCCGCCCTCGCCGAGCACGGCGCGACCCACGTCCTCGGCTCCGTCGCGGAGCTCCCCGCGGTCCTCGCGGCGCCCCGCCCCGCCCGCCCGGCCCGCCGCGCGGAGCCGACGTGAGCGGCATCCGCTTCGAGGGGGTGACCGTCGCCTACGACGGCACCACCGTCCTGGACTCCCTCGACCTGACCGTCGAGCCCGGCGAGGTCATGGCCCTGCTCGGCCCCTCCGGCTCCGGCAAGACCACGGCCCTGCGCGCGGTCGCCGGGTTCGTACGGCCGGCCGCGGGCCGGGTGCTGATCGGCGGCCGGGACGTCACGGCGCTCCCGCCGCACCGGCGGGGCATCGGCATGGTGGTCCAGCAGTACGCGCTCTTCCCGCACATGCGGGTGGAGGCGAACGTGGCCTTCGGCCTCAAGGCCCGCAAGACGCCCCGCGCGGAGATACCCGGCCGGGTCGCCGAAGCCCTGGACCTGACCGGCATGGCCGCCTACGCCAAGCGCTACCCCCGCGAGCTCTCCGGCGGCCAGCAGCAGCGCGTGGCGATCGCGCGCGCCCTCGCGATCCGGCCCGGAGTGCTCCTACTCGACGAGCCGCTGTCCGCGCTCGACGCGCAGCTGCGGTCCGGAATGCTCGCGGAACTGGCGCGGCTGCACCGGGAGTTGCCCGAGGTGTCCCTCCTGTACGTCACGCACGACCAGGTGGAGGCGCTCACGCTGGCCGACCGGATCGCCGTCATGGACCGGGCCCGGCTCCGGGACTGCGGCACCCCGCAGGAGCTGTACCGGTCCCCGCGCACCGAGTTCACCGCCTCGTTCGTCGGCAACGCCAACCTGCTCCCGGTCACCGTCGCGGACACCGGGGCGGTCTTCGAAGGCCACCCGCTGGACCTCGACCGCGGCCGCGCGGTGCCCGGATCGCGCGCCACCCTGTGCGTACGGCCGCACCTGCTCGGCCTCGGCGACGGCCCCAACCCCCTCAGCGGCACCATCGCCGAGGTCCAGTGGCGGGGCTCCACACACCGGTTGTACGTCGACGTCGACGGCCACCGCGTCAAGGCGGACCTGCCCGAACTGCGCGAGACCCCCGCCCTCGGCGACCCGGTCACCCTGCACTTCGAGCCGCGGGACGCGGTGCTCCTGGCGGCGGGCGTGTCCCATGCCTGAGCCCTCGCGGCCCGCCCCCGCCCCCGCCCGCCCCGCACCGGGCCGCACGGCGTCCGTACCGCCACAGCACCCCGCCGGGACCCCCGCCCGCGCGGCCCCGGCGGCCCCGGCACCCCCGGAAGAGGCCGGTACGGACAGGGCCGGTACGGACAAGGCCGGTCCGGACAGGGCCGGTACGGGCACCGCCGCCCCGCGGCCGGGCCGGCGCGTGCCGCGCGGGGTGTGGGCCCTGCCGCCCGTCGCCGTGCTCGCGCTCGCCTTCCTCTACCCCCTCGGCCTGGTCGTCCAGCAGTCCCTGACCCCTGAGGACGGCGGCGGCGCCTTCGACGCCTACGGCGCCGTCTTCGCCTCCACCGCCTTCCGGGAGGCCCTCTGGACCACCGTCTGGCTGGCCGTCGGCGCCACCGCCGGCTGTCTCGTCCTCGGCTTCGCGCTCGCGCTGGTCATCGCCTTCGTACCGTTCCCCGGGGCCCGGGCCGTCGCGAAGTTCATCGACGTCTTCCTCTCCTTCCCCTCCTTCCTCATCACCCTCGCCCTGCTCTTCATCTACGGCAGGGTCGGCATGGCCAACGGGATCTGGACCGACCTCACGGGCACCGCCGAGGGACCCTTCCAGTTCCTCACCACCCCCTGGGGCGTCCTCCTCGCCGAGATCACGTACTTCACGCCCTTCGTCATGCGCCCCCTGCTCGCCGCCTTCTCCCAGCTGGACACGGCGCAGCTCGAAGTCGCCGCCGGCCTCGGCGCCCGCCCCGCACGGATCGTCCGCCGGGTGATCCTGCCCGAGGCCCTCCCGGCCCTCGCCGCCGGCGGCAGCCTCGTCCTCGTCCTGTGCCTCAACGAGTTCGGGATCGTCCTGTTCACCGGCGCCAAGGGGGTCGCGACGCTGCCGATGCTCGTCTACGGCAAGGCGATCCTCGAATCCGACTACCAGGCCGCCTGCGTGGTCGCCGTCGTCAACATCGCGATCTCCGTCGGCCTGTTCGGCCTCTACCGGATGGTGGGCAAGCGTGCTGGTGCATAGCCGGACCGGCCGCTGGGCCGCCTGGGGCCTCTTCGCCCTCCTCTTCCTGCCCCTCTTCGCCCTGCCGCTGCTCGTCGTGGTCGGGGCCTCCTTCGCCACCCACTGGTCCGGCGCCTTCCCCTCCGGCCCGACCACCGGGAACTACGCCGCCGCCGTCCGCGGCGAATCCCTCCAGGCCCTGACCACGTCCCTGATCACCGCGGTGACGGCCGGCCTGCTCGCCCTCGTCGTCGGAACCTGGGCCGCGCTCGCCGCCGCCTCGCTCGGGCGGCGCGGGAAGCGGGTGCTCGACGCGCTGTTCGTGCTGCCCGTCGCCGTGCCGTCGGTGGTGGTGGGCCTCGCCGTGCTCGTCGCGTTCAGCCGGCCGCCGCTGCTGCTCAACGGCACCGGCTCCATCGTGGTCCTGGCTCACACCGTCCTGGTCACCGCCTTCGCGTACCAGTCCGTTTCCGCGGCGATCGTCCGCCTCGACCCCGCGTACGAACAGGCCGCGGCCTCCCTCGGCGCCGGTCCCGCGTACGTGCTGTGGCGGATCAGGCTGCCCCTGCTGCTGCCGTCCCTCACGGCGGCCGCCGGGCTCTGCTTCGCCCTGTCGATGGGGGAGCTGAGCGCCACGATGATGCTCTACCCGCCGGACTGGATGCCCCTGCCCGTCCGCGTCTTCACCGCCACCGACCGGGGCGCGCTGTTCACCGGGTCCGCCGTCGCCGTGGTCCTGATGGCCGCGACCCTGACGGTCCTGCTGGCCGTCTCCCGGATCCGCACCCGGGCCGCGTACCGCTGACCCGGCGCGGCCGGGTACCGCTGCCCCGGCGCGGCCGGGTCCCGTACCGCCCGTACCGCCCATCCCGACCCGAGCGCCCCCACCGCCGCACCGCCGCCCCTGCTGAACCTCTGCCGACTCCCTTTCCCCGTAAGGAAGTTCCATGCCCAGCACGCCCCTGCCCCGCACGACCCTGCCCCGCACCCTCCTCCTCCGTACGGCCGCCGCCTCCGGCGGCCTCGTCCTCGCCGCCGCCCTCACCGCCTGCGGCGGCGCCGCCTCCTCCGCCGACTCCGGCGACGGCGAGAAGGTCGTCACCGTCTACAGCGCCGACGGCCTCAAGAGCGAGAAGGGCGACGGCTGGTACGACAGGGTCTTCGCCGACTTCACCAGGAAGACCGGAATCGAGGTCAAGTACGTCGAGGGCGGCTCGGGCGAGATGGTCCAGCGCGCCGTCCGCGAGAAGACCAACACCCAGGCCGACGTGCTGATCACCCTGCCCCCCTTCATCCAGCAGGCCGACGGCAAGGGCCTGCTCCAGGCCTACGCGCCGCAGGGCTCCGACAAGGTCAGCGGCGGGGACAAGGGCGCCGGCGGCAAGTGGACCTCGGTCGTCAACAACTACTTCGGCTTCGTCTACAACAAGAAGGAGCTCGCCGGACCCCCGAAGACCTGGGAGGACCTCCTCGACCCCACGTACAAGGGCAAGCTCCAGTACTCCACTCCGGGCGTCGCGGGCGACGGCACCGCCGTCCTCATCAAATCGATGCACGACTTCGGCGGCAAGGAGCCGGCGATGGAGTACCTGAAGAAGCTCCAGGCCAACAACGTCGGCCCGTCCTCCTCCACCAGCAAGCTCGCGCCGAAGACCGACAAGGGCGAGCTGCTCGTGGCCAACGGCGACGTCCAGATGAACTTCGCGCAGTCCAAGTCCATGCCGAACCTGGGCATCTGGTTCCCGGCCCGCGAAGGCGGCAAGCCCACCACCTTCGCCCTCCCGTACGCCGCCGGCCTCGTCGCCAAGGCCCCGCACACGGAGAACGGCAAGAAGCTCCTCGACCACCTCCTGAGCGAGGAGTCCCAGAAGCTGGTCAGCGAGGTCGGCGGCGGCTTCCCGGCCCGCGCCGACGTCCGGCCGACCGACGCCAACGCCGTCGAACTCACCAGGATCCTGGCGGGCGTCGAGGTCTTCGAGCCGGACTGGGCCGACATCGACCAGAACCTCACCGGCTACGTGGACGCGTGGAAGTCGGCAACCGGAAGCTGACCGGTTACTTCCTGGCCACCCACGGCCGCGAGAGTGACGCTTGCACCGGCACGGCCCCGCCGTGACACCCGGATAACGGGTCTGGACCGAGGACCGCACCCCCGGTCCGGGCCCCGCGCACGCAGCGTCCCCGCCCCACCCGAACACCCCTGCCCCGTCCCGCCGCGCCTTCCCCACGATCGCTCCCGGAGGAGTACGTGCCCACTGCTGTCCTGCCCGGACGCACCCTCGCCGTGGCGGCCACCGCCGCCGCCCTGCTCGCCACCACCTTCGGCGCCACCGCCGCCACCGCCGGAGAGTCGGCGGCCACCACCGACAAGGTCCTCGTCATCGGCATCGACGGCGCGGTCCTCGACCGCGTCAAGGCGGCCAACGCACCCCATCTGAACGGCCTGATGGCCCAGGGCCTGACCGCCCGCAGCACCCTCTACGCCAACCCGATGGCGGCCACCTCCTCGGGCCCCGGCTGGTCCACCATCGCCACCGGCGTGTGGCCCGACAAGCACGGCGTGAAGGACAACTCCTTCACCGGCAAGAACTACACGGCCCACCCGGACTTCCTCACCCGCATCGAGAACGCCAGGCCGGCGCTCAACACCTACGCGGCCGCCGACTGGGAGCCGATCACCTCCACCGACCAGAACGGACCGATCTTCTCGGCCAAGGTCGACAAGCGCCTCTCCCTCAAGGGAGACCGCGACGGCTACGGCAGCGAGGACCCCAAGATCGCCGCCGCGGCCGCCACCGAGCTGCGGGACCAGAACCCCGACGCCGCCTTCGTCTACCTCGGCGAGATCGACGCGGCCGGCCACTCCTCGGGGGCCGCCAGCCAGGCCTACCTGAACGCGATCGCCCGGGTCGACGTCCTGGTCGGCAAGCTCCTCACCGCCGTCCAGAGCCGCCCCACGTACGCCCAGGAGAACTGGAAGGTCCTGGTCACCACCGACCACGGCCACACCAGTGGCGGCGGCCACGGCGGCTCCAGCATCGCCGAGCGCGGTACCTTCGTCATCGCCCGGGGCGCGGGCATCCCGGCCGGCTCGGTACGGGACGACGTGCGCCTGGTCGACGTCGCCGCGACCGCCCTCGCCCACGTCGGCGTCAGCGGCGCGGGCCTCGACGGCGTCCCGCTGAACGCCCCGGACGGCGACCCCTTCGACAGCCTGCGCCCGGTCCTCCAGGCCCGCGTGGACGAGACGGGGATCCCGGCCGGCACCAAGGGGTTCACGCACACCCCGCCGGCCGGCTGGTCCGTGGACAACTCGAAGATGGGCACCGGCGGCGTCACCGAGTGGGCCGGATGGGCCTTCGCCACCGACGAGTTCTGGAGCCAGTCGCAGCGCGACCAGTGGCGCGAGCTGAACGTCCGCTCCCGTGACGTCTTCGCCGTCGCCGACTCCGACGAGTGGGACGACAAGAGCCACACCGGCACCTTCGACTCCACGCTGGTCACCCCCAAGTGGCCGGTCACCGGTGGCTCCACGCGGACCTTGTCCTTCCAGACCCACTACCGCCAGGAGGCCGGGCAGACCGCCCAGGTCCTGGTGTCCTACAACGGCGGCGCCCCGGCCGTCGTGAAGAACTACACCGCCGACGCGGTCGCGAAGACCGAGTCGATCGCCCTCCAGGTCCCGGCCGGCGCGACCGACGTCCAGGTCCGCTTCCGCTACAGCGGCAACAACAACTGGTACTGGACCGTCGACGACGTCCGCCTCGGCTGACCGGGGACGCCGGCCTCGGCTGACCCGGGACACCGCCCCGTGTCCGGGCCGTGGACGCCCTCCGCGTCCGCGGCCCGGCCCGGATAGGGTGGTACAGACCAGAGGCCCCCGAGGTCAGAGGCCCCGCAGAGCGGAGAACAGTCCCGTGGCAGAGCGCAAGCCGATCGAATCCTGGCTGACCGACATGGACGGGGTCCTCATCCACGAGGGCACGCCGATCCCCGGTGCCGACGCCTTCATCAAGCGGCTGCGCGATTCCGGCAAGCCCTTCCTGGTGCTGACGAACAACTCCATCTACACCCCCCGCGACCTGCAGGCCCGCCTCAGCCGCATGGGCCTCGACGTTCCCGTCGAGAACATCTGGACCTCGGCGCTGGCCACCGCGAAGTTCCTCGACGACCAGCGCCCGGGCGGCACGGCGTACGTCATCGGCGAGGCCGGCCTGACGACCGCGCTGCACGACATCGGCTACATCCTGACCGACCACGAGCCCGACTACGTGGTCCTCGGCGAGACCCGCACCTACAGCTTCGAGGCGATGACGAAGGCGGTCCGCCTGATCAACGCGGGCGCCCGTTTCATCTGCACGAACCCCGACGAGACCGGCCCCTCCGCCGAGGGCCCGCTCCCGGCGACCGGCGCCGTCGCCGCGCTGATCACCAAGGCGACCGGCAAGAAGCCGTACTTCGCCGGCAAGCCCAACCCGCTGATGATGCGGACCGGGCTGAACGCCATCGGCGCGCACTCCGAGAGCAGCGCGATGATCGGCGACCGGATGGACACCGACGTCCTGGCCGGGCTGGAGGCGGGCATGCAGACCTTCCTCGTCCTCACCGGCCTGACCTCGGTCGCCGACACCGAGAAGTTCCCCTACCGCCCGACCAAGACGGTCGACTCGATCGCCGACCTGGTCGACCTGGTGTAGCGCGTACGGCTGACACGTACGGCGCCGCTCCGGATGCGGGGCGGCGCGCCGCGCGTGAATCTCCTTGTTGAGGAGGTTCACCATGCGCAGCATTTCCATCGCACTCCGTGTCACCGGTGTGGCCGTCGCCCTGACGGCGTTCGCCGCGGTGACCGCGCCCACCGCCCTCGCGGGCGAGGAGGAACGCGGAGGCCGCGAGAGCATCTCGGTCGATCCGAACCCGGCCCACCCCGGATCGCAGGTCAAGCTGCGCGTCCAGGGCTGTGACGGCACCCGGGGGGCGGCCAAGTCGTCCGTCTTCGTGGAGGACGCCGACCTGTACGGCCGCGACAGCGGCCGCAGCCCGCTCTACGGCGAGGCGATGATCAGCTCGCACGCCTCGCCCGGCTGGCACTCCATCCGGGTGACCTGTGACGGGCACGACAAGGTCAGCGGCTCCATCGAGATCGCCCACCACCGCCCGACCCACCACCCCTCGCCGGTCTGGCCGGTCCACGCGGGCGGCGGCGGCATGTCCGCCGAACTCGCCGAGACGTCCCGTCTGGCCGCCGCGTCGAAGGCGCAGGAGGGCGGCGGCCCGGGGGTGCCGCACACGGTGATCGGCGCCGTGCTCGCGGCCGTGGCCACGCTGGCCGTCGCGGGGCGCGCGCTGGCCCTGCGCCGCCGCCGAAGCGGCGAGTGAGCGGGGCGGGGGCGACCTCCGGCAGCCGGCTGCTGACCTTCGTCGCCTGGTCCGTACTGGTCCTCGGCCTGTGGCTGTGGGGCCGCCAGCTGACCGGGATACCCTCGCCCCTCGCCGGCCAGGCCGGCGGGGCGGTGGGTCCGGGCATGCCGGCCGCGCACGCCCCGATGCCGGGGTCCTCGCCCGAACGGGTCGACGTGCCCTCCATAGGCGTCCAGGCCCCGGTGATCTCCCGCGGTCTGGACAAGGACGGTGCGATCGAGCCGCCCCCGTACGGCAGCCCGGGCACGGTGGGCTGGTGGGGCGCGGGCACCCAGCCGGGTGTCGCCGGGACGGCGCTGATGGTGGGGCACGTGGACACCAAGTCGAAGCCGGCGGTGTTCTTCGGGCTGAGCTCGGCGCAGCCGGGCGAGAAGGTGCGGGTGGTGCGGGCCGACGGGTCGGTGGCCGAGTTCACCATCGAGGACGTACGGGTCTACGAGCGGGCGGGCTTCGACCCGCACAAGGCGTACGGCCAGCGGGTCGCGGGCCGGGCGGAACTGCGGCTGGTCACCTGCGGCGGTTCGTACGACAAGGCGGCCAAGGCGTACACGGCGAACGTGGTGGTCTCCGCCTACCTGACGGGCTCGGGCGTCCGCCCCGGAACGCCGGCGTAGGGCTCCCGCGCGCCCGCGGCACGACACGAAGAAGGCCCCCACTCGCGTGGGGGCCTTCTTTCGTCTGTGCGCCGCCAGGGACTCGAACCCCGGACCCGCTGATTAAGAGTCAGCTGCTCTAACCAACTGAGCTAGCGGCGCTTGGTGACAGGCAAAACTCTACCCCACTCCTGCCGGTGCCCATGACCAGCCACGCCCGCATTGTCCGATTAGCTCATGTTTGGGTGGTTCATCGTGCACGATATGTCTTGGTCGTGCCACATCTGATGCCCCGCCAGATGCGGCACGGTCCGACCAGTGGACGAGCAGGGGAGTGGACGGAACCGCATGACGATGCAGCCTCCGACGCCGCATGGGCCGATGTCGATGCCCGTTTTCCAGGAGTACGAGCCCGCGGGCGACTGTGCGTGCCCGGGCTGCGCCCAGCGCCGTCGCGCCCTCGCCCGTGCGCGGGCCATACCGCTCCGGGACGGGGGGCACCCCGCGGCGCGCGGCGCACGCCGCGCGCTCGTCCTGGCCACCGCCGCGGGCGTGGTCCTCGGCGGCGCCGGTACGGCCGCGGTCGCGGCGGCCGCGCCGGCCGCCGGCACGGTGACCGCGGACGAGGACCCGCCCGGCTCCCCGCAGGGCGGCCGGGCCCCGCTGCACGGGCCGAAGGCCGGCAAGCCCGGCACCCCGGGCGCCCCGGCGGCCCCCGGCGCGGTGAAGCGGATCGACCGGGCGACGATCATCAACCGGGCGAAGCTGTGGCTGGACGCGAAGGTGCCGTACAGCATGACCGAGTACTGGACGGACGGGTACCGGCAGGACTGCTCGGGCTACGTCTCCATGGCCTGGAACCTCGGCACGAACGAGTGGACCGGCAGCCTCGACTCCTTCGCCACGAAGATCACCAAGGACGAGCTGCTGCCGGGGGACATGCTGCTCTTCCACAACCCGGCGGACCCCAACAAGGGCTCCCACGTGGTCCTCTTCGGCGGCTGGGCGGACCAGACCCGGACGCACTACGTCGCGTACGAGCAGACGAAGCCGACGACGCGGAAACAGACGACGCCCTACGGCTACTGGACCAACTCCACCAAGTACCTGCCGTACCGGTACAACGGCATCACCGGCGGGATCACGCCGGAGGCCCCGGCCGCCGGACCGAAGCCGACGGTCCCGACGGCCTTCCCGGGAGCGGCGAAGTTCGGCCCGGGCACCGCGAACGAGTACGTCGAGCACCTGGGCCGGATGCTGGTCGAGCGGGGCGGCGCCCGGTTCTACCCGAAGGGCCCGAGCCGGACCTGGACGGACGCCGACCGGCTGGCCACCCAGGCCTTCCAGCGCGCCCAGGGCTGGACGGGCACCGACGCGGACGGGCTGCCGGGCGCGCAGACCTGGCGCCTGCTGGTCGAGCGCCAGGGCAAGGACATCCCGCCGTCGGCGACGGGCGCGCCGGGCCCCGGCGGCGTACGGGCCTACCCGGGCGCGGCGGTGTTCCGCCCGGGCGTGTCCCACGCGGCCGTGACGGCGCTCGGCCGTCAGTTGGTGAAGAAGGGCTTCGGCAAGCACTACACCTCCGGCCCCGGACCCCAGTGGGGCGAGGCCGACCGCCGCAACGTCGAGGCGTTCCAGCGCGCGCAGGGCTGGCGCGGCGCCGCGGCCAACGGTTACCCGGGCCCGGAAACCTGGCGCCGGCTGTTCGCATGACGGAGGCAACGATGTACCCCACGCGCACCACGTCGACGACGGGCACCTTCCGGATCCCCCCGGTGGCCACCCGGCCGGTCCGCCCGGCGCTCCTCGCCGAGACGCCGGCCGCGCCGGCCGGCCCGGCCGGCCCGGCCGCCCCCATGGCCCCGACGGCCTGGACCGAGGCCTCCCCGGCGGCGCCGCACACGGGTCCCGCGACGTACGCGGCACCCGCGCCGGTTCCGTTCGCGGCGCAGGCGCCGCTGCCGGTTCCGATCCCTGTTCCGGTTCCGCTGCCGGTTCCGGTTCCGGTTGCGGCTCAGATCGCGGCTCCGGAGCCGTTCCCTGCCCCTGCCCAGGCCCCAGTTCCGGCTTCCGTCACGGTGTCGGCGTCCGCGTCCGAGCCCGCGCCGGTCGCGTTCTCGGTTCCGGCTCCGGTGGACGCGGTTCCCGCCGCCCGGGCCGACGGGCCGCCGGCCGGGCCGCAGGAGCCGGTGGCGCCGTACGGCCGTTCCGAGCCGGTTCCGGTACCGGCCGAAGCGGTACCGGCGGCGCGGGCCGATGCCGTCCTCGTGGCCGCCCCGGAGTCCGGTCCCGCGCGGCAGGAGGCCCCGGCCGCCCGCCGAGCCGAGGCCGTCTCCGCGCTGCCGCACACCCGCCCGACCCTGGCCGCCGAGGAGCCGGAGCCCGCCTCCGCGCCGCCGTACGAGCACCCGGGCGCGGTGCTCACGGGCCCGCGCGACGGCGCCGGGGAGCAGGAGGCCCGCCCCGCCGAGGCCCCGGTCCCCGCAGCCCGCGTACGGACCGGGCCGGAGACGGAGCCGCTCGCGGACCTCGCCCCGCACCCGCACCCCGTCGCGGACCTCGCCCCGCACCCGGAGCCGTACCCGTATCCGCACCCGGCGCCCGAGCCGCCCCACGAAGGCGGCGACCCGGTCGCGGAAGCGGCCACCGACCCGGCCGCCGACCCGGAGCCGGAGCCGGACCCGGCCGCCGACCCCCGCCCCCCGCACTCCGGCGTGCCCGGGCCCGGGGTGGCCGAGATCGTCGCCCAGGCCGTGGCCCGGGGGATGGAGCGGGAGGAGGACGACACCCAGGACCTGCCGCTCGTCGCCCCCGCCGCGCCGCTGCGCGGCGCGGCGGTCACCGAGGTGCCGCTCCACCTGCCGTTCCGCGCCGGCCCCGCACCCGTCCCCCCGGGCGCGGACCCGGACCGGCCCGCCCGCCCCCGGCCCGCGCCCGCCGCGGCATCGGTGCGCCCCGCCCCCGGCCGCCGCGTCCCCCGGGGCGACGACCGGCTCCGGGAGCACCGCGGACCCGTGCTGCCCGGCTGGATCGGCGTGGCCGTCGGCGGCCTGGCCCTCGCCGGCTGCGTCGCCGTGCTCTGGCGGGCCGGGGTCGTCCCGGCGCCCCTGGTGGCGGCGTTCGGTGCGGCCCCCCGCGCCTACCAGGGGCTGCGGGCCACCCACTGGCCGCCGCTCGCCTTCCTCGGCATCGTCGCGCTCCTCGCGCTCGGCGGCCTCGGCCGCGCCCGGACCGGCCACGCCTGGGTGCTCACCCTCTTCGGCCGCTACCGGGGCACGGTCCGGCGCACCGGCCTGACGTGGGTCAGCCCGCTCCTGCTGCGCCGCCGGGTCGACGTGCGGCTGCGCCACTGGCGCAGCGACCCGATGCCCGCCGTGGACTCGGGCGGTCTCGCCCTCCAGGTCGTCGTCCAGGTCGTCTGGCAGGTCAAGGACACGGCCCGTGCCACGCTCGCCGTCGCCGACCACACCGAGTACCTCGCCGAACAGGTCGAGTCGGCCATGGCCCGCGTCCTGTCCCAGCTCCCGGCCGACGCCTTCCACGAGGCCGCCCCGACCCTGCGCGACGCCGAGGCCGTCGGCGACGCGCTGACCCGGATGCTGGCGGCGGAGACCGAGGCCGTGGGCGTCGAGGTGTTCTCGGCCCAGCCGACGAGGATCGAGTACGCCCCCGAGGTCGCCGAGGCGATGCGCCGCCGCCGGGTCGCGGCGATCGACGCCAAGCACCGCGACACCGTGCTGACCTCGGTCGTGGACGCGGTCGACGACACCGTCCACCGGCTGACCTCGCGCGGCATCGTCGAGCTGGACGACTACGAGCGCAAGGCCCTCGTGAAGGACCTCACGGTCGCCTTCTACACGGGCCGGTCGGAATAGCGGATTCCGCAGCGGTGGGGAACGGGTGGCCGGTTGGACCGGACCACCCGTTCCCCCTTTGGTATGGACATGGACAACTCTCGTCAATAACCTGGGAGTTGGTCTAGACCTGAAACCCGTACGGCGATCAAGGGCCCATCACTTCATCCCCACGCGTGCGCACGCTCTCGCCGAACTCCCCCCACGTTCAAGGAGCATCATGCGTCACTTCCGCATGCCCGGACGGGCCGGCGCCGCCGCGCTCGGCCTCGGTCTCGTTGCCGGGATCACCCTGCTCAGCGCCCCCAGCGCGAGCAGCCACGGCTACACCGACACCGCCATCAGCCGCCAGAAGCTCTGTGCCAACAGGACCGTGTCCAACTGCGGCGCCATCCAGTGGGAGCCGCAGAGCGTCGAGGGCTTCAAGGGCTTCCCGGCCGCCGGCCCCGCCGACGGCAAGATATGTGCCGGCGGGAACGCCCAGTTCGCCGAGCTCGACGACCAGCGCGGCGGCACCTGGCCCACCACCGCCGTCACCAGCGGCCAGGCCTACTCCTTCCGGTGGCAGTTCACCGCCAACCACTCGACGACCGACTTCAAGTACTACGTCACCAAGAACGGCTGGGACCCCACCAAGCCCCTCACCCGCGCCTCCCTCGACCCCCAGCCCTTCCTCACCGTCGCCTACAACGGCGCCCGGCCCTCCATGACCACCGTCCACCAGGGCGCCATGCCCAGTGGCAAGTCCGGCCGCCACATGATCCTGGCGGTCTGGTCGGTCAACGACACCCCGATGGCCTTCTACTCCTGCTCGGACGTTAAGTTCTGACGTAACGTCAGCTATTCTCCGGCGGCATGCGGACGTCGACTGCACCCGAAACCGTCGCGGAGCTCATAGCGCGCCAATGGGGCGACCACCGGCCCGGACTGGTGTACGAGGACGGCGAACGCCGCGTCCTCACCCGGCACCGGACCGCCCAGGAGTCCGCCGCGCGCGCCGCGCTCCTCGTCGACCTCATGCCGCCGGAGGCAGAACCGCACCTGGGGGTGCTGCTCGACAACACCCCCGAGTTCCCGTTCTGGCTCGGCGCGGCGGCCCTCGCGGGGGCCGCCGTCGCCGGGATCAACCCGACCCGGCGCGGTCCCGAGCTCGCGCGCGACATCCTGCACACCGACTGCCGCCTGCTGGTGACCGAGCGCGCCCACCTGCCGCTGCTCCGCGGCCTCGACCTGCCCGGCGTCCGCCTCCTCGTCACCGGAACCGAGGAGTACGAGGCCCTGCTCGCCCCGTACGCGGCCGCCGAACCGGGCGAGGCGACACTGGGCGGCCCGGGGCCCGCCTCCCGGCTCCTCCTCTACTTCACCTCCGGCTCCACCGGCGCCCCCAAGGCCGCGATCTGCACCCAGGGCCGGCTGGCCGCCGCCGGGGCGGCGCTGGCCCGCCAGTTCTCCGTGACGCCGGACGACGTCCACTACGTCTGCATGCCGCTCTTCCACGGCAACGCGGTCATCGCCGACTGGCTGCCGGCCCTGGCCGGGGGCGCGTCCGTGGCGCTGCGCCGCCGCTTCTCGGCCTCGGCCTTCCTGGACGACGTCCGGGCCTACGGGGCGACCTACTTCACCTACGTCGGCCGGGCCGTCCAGTACCTCCTCGCCACCGACCCCCGCCCCGACGACCGCGAGCACACCCTGCGGCTCGGCTTCGGCACCGAGGCCGGGGCGGTGGACGCGGCCCGCTTCGCCGAGCGCTTCGGGGTCCGGCTGGTGGAGGGGTACGGGGCCACCGAGGGCGGGGCCTCCGTCCAGCGCACCCCGGACACCCCGCCGGGCGCCCTGGGCCGGGCGGGCGCGGGCGACGACCTCGCGGTGATCGACCCCGAGACGGGCCGCACCTGCCCGCCGGCCCTCTTCGACGGGGACGGCCGCCTGCTGAACGGCGACGAGGCCATCGGCGAGCTGGTCAACCGGGGCCGCAGCCTCTTCGAGGGCTACTGGCGCAACCCCGGAGCGGAGGCCGCCCGCACCCGGGACGGCTGGTACTGGACGGGGGACCTCTTCTTCCGCGACGCGGAGGGCTTCCTCTACTTCGCGGGACGTACGGACGACCGGCTCCGGGTCGACAGCGAGAACCTGGCGGCGGCGGTGATCGAGAACATCCTGGCCCGGTGGCCGCGGGCGGCGGCGGTCGCCGTCTACGCGGTGCCGGACGAGGTGGCGGGGGACCAGGTGATGGCGGCGCTGGCCCTGAACGAGGGCGCGGAGTTCGCACCGGACGCCTTCGCGGAGTTCCTGGCCGCGCAGCCGGACCTGGGCACGAAGATGCCGCCGCGGTACGTCCGGGTGGTCCCGTCGATGCCGGTCACGGCCACGAACAAGGTCCACCGGGTCGCCCTGCGCCGCGCCGGGTTCCTTCCCCAGCCGCCCCCGGACGGCTCCCCGGGCGACCCGGACCCGGTCTGGCACCGCACCCCCGACGGCGCGTACCGCCCCCTGGACGCCCCGGCGCTGGCGGCCCTCCTGGAGAAGTACGCGGCCCAGAACCGCACCCGCCTCCTCCACCCCTGAGCCGGGCCCGCCCGCCGCCCCGCACGCCCCCCGGCTAATGGTTTTGAGCACCCCGCACGACCGGGTAGTATTTTCTCTGTCAGCAGGCGCCGCTAGCTCAGTTGGTTAGAGCAGCTGACTCTTAATCAGCGGGTCCGGGGTTCGAGTCCCTGGCGGCGCACCTGTCCTTCGGGCGGTTTCCGGTTCACCGGGAACCGCCCGAAGTGTTTTCCGCCCCTTGCCGCCCTTTCCGCGCCGCGCCCCGCGGCCCCCGCCCGCCGCTCACAGCGTGAGCGACAGCAGCAGCGGCGCGGCCTTCCGGTTCAGGGCCTCGGCCGCGGCCCGCAGCCGGTGCGCGTGCTCCACGGGCATCGACAGCGCCAGGCAGCCCACCGCGTTCCCGGCCGTGATCGGGACGGCCGCGCAGACGGTGCCCACGGCGTACTCCTGCAGGTCGAGCATGGGCACGGTGGCCGGCTGCGCGTCCAGCTTGGAGAACAGGATCTTCTCGTTGACGATCGTCTTCGACGTGAGCCGGGCGATCTTGTGCCGGGACAGGTGGTCGCGGCGCCCGTCCAGGTCGAGCTGCGTCAGCAGGCACTTCCCGACCGCGCTGGCGTGCGCGGCGGCGCGGAAGTCGACCCACTCGTGCACCTTCGGGGTGCGGGGGCTGTCCGCGAACTGCGTGATCCGGACCTCGCCGTCCACGTACCGGCTGATGTAGACGGCCGCGCCGACCGAGTCGCGGAGCTGGTCCAGGGTGTCCTGGAGCTTGTCCGACAGGGCTTGGCGGCGGTCGGCGCCGGAGCCGAGGAGGACGAGCGAGTCCCCTATGGCATAGGCACCGTCGGCGACCTGCAGGACGTACCCCTCCCGGCGCAGCATGAGCAGCATCGGGGCGAGATGGGCTGCGGGCAGGCCGGTCTCACGCGCGATCTGCACGTCGGTCACGCCACCGGCGTGCCGTGCGATCGCTTCGAGTACGCGCAGTGCGTACTGCACCGAGTGGAACGGCGCGGTCGGCTCGGGCTTCAGCGCCACGGTTCTCCCCCTAGCAGGTTGTTACCGCTTGCCCTAACACAGTAACCACCAAGGGGCGGCGGTGGAGCGGCTGTTGGAGAGATTGATGGCTCAATCATGTCGTCCGGCCTGTGTCTACTCCTCTGGCATATGCCCACGTCATGACCCTGGCCCGGCGCGCCGGGAATGCCCGGGCGGCGTCCGGGGTTCACGTTCTTGGTACGTCTGTCGTAGGGATGTCGTACGGACGTGAAAAACGAGACGGGAGCGACGATGAGTGACACCGGGGACGCCGGCCGGCCCGAGGGTGGCCGGGACGGCCTCCGTGACGGGATCCGCGGGGCCGCACAAGGGCAGGCGCCCGTGCCGCTGTCCGTTCTGGACCTCGTCACCGTGGGCGCCGGCAGTACCGCCGGCGAGGCCCTGCGCACCAGCGTGGAGATCGCCCGGCTGGCCGAATCCCGCGGGTACCACCGCCACTGGGTCGCCGAGCACCACTCGATGCCGGGCGTCGCCAGCTCGTCACCGGCCGTGATCCTGGCCCACCTCGCCGCGCACACCTCCCGCATCCGGCTCGGTTCGGGCGGCGTCATGCTGCCCAACCACGCCCCGCTCGCCGTCGCCGAGCAGTTCGGCACCCTGGAGGCGCTCGCGCCCGGGCGGATCGACCTCGGGCTCGGCCGCGCCCCCGGCACCGATCCGCGGACCGCGGCCGCGCTGCGCGGAGCCGGGCGCCTGGACGAGGCCGCCGACGAGTTCCCCCGCAGCCTCTCCGAGCTCATCCGCTTCCTCGACGACGACTTCCCCGACGGCCACCCCTACGCCCGGGTGCACGCCGTGCCCGGGCCGGTCCAGGGGCCCGCCGGGCGGCCGCCGATCTGGCTGCTCGGCTCCTCCGGCTTCAGTGCCCGCCTCGCCGGCGAGCTCGGCCTGCCCTTCGCCTACGCCCACCACTTCTCCGCGGCCGGCACCCTGCCCGCCCTCGACCTCTACCGGCAGAGCTTCCGGCCCTCGGCCGTGCTCGACGCCCCGTACGCCGTCATCGGGGTCGCCGCGCTCGCCGCCGACACGGCCGAGCAGGCCCGCGCCGAGGTGCTCACCGGGGCCCTGTCGATGCTCCGGCTGCGCAGCGGGCGGCCCGGGCTGATCCCGACGCCGCAGGAGGCCGCCGCGTACCCGTACTCCCCGCTGGAGCGGGAGTTCGTCGAGGCGCGGCTCGTGGACATCGTCCACGGCACGCCGGACGAGGTCCGCAGCGGACTGGACGACCTGGCGAAGCGGACCGGCGCCGACGAGCTGATGCTGACCGCCAACGCCCATGGCGGCGCGGTGCGGTTGCGCTCGTACGGGCTCATCGCAGATGCGTACGGCCTCCCCGTGGAGGCGCCCGCGGCGGGCTGACCGTACACAAACGGAGTTTGGCTGGTTTGTTGCCAAAACCTTGCCAGGACGTGGCTCAAGGCAGCCTTAAACCGCTCGTCACCCTAGGTGGCGAGCGGTTTCTGATGTGCGCTCAGGTCTCTGACGAGGGGATTTGTGTTGGGAGTGGTCTAGTCCTTGTTTGGTCCAAACCATTGACTCGGGCCTCCGGTGATCGCTATCAATCTCCCACCTGAACTTCTTGCTCTTCCCTCCCACCCCCCGGAGGCAGTTCATGCACATCCGTAAACCCCTCATCGCCGCCGCCGCCACGGCGGCACTGGCCGCCGGAGCGCTGGCCTCCTTCGCGGGGCTCAGCACCGCCCAGGCGGCCGGCGCGACGCCCGCCGCCGCGGCAGCCGCGGCCGGCGGTGTCCGCATCGCCTACTACGACCAGTGGAGCGTGTACGGGAGCGCCTTCTACCCCAAGCACCTCGACACCCGCGGCATAGCGGGCAAGCTGGACGTCATCAACTACTCGTTCGGCAACATCCACCCCACCAACCTCACCTGTTTCGAGGCGAACAAGGCGGCGGGCGACGACAACAACCCCAACGCCGGTGACGGTGCGGGCGACTCGTACGCCGACTACCAGAAGTCCTTCAGTGCGGCCGACAGCGTCAGCGGCGTAGCCGACAAGTGGGACCAGCCGATCGTGGGCGTCTTCAACCAGTTCAAGCAGCTGAAGGCCAAGTACCCCCACCTGAAGATCAACATCTCGCTCGGCGGCTGGACGTACTCGAAGTACTTCAGCGACGCGGCGAAGACCGACGCCTCCCGCAAGAAGCTCGTGTCCTCCTGCATCGACCAGTACATCAAGGGCAACCTGCCGGTCGAGGGCGGCTACGGCGGCGTCGGCGCGGCGGCCGGGATCTTCGACGGCATCGACATCGACTGGGAGTACCCCGGCTCGTCCGGCGGCCACCTGGGCAACCACTACGCCCCCGAGGACAAGCAGAACTTCACGCTCCTGCTCAAGGAGTTCCGCCAGCAGCTCGACGCCCACGGCGCGGCCAACGGCGGCAAGAAGTACCTGCTGACCTCGGCCCTGCCGGCCGGCCAGGACAAGATCAAGTACATCGAGACGGACAAGATCGGCGCGTACCTCGACTACGCGAACATCATGACGTACGACATGCACGGCGCGTGGGACAGCGACGGGCCGACGTACCACCAGTCCCCGCTGTACTCCCCGGCCGGTGACCCGACCGACCCGATCGCCCCGGGCACGCAGAAGTACAGCATCGACAACGCCATCGACTCCTGGGTCGACGGCAACCCGGCCTACGGCATCACCGGCGGCTTCCCCGCCAACAAGCTGACCCTGGGCTACGAGTTCTACTACCGCGGCTGGAAGGGCGTCCCGGCAGGGGCGAACAACGGCCTCGCCCAGTCCGCGACCGGCGCCTCCGGCGCCCGGCCCACCAGCCAGCAGGCCGGCATCGCCAACTACAAGGAGCTCGGCGGCATCGTCGACAACCCGGCGAGCACCTTCTGGGACGACCAGGCCAAGGCCTCGTACTTCTACAAGGACGGCGAGTTCTTCACCGGCCTGAACCAGAAGTCCATCCAGGCCCGGGTCGACTACGGCAAGCAGCGCGGCCTGGCCGGCGCGATGATGTACTCGCTGCTCGGCCTGGACAACAACACCACGCTGCTGAACCAGATCTCGGACGCCCTCGGCGGAACCACGGTGCCGCCGACCACCCCGCCGACGACGCCTCCGACCACGCCGCCCACGACGCCCCCGACCACGCCGCCGACGACCCCGCCGACCACCGGCTGCGGTTCCGTCCCGGCCTACGTCGCGGGAACCGTCTACAACGGCGGTACCGAGGTCGCCCACAACGGCCGCAAGTACAAGGCCCAGTGGTGGACGCAGAACGAGGTGCCCGGCACCACCGGTGAATGGGGAGTCTGGAAGGACCTCGGCGCCTGCTGATCCCCCCACCCCGCGCCGAGCGACACTCCGCCCCGCACCCTGTTTCCCGGGTGCGGGGCGGAGGTGTGTCACATGGTTGCCGGATTCCGGACACCGCTGCGTGCCGGTCTCGCTACGCTCGGCCACGGCTGCATCCGACCCGCGTCCTCATGGGGGTGACCGTCCCGTGGTCAACATCCGCGACCTCGACCCCAGCGCCTCGCCGCTGGACTACTACGGCTTCGAACTGCGCAGGCTGAGGGAGGACGCGAAGCTGAAGCAGGGCCAGTTGGGCGAGATCATCTACTGCACGGGCTCACTGATCGGCCAGATCGAAACGGCCCGCAAGGTCCCGACCCGGGACTTCTCGGAGCGGCTGGACGCGGCGCTGGGCGCGGACGGCCACTTCTCCCGCCTGGTGGGCCTGGTGCTGCGCAGCCAGCTGCCGACGTGGTTCCAGCCGTTCGCGGAGATGGAGGCTCGGGCCGCGTACATCTCCACGTATCAAGCCCAGCTGGTGTACGGGCTATTGCAGACTCCCGCTTATGCGCGCGCTGTGCTGGCCACCGGCCTGCCGGATGGTTTGGACGACTTGGTGGCCGCCCGCTTGGAGCGTCAGCGGATCCTGGGCCGGGATCAGCCGCCCATGGTCTGGGTGGTGCTCGACGAAGCCGCCCTGTATCGGCCGATCGGCGGCGCGGAGTCCATGCGGGAGCAACTCGTCCACCTCTTGAGCTTTAGTGAAAGGCGCTGGGCCAGAATCCAGGTCCTGCCATTCTCGGCTGGTGAACACGCGAGTCTGATCGGCTCGTTCACCACGATGAGGTTCGATGACGATCCCGACATCGTCTACTCGGAGGACCTCATCTCCGGACACATGACGGCCAACCCTGACACGGTCAAGGAAGCCGCACTTCGTTACGCTCACCTGCAGGCCGCCGCTCTCTCTGTGGAGGCCTCGGCGGCATTGATCATCCGCGTAATGGAGGAACGTTATGGGCATCAGCCAGAACCTGACCAACGCGCGGTGGCGTAAGTCGAGCTACAGCGGTAACACCGGCGGCGAGTGCGTCGAGTGCGCCCCCCTCGGCCCCGCCGCCTGGGTCAAGGCCTCGTACAGCAGCACCAACGGCGGCGAGTGCGTCGAGGTGGCCGCGCAGCCCTGCCGGGTCGCCGTGCGGGACTCCAAGCGGCCCGACGGGCCCGCCTTCACCGTGGCGCCGGAGGCGTTCGGGGCGTTCGTCCGGAGCCTCTGACCGTACGTACGGTCCGGCGCGGCCGGACACCGCCCCGTACCCCTCAGAGCTGGGGGTGCGGGGCGGGTCCGTCGGCGGCCGGGGTGGCGAAGGCGGGGGCGCCCTCGGCGGCCGCCTGGCGGCCGATCATCCGCGCGATCACGTCCGGGGGCACGGCCCGCGAGTACAGCCAGCCCTGACCCGTGTCGCAGCCCACGCCGCGCAGCCGGGCCGCCTGCCCGGCGGTCTCCACGCACTCCGCCGTCACCGTCAGGCCCAGCCGGTGCGCGAGCTGGACCAGGGCCTCGACGATGGTCTCGTCGGCGGGGTTGGGGTGAGCGCCCTCGTCGTAGCGGAAGCCGCGGACGAAGGAGCCGTCCAGTTTCAGGACCGAGACCGGCAGGCGGCTGAGGTAGGCCAGGTTCGAGTAGCCGGTGCCGAAGTCGTCGATGGCGATCCGCACGCCCATGTCGCTCAGCGCCTGGAGGGCCTGGAGCGGGCGGCCCGCGGAGCCCATCACCGCCGACTCGGTCAGCTCCAGCTGGAGCAGCTGCGGGGCCAGCCCCGTCTCGGCGAGGATCTCCGCGACGTCCCCGACGAGGTCCGAGTCCCACACCTGGCGCACCGCGACGTTGACCGACACGAAGACCGGGGCGTCGCTGGGGTGGTCGAGCTGCCAGCGCCGGGCCTGGCGGCAGGCGGTGCGCAGCACCCACCGTCCCAACTGGACGATGGAGCCGTCCTCTTCGGCGATGCCGATGAACCGGTTCGGCGTCAGGGTGCCGAACTGCGGGTGCTTCCAGCGCACCAGCGCCTCCACCCCGCGCACCGCGCCGCTCTCCAGATCCACCAGCGGCTGGTACTCCAGCGCGAATTCGCCCCGCTCCACGGCCGGCCGGAGCGTCGAGGACAGGGCCTGGCGGGTCATGCGGTGGGCGTTGCGCTCCGGGTCGAAGAGGGTCCAGCGGGCCTTGCCGTCCGCCTTCGCCCAGTACAGGGTCGTGTCGGCGGCCTGCATCAGGCCGGTCGCCGAGGTTCCGGCGGCGGCCCGTTCCACCACGCCGATCGACGCCGAGACCGACAGCCGCTGTCCGGCCAGGTCGAACGGCTCCTGCACGGCCGTCAGCACGCTCCGCGCCAGGTCCGCGAGCTGCTCGGTGCCCGTGGAGTCCTCGACCAGCAGGGCGAACTCGTCGCCGCCGAGCCGGGCCACCAGGTGCCCGCCCGTGCGCCCGTACCCGGTCCGGTCGGCGCACTGGCTCAGCCGGGCCGCGACGGCGGCGAGCAGCCGGTCGCCGACCCGGTGGCCGAGGGTGTCGTTGACCGCCTTGAACCCGTCGAGGTCGAGGTAGCAGAGACCGATCCGGCCGGTCCCGCCGCCGCGCTCGTACGAGGAGGCCTCCAGGGCGCTGGAGAGGCGCTCGAAGAAGAGGGCCCGGTTGGGGAGCCGGGTGACGGGGTCGTGCATCTGGAGGTGCCGCAGCCGGGCCTGGAGGTCGCGCCGGTCGCTGATGTCGGCGACGGACAGCAGGACGTCCCCGGTTCCCGGGACGGGCCCCAGCGTGACCTCGGTCCACAGCGAGTGCCCGTCGGGGTGCTTGAGCCGGCGGGTGCAGCGCAGCCGGGCCTGCCGGCCCCGGAGGACCTCCTGGTACGCCGCCCAGGTGCGGGCCTCGGCGGCCAGGTCGACCAGGTCGGCGGCGCACTGGTGGGCGAGGGCGTGCGGCTCGGTGCCCAGCAGTCCGGCGAAGGCCTGGTTGGCGGTGACGACGAAGCCGTCGCGGTCGACGACGGCCATGGCGAGGTGGGCCGCGTTGAAGGCGGCCCGGTAGTCGCGCAGCTCGGACCGTGCGCGCGACGACGGTTCCGTGGCGGCCGGGGCGGCCGGCGCCGACTGGGCTGCCGGTACGACGGGGTGACGCTCCGTGATGGCCGATCGGATGCTGTCGGCCGCCGAACCGGTTCCCTCTGAGGTTCCGCTCACCGTTGGCTCCCGCAGTGCTCGTGAGTGTCCGTGCAGGAAAGTGTGCCGATCATAGAGGCTGCCGGGAGGGGCTATCCAGCGGCATCGCCGTGCGGAGCAGGGTAGTTCGCCGTGATGACGAATCATCGGCCAAAGGTCGGGCGATCGTTTCTGCGCGGCTCTGAACGTGCGCCGACCCCTGCTGACCTCCCCTGACTGCTTGTGACGTTCTGTAGGCGGACGCGTCAAGCCCGGGGGTCACCGGGTTGCCGCACTGCTCACTCGTGTGGGGCAGCGGAACAGGGCATTAGTAAGACAATCGCCTCAAGGTGGACGAGATGGGATCAATCCACCACCGGAGGTCGATGTGCCGCGACAGCAGACACCCGGGGGAGTGGACCGCTCCCGCGTCCGTAGTACCGGGGCCGTGCTCACCTCCCTGACGGCGCTCGCCGCCATGTCGCTCGTCGCGGGTCCCGCCGTCGCCGAACCCGGGGCCGGCCCCTGCGCGCTGACCCGTACGGCGGCGCACCACTCCCTGGGCCTGGACAGCTGGAACGGCGCCTACCCCCGCCCCGAGCGCACCCTCGACGCGGTCATGGTCTTCCTCTCCTTCCCCGACCACCGGCCCGCCGTGACCCCGGAGGAGGTCACCGGCGACTACTTCCCCGCGACGAGCGAGTTCTTCGAGCGCGCCTCGTACGGCCGCTTCCGCCTCGTCCCGCACCCGCAGCGCGAGTGGGCCCAGATGCCCCGGCCGTCGACCGCCTACGGCATACAGCGCGACTGGGCCCCCGAGGACCGGGCGGCCTACGTGCGGGACGCGGTCGCCACCGCGGACGCCCGGGTGGACTTCTCGCAGTACGACGTCGTGTACTTCGTCGCCGACCCGGACGCGCCCGGGGTGGACTCCGACGCCACGAAGGTCGTCAACTTCGACCGCCCGATCCGTGCGGACGGCACCGACCTGCGCCGGATCGTCACCGTATTCGAGCGGCACCCGCCGGACCGCAACGTCCTCGCCCACGAGACCGGGCACGTCTTCGACCTCCCCGACCTCTACCACCGGCCTACGGACGGCAAGGGCGACTGGGACACGTACGTCGGGGACTGGGACGTCATGGGCAGCCAGTTCGGGATGGCGCCCGACCTCTTCGCCTGGCACAAGTGGAAGCTGGGCTGGCTGGAGTCCTCCCAGGTGGACTGCGTGCAGTCCGGCTCCTCGATGCACACCCTCCAGCCGCTCGCGCAGGCCCCGCCGGCCGGCGGCACGGGTGGCACCCGGCTCGCGGTGATCCGGACGGGCGCCGGCAGCGCGATCGCCGTGGAGGCGCGCGGCTCCTCCGGGAACGACGGGGACACCTGTACGGAAGGGGTCCTCGTCTACCGGGTGCGCAACGAGGCGGCGTCGGGCGGCGGGCCGATCGAAGTGCTCGACGGGCACCCGCGGACGGAGGCCTGCTGGGACCGCTCGGTGTACCCGCCGCTCGCGGACGCGCCGCTGGAGGTGGGCGAGACGTACACCGTGCCCGGCGAGCGGATCACGATCGAGGTGGCCGACCGGACCCAGTCGGGGGCCTACACGGTGAAGATCACGACCTGAGCGGCGCCGCCCGCACCGGGACACGAAGAAGGCCCCCACTCGCGTGGAGGCCTTCTTCCGTCTGTGCGCCGCCAGGGACTCGAACCCCGGACCCGCTGATTAAGAGTCAGCTGCTCTAACCAACTGAGCTAGCGGCGCCTGCTGACGTCGTAGACATTAGCATCCTGATCCGCGGAAGGAAAAATCGATATCCCCAGGTCGGTGGTGGGCCCGGCGGTACGGGCGGCGCGGACGAACGCCCACAGCAGCGCCTCGGGGCCGGGCAGCCACGGAGACCGGGCCCCGGGGGCCACGAGCCACCGGGAGGGGCCGGGCGCGGCGGCCAGCGGCGGCACGGTGACCGCGTCGCCCAGGCCGTGGCACAGGGGGGCCGGCGCCGTGCGGGAGCCGCCCCACTCCTCCCACGCCAGCAGGGCGGGCAGCCGGTGGGCGGTGCCGGGGGCGGCGAAGAGCAGCAGGCGGCCGCGGTGCACCGCGACCGGCCCGCAGCCGGGGCCCTCGGCCCAGAGCAGGTCCAGCACCCGGCGGCCGAGGACGACGGGGACGTTGACGACGTCGAAGGCGGTCCCGCACGGGAGCACGGCGCTCGCTCCCGGGCGCGCCAGCCACAGCGCGAGGGTGGTCCGCGGGGAGGCGGACGCGGAGGCGAGCCAGGCGGCGCCCTGCGCGGTGACGTGGGTGGCGGGCGCGACGCGGGCGTCGAGGGCGGAGGAACCGGATGCCGTCGTCAGGGTCGTCATGCACCCAGGTCTACCGGCCGTAGCGGTGTGATTCCCGGGAGTTACCGGAATCGGGGACAGGGCGGGCCGTGCTGCGGTATGTTGCGCGCCGCATATGCCAGATGCCGCGCGCACGGCCGCCCGTCGCGGTCAGGGGCCCTCGGGGCCGGCGTCGCGCTGGAGGGTCACGCCGAACTCGATCATCTTGCGGGCGTAGTCCTCGGTCCAGTCCGCCTGCTCGGCGATCGCCGCGGGCGACAGCCGGTCGAACCGCCGCGGGTCCGCCAGCTGTGCGGCGGCCACGGCCTGGAACTCCACCGCGCGCTCCTGTGCCGCCCGGAAGGCCAGTGTCAGTTCCGTCGCGCGGACCAGGAGCTCGCGCGGGTCGTCGATCGACTCCAGATCGAAGAAGTGCTCCGGGTCCGTGGCGGCGTCCGACGGCTCGAAGAGCAGCGGCGCGGGCCGCAGCCTCCGCTCGGTCCGCTCGGGCTCTGCCATACGTGTCCTCCAGCTGCTGCGCGTGCGAAATGCTTCCGGGCCACCGTCCATTGTCCAACGCCGCGCAAGAGTGCACCGCTGCGGACCGCGGGCGCCGGGAACGCCCGTACGGCCCGTGGGGCGCACGGGGAGCCCGGCCGGTCCCGTGGCGCACGGGTCGATCAGGTGAGCGGCCGGCGTCCCCGGGGCCGACCGCGATGGCGGCCCGCCGGCCGCTCGGAACGGCGCTGACCGGTCGTCAGCCGGGCGCCGCGCCCGAGGGGTCCGGGTCACACGGCCGCGGGCTCCGCGGCGCGGTCCGCGGCCAGCGCCGCCACGTCGTCGAGCACGCCGGCCAGCCCGTCGGCGAGCCCCTCGGGGGCGCGGAAGCCCTCGGGCCCGATCAGCCCGGGGATCCCCGGGACGGCGAGGGAGCGCGCGGCCGGGAGCATGCCGATCCGGGTGAGGACGGGCAGCAGCATCTCGGCGGCCGGGGCGCCGCCCGTGGGGCCGGCGCTGTAGCTGACGATGCCGACCGGCTTGCCCTTCCACTCGCGGTAGAGGAAGTCGATGGCGTTCTTGAAGGGGGCGGTGAAGCCGCCGTTGTACATCGGCAGTACGAACAGGAAGGCGTCCGCGGAGTCGACCAGGGCGCTCCAGTCGCGGGTGTGCTGGTGGGCGTAGACGCCGGTAGAGGCGTACTCGGGCTCGTCGAGGAACGGCAGCGCGACCTCGCCGAGGTCGACGGGGGTCACCTCGAAGCCGCCGTGGGCGCGGGCCTGCCCGGTCACCCAGTGGGCGAGGGGGCGGCCCGAGGAGGTGGGGCGGGTGGCGGCGGAGATGACGTGCAGACGGGTCACGGCGGGGGCTCCCTGGTATCGCTCGGATGGTTGACGTGTCATCTATGAAAGCGGTGGGATGGGTGACGTGTCAACAAGGTAGGTGATGTGTCATCAACCGGGGAGGTCCTGGCTAGAGTGCCCCCATGACCGCATCCGAGCCCCGATGGCTCAGCGAGCCCGAACAGGACGCCTGGTACGCGTGGCGGCGGATGTTCCCGCTGGTCAACGCCGAGATCGCGCGCGACCTCAACCAGGACAGCGCCCTGTCCGAGGCCGATTACGACGTCCTCTCGGCCCTCGGCTCCACGGACGGACACCGCATGCGCATCAGCGCGCTGGCCGTGCTGATGCAATGGTCCCGCAGCAGACTGTCCCACCAGCTCACCCGCATGGAGCAGCGCGGCATCGTCCGGCGCGAGGACGTCGCCACCGACGGCCGGGGCGCGGAGGTGGTCCTCACCGCGGCGGGCGTGGCCACGATCACGACGGCCGCCCCGCTCCACGTGGAGTCGGTGCGCCGCCACCTGATCGACGTGCTCACCCCGGAGCAGCTGCGGACCCTGGCGGAGGTCGGCGAGGTGATCCGCACGCGGATGGACGTCACCCGCAAGCGGTAGGGGCGGCGGCCGGCCCCCTCTACGGCCGCCAGGACACGCGGTGTTCGGCGAGGTGCGCCAGGACCGAGTGGTTGGCCTCCCAGCCGTCCGGGAACTTCACCGTCACCCCGAGCTGCACCGGCTCCGTCGAGGGGTGGTCGTCCAGCAGCTCCGCTATGCCCGCCCGGGCCACCACGACGCACGCGTGCCGGTGCCGGGACGCCAGCACGCACAGCCGGCCCGTCTCCAGGTGGAACGCCGTCGCGTCCGGGCGGCCCGACAGCGGGTGGAGGACCACCGTGAGGTCGTACTCGCGGCCCTGGAGCCGGTTCGCGGTGTCCACCGTGACCCCCGTGACCCCGAGCCCGGCCAGGGCCGAGCGGACCGCGGCCGCCTGGTCGCGGTGCGCCGTGCCCACCGCGATGCGGTCGGCGGTGAGCGGGGCCGGGCCCCCGTCCCGTTCGTCGGAGGTCACCGCCCCCCGGTCCAGGGCGCGCCGGACCACCGCGGCCACCGCCCGGACCGCCTCCGGGTCGGTGCGCGGGGTGTGCCGCGCCGGGAGCTCCAGCAGGCCCCAGCCCGACTCGGCCGCTTCGTCCAGCACCCGGTCCGGACCCGAACCGTCCGAGGGGACCCCGTACGCGAGGGTGCGCTCGCCCGGGCCCGTACCGCTGCGGAACCGGGTGTACGGGTAGAACGCCCGGGAGACCAGCGGCGCGGCCGTCGCCGGGAGCCGCCAGGACACGGGGAGGCGGTGCTGCGGGAGCTGCGGATTGTGGGCCAGCAGGGTGGAGACCGCCGACGCGGACGGGTCGTACGACAGGCCCGCCCACTGCTCGGCGCCGACCACGCTGAACGGGTCCAGCTGCCCCGGGTCGCCCACGAACAGGGCCCGTTCGAACAGCCCGGCCACGGCCAGCAGCGCGTCGGAGCGCATCTGGTACGCCTCGTCGACGATCGCGTGCTCCCAGGGCTCGGCGTCCTTGACGTACGCCCACTTCGCCGCCGTGGAGATGGTCACCGGCAGCTCGGCCAGGTCCCCCGGCTTGGCGGAGAGCGTCACGGACGGCAGCTCGCGGAGCGCCGGGTCGTACGCGTCGCCGTCACTGCTGTGCAGCCGGCCGACCTTGAGCCCCGGATCCTTCTCGGCGAGCCGCAGCACCAGGTCGTCGACCTGCGCGTTCGTCTGCGCGACCACCATCAGCCGGCGCCCGGCCGCGGCCAGTTCCTGCGCCGCCCGCACCACGAGCGTGGACTTGCCGGCGCCGGGCGGGGAATCGACGACGACGCCCCGCTCGGTCCCGTGCAGGGTGTCGTGGAGGATCGCGGCGGTCGCCCGCGCGGCCGCCGCACCCGGATCGAATGCGGTCACAGGAGGTCCTCGTCGGTCACGGCGTCGGGCGCGGGGGCGGTCGGGGAGGCCAGGTGCGCGGGCGGCCCGCCGTGCGTCCACGGGGTCCGCTCCGGGTCCGGGAGCTTCGGGCCGCCGCGGGCATCGTGCTCGAACAGCGTCCAGCACACCCGGTCGCCCTTCTCCGGCACCGAACCCGGCTCCGGGTCCCGGCCGCGGCCCATCTTGTCCAGCAGCCGCAGCACGAGCCGCCCGTCCTCGTCGAACCGGACGAAGCGCGCCGACTGCGGGCGGCCGTCGAGCGACCGGAACACCTTCGTCCCGCCCTCCTCGGCGAGCTGCGGCCGGTCCTCCGTGGCCACGGTCACCAGCGGGCGCGGACTGGGCCGCTTCGTCTCCGTCCACTCCATCACCACCTCGGTGACCTCGCCGGCGAAGGCCTCGCCCGCGAGGCGCCGGCCCGCCATCACCAGCGGGTCGTCCAGCGCCTCCTGGGCGTCGAGGCGGACCTGCTCGGTCTCCCGGGTGGCGAGCTTCTGGGCCGCCGTCACCGCGTCGTCGCGGCGCGGCTGCGGCGGCTCGCCCGCCCGTACGCGGTCCCGGTGGCCGGTGTACGACCAGCGGTCGCGGGTCCAGCGCTCCTCGGCCCGCTCACCGGCCGGCAGCGCGCGCAGCAGCTCCAGCGAGTGCCACACCGCGTCCCAGGCCGGCCGCATCTGCGCCTCCACCAGCGCCCGTACGTGCTCCTCGGCGCGGGCGAGCGCCGCCCCGTCCGGGGGCTGCGCCGTGCGCGCCGCGTCGTAGCGGGCCATCGCCGGCGCCAGCACCCGGTTGTCGAACGCCGGGTCGGTGGCCGGTCCCGCGGGCGGGACCAGCAACTGCCCGTCCCCGTCGCGGCCGAGCTCCGCCCGCAGCGCCTCCTGAGGCCCCGACGTGCCCTGCGGAGGCGCTATCCAGGCGAGCAGCGCGCCCAGGTGCTGGTCCTCCAGGTTGCTCTGGCCAGTCGCCCAGTGCCGGGACAGCAGGTCCGTCGCCGAGACCAGCATCGAGGAGCCGGGCACCCGCGCGCGCTCGCCGAGGTGGGTGAACCAGCGCCCCAGCAGCGGCACCCGCGCGGGCGCCGGGTAGGGGTTCTCCGGATCCTCCTCGGCCGTCCGCCGGAACCGCATCGAGCGCCCCAGCAGCCGTACGTACTCCACGCCCGCCCGGCTCGGCACGATCAGCTGCGGAGCGTCCCGGCACAGCTCGGCCTCGACCTTGGTCTTGCGGCCCGTCTCCGGGTCGGTCTCGCTCCGTTCCACGAACTCCACGTCGTCCGCGTACGCGTCCACGTACGGCAGGACCACGTCCGCGAGGTCGGCCAGGAAGGCCCACCGCAGGTCGCGGTCGCGCGGCTGCGGCACGACCAGCAGCCTCGGCTCCGCCGGATCGGTGCCCACCAGCGCGCCCAGCGGGGCCCCGGCCTCACCGGCCGTCGTCAGCGGCACGAGGACCAGCGGGCCCGCGGCCAGGTGCCGGTGCCGGACGGTCGCGAGCGGCTGGGCCCGGCCGGCCCGGACGGCCTGCAGCCGCGCGAGGGTGTTCAGCAGGCTCATCCGGTGCTCTCCAGCGCCTCGGCGCGCAGCCGGGCCGCGTGGTGCAGCGCCGCCGACGCGGGATCCTCGGCCCGGCCGCGGCCGAGGGCCGCCGCGAGGGCCGCCTCGACGGTGGTCAGCGCGCCCAGCTCGCCCCGTACGGAGCGGCCCAGCGTGGTCAGCTCGTCGGCGGCGCGGGCCTTCTCCCGGCAGTGGAAGGCCAGCTCGCAGGCGGCCAGGCATTCGGGGGCGTACGAGGCGTCCACCGCGGCCACGGCCTCGGCCAGCTCCTCGGCGGTCCGCGCCGGGTCGAAGGTGAGCCCCTCGGGCAGGGCCCCGGCCAGCTCCTCGACCCGGGTCAGCCGGTCCAGCTGGCGCCGGGTGACGGCCCGCTCGCGGCGGACGTCGACCGGCGCCGCGGCGGGCAGGTTGGAGAAGTCCTTCGGGCAGACCAGCAGCACGGTGTGCCCGGCCTCGGCGCCCGGCAGCTTCTCGGCGGTCTTCTCCAGGGCGAGGACGTACACGGCGGACTGCCGGGCCGCGGCGCCGACCTTCGCCGCGTCGGCCGCACCGTCGATCATCGGGAACGACTTGATCTCCACGACGGTCCAGCGGCCGTCGGGATGCACCACGACGGCGTCCGGCTCCAGGTAGGCGGGGGTGCCCGCCACCTCCAGGGCCAGCATCGGATGGTCGAGCAGCGTCCAGGCCGCGGCGGCGGTGGCCTCCCGCAGGGCCAGCGCGGTGCGGGCGGCCCGGCCCTCGGGTCCGGCGGCGGTGAGGTCGGGGACGCGCGCGTCCGGGCCCGGCGGTTCGGCGCCGGCGCCGAGGTGCTCGTGGACCAGCCGCAGCAGCGCGGCTCCGCCGTCGCCCTTGACCTTGGCCTCGAAGGAGTTCCCGCGGACGATGGCGAACTGCGACTGTCCGAAGGGTGCGGGGGAGCCGAGCGCCGAGGCCAGCGCGGTCTTGTCCACTCCGGCGCCGTCGAGCAGGGCGCGTCTGCCGCAGCCGGGGTTGGCGGCGAGGGCGGCCAGGGCGCGGGCGTCGAGCGGGCGGGGCGGCACGGCGGGACCGCGCAGGCCGGCGAGCCGCTGCCGCAGGGTCGCCGGGTGGGGGACCGCCGGCCGGGGGGGCTGCTGCGCGCTGTTCTGCGGAGGGACGCTGGGCGGGTAGGAGCTCACGGGCGGAAGTGTCCCATCCGCCACTGACAATCGTGGACTTACGGCGGAAACCGGTGGCCGGGGGAGCCCGTGGCCCGTGGGGCGGAGGGGGTGGGCGACCTGCTGTTCGAGTGATGGATGATGGTCGGGCGACGGAAGCACCGTAAAACGCGCGAACTCTCAGATACCGGGAGAAATCACATGGCCCCCCGCATCCTGCTGGCCCGCCACGGCCAGACGGCGTGGTCCCAGCTCGGCAAGCACACCGGACGCACGGACGTGCCCCTGCTGGAGGAGGGCAGGCGCGGGGCGAAGCTGCTCGGCGAGCGGCTGGCCCGGGACCCGTGGGCGGGCCTGCGCGGCCTGGAGGTCCGCACCAGCCCGCTCGTGCGCGCGAGCGAGAGCTGCGACCTCGCGGGCTTCGGCGTCCGGGCCGAGCCCTGGGACGCGCTCATGGAGTGGGACTACGGCGACTACGAGGGCATGACCCCGGCCGAGATCCAGGCGGTCCGTCCCGGCTGGCTGATCTGGCGCGACGGGGTGCCGGGCGGCGAGTCGGTGGCCGACGTCGCCGCCCGCGCGGACGAAGTGGTCGCCTGGGCCCGTTCCGCGGAGCGCGACGTCCTGGTCTTCGCGCACGGGCACATCCTGCGCACCCTCGCCGCCCGCTGGCTCGGCTTCGAAGCCTCCTTCGGCGCCCGCATCCGCCTGGAACCCACCTCGCTGTCCGTCCTCGGGTGGGCGTACGGGGCCCCCGCGCTGGAGCGCTGGAACGACACCGGGCACCTGGACGCGTAACGCGGTCCCCGCCCGGCCGGGGACGGGCGGCCCGGCTCAGACCGTCGCGTGCCGGGTCAGGAAGGCGCCGACGCGCGGGGAGCGCTGGTGCGGGACCAGGGTGCGGGCGGTCCCCGCGAGCATCGACCGGATGCGCGTCGACTGCACCCCGGCGAGCAGGTCCAGCACCCGGCCGCCCGCCCAGGCGGCCTCGTCCGGGGCGCCCGCCCGGGCCAGGTCGCCGGCCAGTTCGGCGGTGTAGAGGGCCACGTTCCGGGCGAAGTGCGGGTCCTGCAGGTCGGCGGCCCGGCGGGCGTGCCGGGCCGCGCGGGCGTACTCCCCGAGCGCCGCCCAGCAGCGGGCCTCCAGGAACTCCAGCTCGGCCTCGCCGAAGAAGGACATCCACTCGGGGTCCGTGTCCCCCTCGCCCCGGGCGAACTCCGTGTGGGCGCGGGCCAGCGCCTCCTGGCAGGCCTTGCGGTCGGCCAGCCCCGCCCAGCCCCCGGCCTCGCGCAGCGCGAGCAGCGACAGCAGCCGCGGGGAGCCCAGGGAGCGGGCCGCACGCCGGCCCGCCTGCGCCGCCCGTACGGACTCGCGGGAGCGGCCGCAGTCCCGCGCCAGGAACGCCATGTTGCTGAAGGCGTGCGCCTCCAGGCCCGCGTCCCCCGACACCCGGGCCGTCGCCAGGGCCTCCGCGTAGTGCGAGCGGGCGTCGTCGAAGCGGCCGGAGTCGTGTGCCAGCCAGCCGACCGAGACGGCCAGCTCGCCCGCGCCCGCGTGCAGCCGGTCCTCGGTGGACTGCCGGGCCGCCCCCGCGTCGAGCAGCGCGTACGCGGTGCGCAGGGGTTCGGCGGCCCTGCGGTACAGGGCGTCCGCGCCGTGCCGGTCGTCGAGCAGCCGGATCTGGCGCACGGCGTCCTCGACGGCGGCGGCCTCCGACTCGCCCGCGCGGGCGGGGACGCGGCGGGTGTCGCCGAGCAGGGTGAGACCGAGGGTGGCGGCCGCCACGGTCGCGGAGCCTCCCGCCATGAACGCGCGACGCAGCACGTCGCTCTCCTTGGGACTGGGACCGGGGCGGTGGTGGGCGGGGACGGGGACGGGGGCGTTCGCCGAGAAGGGGTCGCGGTGCGCGGCGCGCCCCCGGACGGCCTCGCGCGGCGGGAAGCCGAGGTCGGCCAGGGTGCGGCCGGGGAACAGGTGGAGGAAGACCCGCTCGTACGCGTAGTTGGGACAGCGGATCTCGCCGGACTCGACCCGGCCGATGTACCGGGCGTCGCAGGAAACCGTTTCTCCGATCTCCTTCGCCGCCCGGCGCACCAGGGCCGCGAACTCGGCCGGGGAGCGCTGCCCGCGCAGCCGCCGGAACGTGGAGTTGGGGGAGTGGGGGGACGCCGCCATGGACGTGGCCTCTCTGGCGAGGGACGCAGCGCCGTGTCCGCCCGCCTGTGGAGGGAGTGGCCCGGCGCGCATGAACGTACCGTCAGTGACGGGACGTTCACACGGTGTTTGGCTACAAAACGGATATCTCACCCGTGATCCGCCATGAACTGCCATCCTTTGCGGCGTCTTGGTGCCGCACCCGTTGACGTTCCCGTGCGTTGAACCCGTGCGGAGGGGGAGGCGACTCCCGCTCCCGCCCGTACGCGGATCGAGGAGGGGTTCCCTTGGTGGAGGCCGGCATGGAGAGCACTGGAACGCACACCGCGCCCGGGCCCGGTGCCGGTCCGGGCGGTGAGCCGGACCTGGTCACCGTGCCCACCCGGCAGGGGCTGGAGGCGGTGGACATCATCCGCCGGGCCGCCTGCCGGGCCGACGGGGTCGGGCCGGTCCTGCACGACGGGTCGGGCGACACCCTCGGCTTCCTCGTCCCGCCCGGAACCGCCGACGCCTGGGACCTGCCGGGCAGCGCGTGCACGCAGAGCGACGGCCGGGGGATGCGCTTCGGCGAGGCCGCCTCGCCCACCGCGGGCGGCACCGACTGGCTGCTGCCCCCGGAGGCCGTCGGCCCGGTGACCGATCCCGCGGTGCTGCGCGCGGCGCTCGGCGAGGCGGCCCGGCTGATCGAGGCCGCGGACAACTGCCGCTGACCGGGCCCGGCCGCCGCCCCGTCACAATGGTGGGGTGGCAGGCAAGGAAAAGGGCAAGGGCAGGCAGCGCGCACGCGGCGGCGACGAGGCGGTCACCGGGCAGGTCGACGGCGGCCTGGCCCGGCTGGAACCCGACCGGGAGCGCGCCGAGGCCTGGACCCTGCTGATCGACGGGGCCCCGCAATCCCATGTGGACCTCGGCGATCCCGGACACCTGGACTTCTCCTACCAGCGGCGGATCGGCCACCTGGTCGACCTCTGCGCACCGGCCCGCCAACCGCTGAACGTGGTGCACCTGGGCGGCGGGGCCTTCACGCTCGCCCGCTACACGGCCGCCTCCCGCCCCCGCTCCGGCCAGCAGGTCGTGGAGATCGACGCGGCCCTGACGGCCTTCGTGCGGGAGCACCTGCCGCTCGACCCGCAGGCACGGATCCGGGTCCGCTCGGCGGACGCGCGGGCGGGGCTGGCCAAGGTGCCGGACGGCTGGGCGGACCTGGTGATCGCGGACGTGTTCAGCGGCGCGCGCACCCCGGCGCACCTGACGAGCGCCGAGTTCCTGGACGACGTACGCCGTGCCCTCGCGCCCGGCGGGTGGTACGCGGCGAACCTCGCGGACGGTCCGCCGCTGGCGTTCCTGCGGGGGCAGATCGCGACGGCCGCGTCCCGGTTCGGGCAGCTGGCGCTGGCCGCCGACCCCGTGGTGTGGCGCGGGAAGCGCTTCGGCAACGCCGTGCTCGTGGCCTCCGACCGGGAGCTGCCCGTCGCGGAGTTCACCCGCCGGGTGGCGAGCGATCCGCACCCGGGGAGGGTCGAGCACGGGCGGGCCCTCGCGGACTTCGCGGGCGGAGCCCTTCCGGTGCGCGACGCCTCGGCGGTAGCCTCCCCGGAACCGCCACCTTCGGTGTTCCGGTAGGGCGCTCGCCCGGTTGCCCGGTGCGTCCCGTTTTCCCTACGGATGGGGACGCACTTTCCGCAAGGATTCGGCCGACCGAATATCGGCTCCGGCCCGATCGTGCGTAGCCTTGGGGAACCATCGGAGGGGTGCCCCTCTACGACGCGTCAGGAGACGGCCGACGATGTCCGAATTGCCTGCTGAGCCCGGTTCATCTGCACCCGCGCCCAGCACCGCCACCCCCGACTACACGCAGCGGCTGGCCCGCCTCGAACAGTCGGGGATCAAGCGCCTGCTGCCCACGCAGGCGCCCTACCGGTGGAACCTGCGCAGGCTTCGGCTGGGCCGGGTGCTCGACATCGGGTGCGGCCTCGGGCGCAACCTCCTGAACCTGGGCCCCGACAGCGTCGGCGTCGACCACAACCCGCACTCGGTGGAGACCTGCCGCGAGCGCGGCCTGACCGCCTACACCCCCGACGAGCTCGCCGCCGCCCCGGACTGCGGCCCCGGCTCCTTCGACAGCCTCCTCGTCGCCCACGTGCTGGAGCACGTCGACGAGGACACCGCCGCGAAGCTGCTGGAGCAGTACCTCCCGCTCGTCGCCCCCGGGGGCAAGGTCGTCATGATCACCCCGCAGGAGGTCGGCTTCCGCTCCGACGCCACCCACATCCGCTGGGTCGGCTTCGAGGAGCTCCGCAGCCACGCGGACCGGGCCGGCATCTCCGTCCTGCACACCTTCTCCTTCCCCTTCGGCCGGCCGATGGGCAAGGTCTTCCCGTACAACGAGTTCGTGCTGGTGGGCAACGTCCCGGGGGCCGGGACGGCGTCCTGACGGTCGGGACGGCGTCCTGACGGCACTCCCCTAGGGGTCGACGAGCTCGACCCGCGGGGGATGGTCGTGCCAGGTGCAGAACACCGACACCTCGCGGCCGTCCCGGGTGAAGGTGACCCGCATCCACAGGTCCTGCTTCCACACCTGCATGCGCCAGCCGGCCGCCGGCGTCGCGGAGACCAGTTCGGCCGAGGACGGCCCGAGGTCGAAGACGACCCGGCCGCCGGAGGTGCTGTACGACTTCACCGTGCCGTCGTCCCCGTCCGTCTGCCGCGGCTGCCGGCCGCCCGGCGGTTTCGGGGACGGCTTGCCCGGGGACGACGCGGCGGCGCCCGGTGCGGGCGACGCGGACGCGCTGGGGGTCGGTGAGGGCGTCGGGGAGGGCGACGGCTGCGGGGACGGCGGGTCGGGCTGGTCCCGGTGCGTGGACGAGGACAGCGGCTGCGTGGTCAGCGGCACCGCGAGCGGCGGATCGTAGGCCGTACCCGACATGACGGTGTGCACGCCCCACCACGACAGGGTCACCGCGGCCCCGGTCGCCAGCGTCCACGCCATGGCATGTACAAGTCCTCGTAGCATCGAGCACATACTGCACCACCCGCCCCAAGAGGCGCCCGGCACCTCCCGGCGTCCCTCGAATGGACTACGGTGCGGCCCATGGCAAGTGTGCTCGTGGTCGAGGACGACCAGTTCGTACGTTCCGCCCTCATCCGGCACCTGACCGAGGCCTCGCACACCGTGCGCAGCGTCGGCACCGCCCTGGAGGCCCTGCGCGAGGTGGCCCACCACCGCTTCGACGTGGTCATCCTCGACCTGGGCCTGCCCGACCTGGACGGGTCGGAGGCCCTGAAGATGCTCCGCGGCATCACCGACGTCCCCGTGATCATCGCGACCGCGCGCGACGACGAGGCGGAGATCGTCCGGCTGCTGAACGACGGCGCCGACGACTACCTGACCAAGCCCTTCTCCGTGGAGCACCTCTCCGCCCGGATGGCCGCCGTACTGCGCCGCTCGCAGGCGGCCGCCGCCGAACCGCCCTCGCGGGTGCTGCGCGTCGGCGGGCTGGCCATCGACCCGCTGCGCCGCCAGGCCGAGCTGGACGGGGCCGTACTGGACCTGACCCGGCGCGAGTTCGACCTGCTGGCCTTCCTCGCCGGGCGGCCCGGGGTGGTCGTGGCCCGCCGGGAGCTGCTCGCCGAGGTCTGGCAGCAGTCGTACGGGGACGACCAGACCATCGACGTGCACCTGTCCTGGCTGCGCCGCAAGCTCGGCGAGACCGCCGCCCGCCCGCGGTACCTGCACACGCTGCGGGGCGTGGGGGTCAAGCTGGAGCCGCCCCGGTGAGGTGGGCGCTGGTCAAGGTGTGCCTCGCGGTCACCGCCATGGTGGTCGTGGCGTTCGCCGTACCGCTGGGGCTGGTGGTCCAGGAGATGGCCAGCGACCGGGCGTTCTCCAACGCCGAGCGGCAGGCCGCCACCATCGGGCCGACCCTGTCCATCACCACCGACCCGGCGCAGCTGCGCAAGGCGGTGGAGACCACGCAGATGGGCGCCGCCGGGCGGATGGCCGTACACCTGCCCGCGATCGGCGACAGCCCGCCCGCGGACATCGGCGACGGGTGGGCGGGCGAGCGGGTCGTCGCCGAGACCCGCCGCATGGGCCGGGCCACGACGGCGTCGGTGCCCGGCGGGGGATCGGCGCTGCTCCAGCCCACCGCGCTCGGGTCCGGGGACATCGCGGTGGTGGAGATCCTCGTGCCGGAGAGCGAGGTCAGCAACGGGGTCACCACCGCCTGGGCGGTCCTCGCGGGCGTCGGACTGGCCCTGATCGTGGGCTCGGTGGGCGTCGCCGACCGGCTCGGTGCCCGGCTGGTCCGCCCCGCAGAGCGGCTCGCGGACGCCGCGCACCAGCTGGGCGAGGGGCGGCTCGGGGCGCGGGTCCCGGAGGACGGGCCGAAGGAACTGCGCTCGGCAGCCGTCGCGTTCAACGCGATGGCGGACCAGGTGGTGCAACTCCTCGCCAACGAGCGGGAGCTGGCCGCCGACCTCTCGCACCGGCTGCGGACGCCGCTGACGGTGCTGCGGCTCAACACGGCCTCGCTCGGCGACGGTCCCGCCGCCGAACAGACCCGGGCGGCCGTGGAGCAGCTGGAGCGGGAGGTCGACACCATCATCCGCACGGCCCGCGAACAGCGCCCGGCCACCGGCCCGGCCGGGCCGGGCGCGGGAGCCGGCTGCGACGCCTCGGAGGTGATCCGCGACCGGATGGCCTTCTGGTCGGCGCTGGCCGAGGACGAGGGCCGCGAGGTGCGGCTGGCGGGCGTGGACCGTACGGTGCGCATCCCCGTCGCCCGGCCCGAACTGGCCGCCGCCCTCGACGCGATGCTCGGCAACGTCTTCCGGCACACCCCCGAGGGCACCCCGTTCGCGGTGGACGTCCACGACACCCCGGACGCGGTCATCGTGCTGGTCTCGGACGCGGGACCCGGTATCGCCGATCCGGACGCCGCCCTGCGCCGCGGCAACGACGGCGGCCGCGACGGCTCGACGGGCCTCGGCCTCGACATCGTGCGCCGGGTCGCGGAGTCGACCGGGGGCGACGTGCGGCTGGGGCGCTCGGTGCTCGGCGGGACCGAGATCCGGGTGTGGATCGCGCTGGACGGGCGGACCCGGGGCCCGGGCGGGCCGCGGGTCCGGCGCGGCCGGCGCAAGCGGCGCGGCGCCTGACGGTACGGGCTCGGTGCCCGGGGCGGGGGTCCGGGCGGGGGTCCGGGCCGCCCCGGGGCCTCAGTCGGTGTCGCCCGCGTTCAGGCGCACGGCCTGGGCGCGGCCGACCTCCGCGGCACGGTGCAGGTAGTCGGCGATGACGGTGAGTTCGGCGTCGGAGTAGCCCTCCAGTACGGCGCCGAAGGCGCGCCCGGGGCCGTCCCAGGCCGCGCCGATGCGTGCGCGGGCCTCGGGTGCGAGGGAGACGAGTGAGCGCCGGCGGTCGTTCGGGTCGGCGTGCCGCTCGACGATGCCCGCCTTGACCATGCGGTCGACGAGGCGGGTGGCGGAGCCCGAGGTCAGGCCGGTGAGGCGGGCGATGTCGCCGGTGCTGACCGGGCCAGGCTCCATGTCGAGGAGGGCGACGCACTGCAGGTCGGTGGGGTGGAGACCGACGTGGTCGGCCATCGCCTGGCTGAAGAGCGAGTAGTCGGCGTGGTGCCGCTGGCTTTCGGTGACGATGCGCGCGAGCAGCTCGGCGCGGCTCCATGACTCACCCGTGCGGGGGATCTCCGTTGACATCGGCTTCTCCATGCTCCAAATTTATCTGTGTGGCGCAGGGAATGCGTCACGCAGAATCTGTGTCACATGTGCATCCTAGGGAAAAGGAACCGGTCATGTCGATCCTCGTCACCGGAGGCCGCGGCGCCGTCGCCCGCGGCCTCGCCGCCCGCCTCGCCTCGCGCGCCCTGCCGTACCGCCTGGGCTCCCGCGCGCCGGACACCCCGGGCGCCGTCCCCTGCGACCTCGGAGATCCCACCACCTTTCCCGGCGCCCTCGCGGGCGTCCGGTCCGTGTTCCTCTACGCCGAGGCGGCGGCGATCGGCCCGTTCGTCGCGGAAGCCGTCGCCGCCGGAGTCGAGCACGTCGTCCTCCTCTCGTCGTCCTCGGTCCTCGCCCCCGGCGCCGCCGGAAGCCCGCTGTCCGCGTCCCACCTCGCCGTCGAACGGGCCCTGACCGCGTCGCCGCTGCGCACCACCCTGCTGCGTCCCGGCTCCTTCGCGGGCAATGCCCGCGCCTGGTCCCGGTCGCTCGCGTCCGGCCGGCCCGTGCGCCTGCCGTATCCCGGCGCCTTCTGCGATCCGGTCCACGAGGCCGACCTCGCCGATGCGGCCCTCGCCGTGCTCACCGACCCGGCCCTCGCGGGGCGGGCCTACACCCTGACCGGCCCCCAGTCGCTGACCTTCGCGAGCCAGCTCCTGATACTCGGCGAAGTCCTCGGCCGACCCGTGCCGTACGAGACGATCTCCGCCGCGGAATGGAAGGCCGAGGCCGGCGGATACATACCGGGCCCCTACGCCGATGCGCTCCTCGACCTCTGGGCCGCCGCGGACGGCCTCCCGGCCGACATCACCGACGCGGTGGAACGGCTCACCGGCCACCCGGCCCGTACCTTCCGCACCTGGGCGCAGGAGCACGCCGGCGCCTTCGCCCCCCTGGCCTGACGCCGCGGCCTCGGGCGAGGGAGTCGACCCGCCCTTCCAGGCGTCACAAGGCTCCCGTGCGGGCCAGCCGGGCGTACCAGCGGGCGCTGGAGCGGGGGGTGCGGACCTGGGTGTCGTAGTCGACGTGGACGATCCCGAACCGCTTGCTGTAGCCGTAGGACCACTCGAAGTTGTCCAGCAGCGACCAGAGGAAGTAGCCCTCCACCGGGGCGCCGTCCTCCAAGGCCCGGTGGACCGCAGCGAGATGGGCCTCCAGGTAGCCGATGCGCGCGGGGTCGTGCAGTTCCGGGGCGTAGGCCGCACCGTTCTCGGTGACCATGAGCGGCAGGCCCGGCGCCTCGCCCGCGAAGCGCAGCAGCAGGTCGTACAGGCCGGTCGGGTCGATCGACCAGTCCATGTCGGTCCGCTCGCCCGGAGGCTGGTGGAAGGCGATGTCGTCCGCGGCCGGCCAGGGGGAGTGGGACGTGGCCCCGTGGCCGTCGGCGCGCGGTCCCACGCGGCCCGGGGCCGACGAGACCACCGCCGGGGTGTAGTAGTTCACGCCGAGGAATCCCAACGGCTGGTGGATCAGCGCCTCGTCGCCGGGGCGCACGAAGGACCAGTCCGTCACGGAGGCGGTGTCCTCCAGCAGGTCCTGCGGGTACGCGCCGTGCAGCAGCGGCCCCGTGAAGATCCGGTTGGCCAGGGCGTCGATCCGGCGCTGCGCGTCCAGGTCGGCCGCCGAGCCGGTCAGCGGCCGCACCGCGCTCGGGTTCAGTGCGATGCCGACCCGCGCCGTGGACGGCAGGACGGCCGTGGCCAGGCCGTGCGCCAGGTTGAGGTGGTGCGCGGCGCGCAGCGAGTCGGCGGGGGAGGTGCGGCCGGGGGCGTGGACCCCGGAGGCGTAGCCGAGGAAGGCGCTGCACCACGGCTCGTTGAGGGTGGTCCACAGCTCCACCCGGTCGCCCAGCGCCTCCGCGACCTGCGCGGCGTACGCGGCGAACGCGTAGGCCGTCTCCCGCTCCGGCCAGCCGCCGGCGGCTTCGAGCTCCTGCGGCAGGTCCCAGTGGTACAGGGTCAGGCAGGGCCGGATCCCGTACGAGAGCAGCTCGTCGACCAGCGCGTCGTAGAAGCCGATCCCGCCGGAGAGCACCCGCGGCCAGGACACCGAGAACCGGTACGCCCCCAGCCCCAGCCCGGCCATCAGCCGGACGTCCTCCCGCCACAGCCGCAGGTGGTCCACCGCCACCTCGCCCGTGTGGCCGCCGTACACCTTGCCCGGCGTACGGCAGAACGTGTCCCAGATGGACGGCCCGCGCAGTGCCGCGCCGCCCTCGATCTGGAAGGCCGCCGTGGCCGCGCCCCAGAGGAAGCCCTCCGGGAACCGAGGTCCGGCATCCGTGTCCGTCATCCCTTCACCGCCCCTTGCATGATGCCGCCGACGATCTGTCGGCCGAATACCAGGAACACCAGCAGCAGCGGGAGCGTGCCCAGCAGCGCGCCCGCCATGATCACCGACTGGTCCGGGATGTAGCCCCGGCCCAGCCCGGTCAAGGCCACCTGCACCGTCGGGCTGCCGCTCTGGGTCAGCGCGACGATCGGCCAGAAGAAGTCGTTCCACGCCATCACGAACGTCAGCATCCCCAGGACCGCCATCGCGGGCCGGGCCGCCGGGAACACCACGTGCCACACGACCCGCAGCGAACTCGCCCCGTCCGTCCGCGCCGCCTCGATCAGTTCGGTGGGCAGCGCCTGCAGCAGGTACTGGCGCATGAAGAACACCCCGAAGGCGGAGACCAGCGTCGGCAGGATCACCGCCTGGAGCCGGTCCGTCCACGACAGTTCCGCGATCAGCATGTACAGCGGGACCACGCTCAGCTGCGGCGGTATCAGCATCGTCCCGACCACCAGCGTCATCAGCAGACTGCGGCCGCGGAAGCGCAGTTTGGCGAAGGCGAAGCCGGCCAGCGTGGAGAACGCCACGGTGCCGGCGGCGACCGTGCCCGCCACGACCACCGTGTTCAGCAGGGCCGTGCCCATGTGGGCGTCCGTCCACGCGACCTGGAGGTTGCGCCACAGGTTCCCGCCGAACCAGAACGGCGGCGGCGTCTGGGCCAGGCGCGTATTGCTCCGCGAGGCCGCGATCGCCGTCCACACCAGCGGGAACAGCGACCCGGCGGTGAACAGGGCGAGCACCACGTAGGTGAGCCGGCCCGCGCGCAGTGCCCTCATCGGGAGTCCCCCCGTCCGCGCAGCAGCCGCGCCGCGCCCGCGATCAGCAGCAGGATCAGGAACATCGCCCACGCGATGGCCGAGGCCCGGCCGAGGTGCAGGTTCACCCAGCCCTGCTCGTACAGGTACAGCCCGAGCGTCTGGAACTGGTGGTCCGAGCCGCCCGTGGCGCCCGCCCCGCCGTTGAACAGCAGCGGCTCCCCGAACAGCTGGGTCGCCCCGATCGTCGACACCACGCAGGTGAAGAGGATCGTCGGCCGCAGCGAGGGCACGGTCACGTGGACGAACTGCTGCCAGCGCGAGGCTCCGTCCAGGGCCGCCGACTCGTACAGCTCGCCCGGTACGGCCTGCATGGCCGCCAGGTAGATCAGCGCGTTGTAACCGGTCCACCGCCAGACCACGATGGTGGAGACCGCCAGCTGGGAGGCGAAGGTGTCGTTCTGCCAGTCCACGGCTTCGAAGCCGACCACCGACAGGGCCCAGTTGACCATCCCGTAGTCCCGCCCGAAGAGCAGCACGAAGACGAGGGTGGCCGCCGCCACCGAGGTCGCGTACGGGGTGAGCACCGCGACCCGGAAGAAGGCCGACCCCCGCAGCTTGTAGTTCAGCAGGTGGGCCAGGCCGAGCGCGATCGCCAGCTGCGGCACGGTCGACAGCAGCCCGATGGTGACCGTGTTGCGCAGGGCGTTCCAGAAGAACTCGTCGCCCCACAACCGGGTGAAGTTCCGCAGCCCCACCCACGTCATGGCGTCCGGGTCGGTCAGCTCCACCTGGTGCAGCGCCGCCCAGCCCGTGTACAGCAACGGGAACAGCCCGAAGGCGGCGAAGAACAGGAAGAAGGGAGCCACGAAGGCGTACGGGCTCCAGCGAAGGTCCCACCGGTAGCGCCTTGAGCGCCACACCTGCCCCCGGCGGCCCCCCTCCGCCGCCGGCGACGTCGCGCCGGCGGCGGAGGGGGAGGGGGACAGGACAGCCGTATCGTCCGTCACCGCAGCCTCACTGTTCCAGGGCGTTGTCGATCGCCTTCACCGCGGCCTCCCAGCCCTCCTGCGGGCTGCGGCCCTTCTGGTCGACCTGGAGCATTCCGATGTCCGCCAGGTTCTGCGCGATCACCAGGTCCTTCGGGCCGATCACCGTCACCGGCACGCCCTCCGCCGCCCGCGCGAAGATCTCGCCGATCGGAGCGCCCCCGAAGTACGCGTGCTGCGCGCCCGACACCGCCGGGAGCTTGTACGAGGCGCTCGCGCTCGGGAAGCTGCCGCGCTTCTCGAACAGCTTCGCCTGCTGGGCGGGGGCCGTCAGCCAGGCCGCGAGCTTGGCCGCCTCTTCGGCCTGCTTGCCCGCCTTGGGCACCACGAGGAAGGAGCCGCCCCAGTTGCTCGGCTTGGGCGCCGGCGCCACGTCCCACTTGTCCTTCCCGGCCGGACCGGCCTTGTCCTGGATGTAGCCGAGCATCCAGGCCGGGCAGGAGACGGTCGCGAAGTTGCCGTTGGAGAAGCCCTGGTCCCAGGACGGGGTGAACTGCTGGAGCTTGGCGCTGAGCCCCTCCGTCGCGAAGGAGGCCGCGAGGTCGAACGCGCCGCGCACCGCCGGGTTGGTCTTGTAGACGACCTTGCCCTGCTCGTCGTAGAACCGCTGCGCGCTGCTCCCGGTCACCGCCGCCATCACGCCCGACGCCGAGTCGACGAACGCCTTGCCCTCGCCGGCCTTCGCCTTGTAGGCCTTGCCCGCCTCCAGGTACTTGTTCCAGTCGCCCGCCCACAGCGCCCCGACCGCCGCCCGGTCGGTCGGCAGCCCGGCCGCCGCGAAGAGGTCCTTGCGGTAGCAGATGCCCTGCGGGCCGATGTCCGTCCCGAGGGCGACCGTCGCCCCGCCCTTCGCCGTGCCCTGGGCCCACTTCCACGGCAGGTACGCGGACTTGTCCACGCCCGCCGTCTTGCCCAGGTCCACCAGCTTGTCCGCCTGGGTGGCGGTGATCTCGGCGATGTTGTTGACCTCGACGGCCTGGATGTCGGCGAGCCCGCTCCCGGTGCCCAGGTGGGTGAGGAGCTGCGGGTAGTAGTTCTCGTTGCGCTCGATGGAGGTCTGCTCGATGCGGATGCCGGGGTTCTGCGCCGTGTACTCGTCGTAGAGACCGGCCTCCTGGAGCCCGAAGGCCCCGAAGACCCCGACGGTCAGCGTCGTCTTCGCCTTGCCGTCGGCCGGGGCGCCCGGCTCGGGCTTCTCGGCCGGGTCCTGCGCGCATCCCGCGAGCAGGAGGGCCGCCGCCCCCAACGCGGTGCCTGCCGTGAGAAGGGTTCTTCGGGCTCGGGTGTGGGCTCGCATGTGCATCCTCCCTGAAGGACGAAACGTGCCGGGTGTCGTGTGACACAGTGTGGGAGCGCTCCCACAGTCGTCAAGGGGTAGATTCACAACCGGGAGGAAGCCATGAACGGGCACGGGCGCAGTGGGGGACGGCCGACCCTGGAGGAGGTCGCGGCGCGCGCCGGAGTCGGGCGCGGCACGGTCTCCCGGGTGATCAACGGATCCTCCAAGGTCAGCGAGCACACCAGGGCCGCCGTGGAGGCGGCCGTGGCCGAGCTGGCGTACGTTCCGAACCGCGCGGCCCGGGCCCTCGCGGCCAACCGCACCGACGCCATCGCCCTCGTGATCCCCGAGCCCGAGGCCCGCTTCTTCGCCGAGCCGTACTTCTCCGACGTGGTCCGCGGGGTCGGCGCCGCCCTCGCCGAGACCGACGTGCAGCTCGTGCTCACCCTGGCCGGCAGCGACCGCGAGCGGCGCCGCCTGGCGCAGTACCTTTCCGGCCACCGCGTCGACGGGGTGCTGCTCGTCTCGGTCCACGCGGGCGACCCGCTGCCCGAGCTGCTGGCCGAGCTCGGCATCCCCACCGTCATCAGCGGCCGCCGCTCGGCCGACGAGACGCTGCCCAGCGTGGACTCCGACAACCTCGCGGGCGCCGCCGAGGCCGTGCGCCACCTCCTCGGCCGGGGCCGCCGCGCGATCGCCACGATCACCGGCCCGCTGGACGTGTACGGGGCCCAGTGCCGTCTGGACGGCTACCGGCACGCCCTGGCAGCCGCCGGACACCCCGTCGACGCGGAACTGGTCGCGGTCGGCGACTTCACCGAGGACGGCGGCCGCCGGGCCATGCGCGAGCTCCTGGACCGCAGGCCCGCCCTCGACGCCGTCTTCGCCGCCTCCGACGTCATGGCGGCGGGAGCCCGGTTCGAGCTGCGCGCCGCCGGCCGCCGGATCCCGCAGGACGTGGCGCTGGTCGGCTTCGACGACTCGGTGGTGGCCCGCCACATGGACCCGCCGCTGACCAGCGTCCGGCAGCCGATCGAGGAGATGGGCCGGACCATGACGCGGCTCCTGCTGGACCGGATCGCCGGGAAGCCGCAGCCCGCGGGGGAGCCGGGCGCGACGGGCGGAAGCGGCCCGGGCGTGACGGCGGTCGTGCTGCCGAACAGCCTCGTGGTCCGGGAGTCGTCCTGACCCGGTACGGGGTCAGGACGACTCCGGGCGCGGGCCCGGTACCGGGCACGCAGAAGGCCCCGGTCCGCTTTCGCGTACCGGGGCCTTCCCGCAGGGTGAGTGACGGGACTTGAACCCGCGGCCACCTGGACCACAACCAGGTGCTCTACCAACTGAGCTACACCCACCATGTCCGGTCGGAGAACCGACCGGCCGAAGAAAAGCGTACAGGGTCCGGGAGGGTGCTCGCTCCACCCTTTTCCCGCGCCCGCCTCCGGTGTGCCCCGCCGCTGCGGCCCTACAGCCCCGGCACGACGTGCTTGGCGGCGATGGACTTCGCCGTGTCCGAGTCCGGCCCGGGCTGCGGCACGAAGACCGCCTCGCGGTAGTAGCGCAGCTCGGCGATCGAGTCCTTGATGTCCGCGAGCGCCCGGTGGTTGCCGTTCTTCGGCGGACTGTTGAAGTAGGCCCTGGGGTACCAGCGGCGCGCCAGCTCCTTGACCGAGGACACGTCCACGATCCGGTAGTGCATGTAGCCCTCCAGCGCGGCCATGTCGCGCAGCAGGAAGCCGCGGTCGGTGCCGACCGAGTTCCCGCAGAGGGGCGCCTTGCGCGGCTCCTTCACGTGTTCCCGTACGTAGGCCAGGACCTGCGCCTCGGCATCCGCGAGGGTGGTCCCGCCGGCCAGCTCGTCGAGCAGTCCGGATGAGGTGTGCATCTCGCGCACCACGTCGGGCATGGTCTCCAGTGCGGCGTCCGGCGGGCGGATCACGATGTCCACGCCGTCGCCGAGCACGTTGAGCTCCGAGTCGGTGACCAGTGCGGCCACCTCGATAAGTGCGTCGTCCGTCAACGAGAGCCCGGTCATCTCGCAGTCGATCCACACCATGCGATCGTTCATGTGTCCCACCTTATGCGGTCCCTTCGGGCCGGGACCGCATATGCGGAAGGTCCCCCGTCGGCGGTGACCGACGGAGGACCTTCGCCTCACGTACCCGTTGTGGGGGTTACGCGTGTTCCCGCAGGACGCGGCCCGGGGCGTACAGCTCCGTCACCGTCTGGCCCGCGGCGGCCAGGGCCGCCGCCGCCCGCTGGGGCTGCGGAGTGCGCTGGTGCGGCAGGGGTCCTCCCGAGAGGTCGGAGACCTGCGTCACCTCCGCCTGCGGGCGGCGTGCCCGGTAGGCGGAGCGGTAGGCGGCCGGGGAGGACCCCAGCTGCCGCCGGAAGTGACCGCGCAGGGCGACCGGCGAGCGGAACCCGCAGCGCCCGGCGACCTCGTCGACCGAGTAGTCGGACGTCTCCAGCAGCCGCTGTGCCTGGAGCACCCGCTGGGTGATCAGCCACTGCAGCGGGGCGCTGCCGGTCAGCGAGCGGAAGCGCCGGTCGAACGTGCGCCGGCTCATGTAGGCGCGGGCCGCCAGGGTTTCCACGTCGAACTGCTCGTGGAGGTGCTCCAGCGCCCAGGCGACGACCTCGGCCAGCGGGTCGGCGCCGATCTCCTCCGGCAGCGACCGGTCGAGGTAGCGCTCCTGGCCGCCCGTCCGGCGCGGCGGCACGACGAGCCTGCGGGCCAGGGCCCCGGCCGCCTCGCTGCCGTGGTCGGTGCGCACGATGTGCAGGCAGAGGTCGATTCCGGCCGCCGTGCCCGCGGACGTGAGCACGTCGCCGTCGTCGACGAACAGTTCGCGCGGATCGACGTGGACGGACGGGTACCGCTTGGCCAGCGTCGGCGCGTACATCCAGTGCGTCGTCGCGGGCCGGCCGTCCAGCAGACCGGCGGCGGCGAGCACGAAGGCCCCCGTGCACAGTCCGACGATCCGGGCCCCCTCCTCGTGCGCCAGACGCAGCGCGTCGAGCGCCTCGGGCGGCGGCGGTGAGGTGATGGAACGCCAGGCGGGCACGACGACCGTGCCTGCCCGGGCGATCGCCTCCAACCCGTATGGCGCGGTCAGTTCGAGTCCGCCGGTGGTCCTGAGCGGACCGTCCTCACCGGCGCACACGAGCAGTCGGTAGCGTGGAACTCCCGCGTCCTGCCGGTCGATGCCGAACACGGAAAGTGGAATGGAGCTCTCGAAGATCGGTCCGCCGCTGAAGAGCAGCACCGCGACGATCTCCCTGCGGCGACGCCCCGCGAGCTTCCGGCCGGCGTCTGCGACGACGGCGGTGGAATCCTGGCTCATGGCGCTAAGCCCCCCTTGGGTGTCGCGACTCCTTGGTCTGGTCGCACCTGCACGTTTCCCCTCGGCCTTGCACGTGGATCCCCCGCCGTAAATACATGATCGAATCTACTGCGTCCCGTGGTGTCGGCGTGACAAGTTCAGCACGCAGCGCTATGTCGACTTGGCAACTTGGCGAAAAGCATTCGATCAGGAAGCGTTCCACTCCGCTACCCGGGTGGGAAGCGCGCTGTCCGGCCATGGCCAGTACCCGTACGGTCACGGCGCCCCCCGGGCTCCGTCGTCGCTGGTGGTAGGGGGAGCGGGGGGACATTCCGGCAAGGGGGGCACCCTGCCGGGAAGTTGGCTGAAAACATGCGGGTGTGGGTGTGCGAATAAGTCAGTCCTGCGGGGGCGCCGTCTCGGAACCGTGGCAGCCGCGGTGGCTTCCGGTCCCGGAACGCGAGTGCCGGCCGCGGTGGACGGACGGCGTGCGCGCCTCCGCCAGGACCCGGGCGGCGGCCCGGTCCGCCTTCTCCGAGTAGCGCAGCATCGCCCGGCACGCGGCCGTGACGACGAGCAGTCCGAGGGTCGCGACGGCGGCCCCGCCGTAGGAGGCCCCGTAGACGACGAGCACCACCGGTACGAGCAGGCAGCTGAAGGCGGCCCAGCGCACGACGTCGCCCGCGGGGTCGTCGGCGGGGTGTCCGGGGCGGTGCGCGGTCGGGTGGAGGGGGGACCGCGGGGCGGGGGCGGAAGGTGGGGTCGTGTCGGCGAACGGGGCGGACTGCGTCCGCCGGGCGGGCTGGACGGGGTGAACCGGATGGCCGGGCACGGCGTACTCCCTGCGGGCTCTTCCTGGACGGTCGGACGCATGTCCAACGCGCCCGGGCGGGCCTCGGTCACTGCGCGCACGGGTGGCTCCGCCCCGACTCGTCACTGGCTGTAGGGGGCAGCGGTCATTGCCAAGGAGCGCTCTCTCCGGCATGCTCCCTGGGACGCTCTCCAGGGGCGGCAAGCCCTGTGCAGGATCAGAGTGTCGCCGTACCCTGGTGGGTAGGGGCTTGGGAAGATGCTTCCCGGACAGAGCTCCGTCACACAGTGTCGCCACTTTCCCCCTGTCGCTTCCTCCAAGGACCTCTTCGCCGAGACACCCATGGCCGGTCACGAATTCTCCGAACCCGCGGACCGCAAGCGCAAGCGCCTCGCCGACCCCGCGTCGGCCGCCGATCTGCGCGCGGTGGAACAGACGCGCCTTCCCTGCGACCCGGCCTTCCGGCACGGGGTCGTCGTGGGATTCGACGGCTCCACCTCCAGTGAGCGCGCGCTCGCGTACGCCATCGGCATGGCGAGACGCTCCGGATCCGGCCTGATCATCGTCCACGTGGCCAACCGGCTGCCCACCACCGTGTGGGCCGGCTGTGAGCCGCCGGTCTTCGTGGACGTGCCCGACCACCGGACCGAGGTGCTGGGGCTGGAGCTCGCCTGCGCGGACTACCTGGCGGAAGTGCCATGGATCCTGGTCGAGCGCGGTGGGGACATCTGCCATGAGCTGGAGGAGGTCGGCCGGGAGTATTCGGCCGACGCCATCGTGGTCGGCTCCACGCACGGGATCGTCGGCCGGATCTTCGGATCGGTGGCGGGCCGGCTGGCCAAGCGCGCACAGCGACCGGTCGTTGTCATTCCGTAACCGGCTGTACGGCGCTTGTGCGGTTGTGCGTCCATGTAAAGGGTAGATAAATGCCGCTGGGACGCAGCAAACAACTGCAGATCGAAGGGAGCCCGCCGTGGACAACGGTGTCTCTGCGGGAAGCACGGCCTCGACTTCGACCCTCGGGCACATCGCCCTGGGTCTCACCCTTCTGGCATTCGGCATCGGTCACACCGGCGTCGTCGACGGCGTGACCGCCGCCCACTCCGTGTCGCTCGCGACGTACGTCGGCGGCATCGCCCTCTTCGTCCTCGGGATCCTCGAGTTCCGCGGCGGCGACGGCTTCAACGGAACGGCGTTCGCGGGTCTCGGAGCCTTCTGGTTCACCTGGGCCGCGGGAGCGGACGGGAAGGTTTCGGCGGACGCGGCCGGAACGTTCCTGCTCCTGTTCGTGCTGCTGGGCGTCACCCTCACCGTGGGCGCCGCGAGCGGGCTGTTCGGACAGGCCGTGTACGGCCTGTTCACCCTCTCGCTGCTGCTCCTGGCGATCGGCGCCTTCGCGGACAGCAGCGTGCTGGGCAAGGCCGCCGGCTGGGTGGCGGCGGTCGCCGGCCTGCTGGCCTGGTACGGGGCCACCACGGCCCTGGCGCACTGGCCGACGGCCTTCGGCCGGGGCAGGGCGGCGAACCGGAGCGCGGTCGCCGCGAGCTGAGCGCGGCGGCGCCGGCCCCGGCCGGCCGGGCGCGACGGCCCGGAACGCGGAACGGCCCCCGGGGTGTCCCGGGGGCCGTTCCCCTCGTCAGGCCCGGCGGGCCGGATCGGTGCGCTCGGCGCGCCCCGCCCGCCCGCCGTCGCCGGCTACTCGACGGTGACGGACTTCGCCAGGTTGCGCGGCTTGTCGATGTCCCGGCCCAGGGCCAGGGCGGTGTGGTAGGCGAGCAGCTGGAGCGGGATGCCCATCAGGATCGGGTCCAGCTCGTCCTCGTTCTTGGGCACGAGGATCGTGTGGTCGGCCTTCTCCTGCTCGCGGTGGGCGACCGCCAGGATCCGGCCGCTGCGGGCCTTGATCTCCTCCAGTGCCGCGCGGTTCTTGTCCAGCAGGTCGTCGTCGGGGACGATCGCGACGGTCGGCATCGCGGGCTCGATGAGCGCGAGCGGGCCGTGCTTGAGCTCGGAGGCGGGGTAGGCCTCGGCGTGGATGTAGGAGATCTCCTTGAGCTTCAGCGAGGCCTCCAGGGCCACGGGGTAGCCGCGCACCCGGCCGATGAACATCATCGACTTGGCCTCGGCGTACTCGGCCGCCAGCTTCTTGATCTCCTCCTCGCCCTCGAGGATCTCCTGGATCTGCGCGGGCAGCTTGCGCAGGCCCTCGATGATCCGCTTGCCGTCGGTGACCGACAGGTCGCGGATGCGGCCCAGGTGCACGGCGAGCAGCGCGAAGGCCACCACCGTGTTGGTGAAGCACTTGGTGGAGACGACGCAGACCTCGGGGCCGGCGTGCACGTACACGCCGCCGTCCGCCTCGCGGGCGATCGCCGATCCCACGACGTTGACCACGCCGAGGACGCGGGCGCCCTTGCGCTTGAGCTCCTGCACGGCCGCGAGGACGTCGTACGTCTCGCCGGACTGCGAGACCGCGATGTAGAGGGTGTCGGGGTCCACGACCGGGTTGCGGTAGCGGAACTCGGAGGCCGGCTCGGCGTCCGCGGGGATCCGGGCCATGCCCTCGATCAGGCCGGCGCCGATCATGCCGGCGTGGTACGAGGTGCCGCAGCCCAGGATCTTGACCCGGCGGATGCCGCGCGCCTCGCGCGGGTCCAGGTTCAGGCCGCCGAGGTGGACGGTGGAGAAGCGGTCGTCGATCCGGCCGCGCAGCACGCGGTCGACCGCGTCCGCCTGCTCGGAGATCTCCTTGTGCATGTAGGTGTCGTGGCCGCCCATGTCGTACGAGGCGGCCTCCCACTCCACGGTCTCCGGGGTGGCGGTCGTGGTCGTGCCGGTCGTCGTGTAGGTGCGGAAGTCGTCGGCCTTCAGGGTGGCCATCTCGCCGTCGCCGAGGGTGACGACCTGGCGGGTGTGGGCGACCAGCGCGGCGACGTCCGAGGCGACGAACATCTCCTTCTCGCCGATGCCGAGGACGACCGGGGAGCCGTTGCGGGCGACGACGATGCGGTCGGCGAAGTCGGAGTGCATGACGGCGATGCCGTAGGTGCCCTCGATGACCTTCAGCGCCTCGCGGACCTTCTCCTCCAGGGAGTCCGCCTGCGAGCGGGCGACCAGGTGGACGATGACCTCGGTGTCGGTCTCCGAGACGAAGACGACGCCCTCGCCCTCCAGCTTGGCGCGCAGCTCGGAGGCGTTGTCGACGATGCCGTTGTGGACGACGGCGACCTTGTTCTCCGGGTCCAGGTGCGGGTGGGAGTTGATGTCGCTCGGAGCGCCGTGGGTGGCCCAGCGGGTGTGGGCGATGCCGGTGGTGCCGGCGAAGCGCTTGGGCACGCGGGACTCCAGCTCGCGGACCCGGCCCTTGGCCTTGACGACCTTCAGGGCGCTGGCCTTCGGGCTGTTGACCACGATGCCCGCCGAGTCGTAGCCGCGGTACTCCAGCCGCTGCAGACCCTCCAGCAGCAGCGGTGCCACGTCACGCTTGCCGATGTAACCCACGATTCCGCACATACGGTGTTGCCCCTCCTGAAGTCCGGTGTTCCGTGCTCAGCCGTAGACGATGCGGCGCAGTTGCCGGAGCGAGAGCTCCGGCGGCGCCACGGCGCGGTACGGCAGTTCCGCCGCGATCCGCTCGAAGATCTCCGCGTTCACCGCTCCGCCGGACTGCAGTTCCCGGTGGCGGCGGCGGACGAACTCCTCGGTCGTCTCGTCGAAGTACGCAAGCACGTCGAGCACCACCCGGGCTGCCTCGCCGCGCTGGAGCGCGGTGCTGCGCACCAGGTGGTCGACGAGGTCGTCGTGCGACGGACGGCGATCGAGCACCCGTAGATAGTGGCGGCTCGCAGAAGTGAATGCAAAGATCCTGCCCGGAATCGGGCAGGATCTCTCTGGTCTGTACCAGCGGAATGCATGGATCCGGTCAGAAACGCCGCAGAACGGACTGCTTGGCCGCCGTGAACTCGTCCGCCGTGAGGATCCCCGACTGGTGCAGCTCGCCGAGCTCGCGCAGCCGCCGCAGCAGCGTGTCGTGGTCCGCCGGTCCGTCCTCCGCCGCCGGCGCCGCGGTCGCCGCGGCGACCAGGGCCGGGGTGATCTCGGCCGCCGGGGCCGCCGGGTGGGGCATGCGCGCGGCCACCGCCGCGGCGACCAGCGCCATCAGGGGGTCGTTCCGGAACCCGAAGAGCTCCACCGTGTACGGGTCGTACTTGGGCGGCGTGGCGACCGCGTTCCCCGTCGGGGCGAAGCGCAGCCAGCCGTTCGTCAGCCCCTTGGACGGGGACCACTCCACCGCCCGGAGCTCCGAGAGCTTGACGGTGCGGGTCCCGCCGGAGCGCTTGGCCTCCTCCGCGGTCCAGTTCCACTCCAGGGTGACGCGGTCACCGTCGAAGGCGACCGTTCCGTCGCCCGCGCCCACGGTGATCGGCACCGAGGGGCCGGCCAGCAGGTAGGAGTCCGCCGGGCCCGACTCCACCTGCTCCAGCAGCAGGGCGTTGCGCACCTCGTCCACGACGTACTCCGCGACCCCGCTGCGGTCCGAGTCCACGGTGAGCCGGTACGGGTCGGAGGCGTCCGGCAGCCGCCCGCCCGTCACCTGCAGCAGGGGATCGGCGCCGTCACGCAGCCGCAGCCGGAGCCGCCCCGAGCGGCGGCCCGGTTCGTAGCTGATCCCGGCCACCGCGCGCAGCGGGACGACGACTTCGCCGAGGGTCTGGCGCAGCAGCCCCACCCCCTTGTCGCGGCCCGGAACGATGCGCACCGTGTCCCCGTCGAAGGTCCAAGTGCCGTCCTTCTGGATGATTTCCGCCATCCGACGATTCTCGCACCGGCCGACGCGGTCCACTTGGTCTATACCTGGCTGCATGAGAGTCCTGCGACGCACGCTCGGCACCCTCCTCGTCCTCGGCACGTTCGGCGCCGCGGTCTCCTGCACCGCCGCCCACGGTGACGACGCCCGGCCCGGCGACGATCCCCCCGCCGCCCTCGCCCCCTTCGACCGGCTGCTGCCCGCGCCCGCCTCCGCCCGCGCCGAAGGCCCCGGGTACGCCTTCGGGGCCGGCACGGTGATCCGTACCGGCCCGGCCGCCGGTGAGGAGGTGCGGCAGCTCGGCGAGCTCCTCGCGGAGCAGCTGCGCGGCCCGAGCGGGCTGCCGCTGCCCGTGGTCGACGGCGCGGCCGGGGACGGCATCCGGCTCCGGCTCGACGAGGAGGCGCAGGGGGTGGGGGACGAGGGCTACCGCCTGGAGTCCGCTCCCGACGGCGTCACCCTCACCGCGCGGACGCCCGCCGGGCTGTTCCACGCGGGGCAGACGCTGCGTCAGCTGGTCCCGGTGGCCGGGCCCGGCACGGTGCCGGGCGGGACGGTCGAGGACCGGCCGAGGTTCGCGTACCGCGGAGCCATGATCGACATCGCGCGGCACTTCTTCACGGTGGAGCAGGTGAAGCGGTACCTCGACCAGCTCGCCCAGTACAAGGTCAACACCCTGCACGTGCACCTGACCGACGATCAGGGGTGGCGCCTGGCGGTCGACTCCTGGCCGCGGCTCGCGGAGCACGGCGGCGGCAGCGAGGTCGGCGGCGGACCCGGCGGCCACTGGACCAAGGAGGAGTACCGCGAGCTGGTGGCGTACGCGGCGGAGCGGTACGTGGACGTGGTCCCGGAGATCGACATGCCGGGCCACGTGAACGCGGCGCTGTCCTCCTACCCGGAGCTGAACTGCGACGGGAAGGCTCCCGAGCGGTACACCGGGATCAAGGTCGGCTTCAGCTCGCTGTGCGTGGCCCGGGAGCGGACGTACGAGTTCGTCGACGAGGTGCTCGGCGAGCTGGCGGAGCTGACACCCGGGCGCTACCTGCACATCGGCGGCGACGAGGCGCACACGACGCCGGCGGCGGACTACGCGGCCTTCATGGACCGGGCCCAGGCCGTGGTCGCCAAGCACGGAAAGACGGTGGTCGCCTGGCACCAGCTGGCGGCGGCCCGGCCCGCCGAGGGCGCGGTCATCCAGTACTGGGGCCACGACAGGACGCCGGCCGCGGAGAAGGCGGGGGTGGTGGCGGCCGCGAAGGCGGGCCACCCGGTGATCCTGTCGCCGGCGGACCGGCTGTACCTGGACATGAAGTACGACGCCACGACCAAGCCGGGTCTGGCGTGGGCGGGGCACGTGCCGGTCGAGCGGGCCTACTCCTGGAATCCGGGCACCTACCTGGCCGGGGTGCCGGAGTCCGCGGTGCTGGGGGTGGAGGCCCCGCTCTGGACGGAGACCATCGCGACCCGGGCCGACTGGGAGTACATGGCGTTCCCGCGGGTGCTCGGGCTGGCCGAGCTGGGGTGGTCGCAGGCCGGGGCGCTCGGCTGGGACGGCTACCGGCGGCGGCTCGCGGCGCAGGGGCCCCGGCTGGACGCACAGGACGTGAACTTCCACCGGGCGCCGGGCGTGCCCTGGACCTGAGGGCGGCGGGCGCCGGCGGGCCCGCGGGTGAACGTGCGGCGGCGCGGTCGCGAAGAGGGCCGCTGGGGTCTTCGCGACCGCGCCGTGGTGCTGAGGGGCGGGCGGGACGTCGAGGGACCGTATCGACGACCACCCGCCCCGGCGGTGCGATGCTTAGGTTAGCCTAACCTTAATTGGCGCGCAATACCGAAGGGCCCCGGTGCGGAACCGGGGCCCAACTCGACACTTTTCCACGGCCGATGGCCGCTGACTACAGCTCGGACGCCGGATCCTCGGCGGGCGCCGCGCCCGCTGCGGCCTCGGCGAGCAGCTGCTCCTCGCTGGCGCCGAGCCGCCAGTACCCGGTGAAGCCGACCGAGCGCCGGTCGATCGCGCGGTCCCGCACGAAGTGCCGGCGCACCGCGCGGACCGTGCCGGCCTCGCCCGCCACCCACACGTACGGGGCGGCCGCTTCCGGGAGCGGCGCCGACCGCAGCGCCTCCGGCACCGCCCCGGCCCGCTCCCGTGCCGCGTCCCCGCGCACGATCCAGGTGACCTCCGTACCGGCGGGAGCCCGCAGGTCGATCCGGTCGTCCGCGTGCGGCACCTCGAACCAGGCCCGTACCGGCGGGCCCGCGGGAAGCCGCTCCAGGATCGCGGCCGCCGCGGGGAGTGCGGTCTCGTCCGCGTACAGGAAGAACGCGTCGGCGCCGGCCGGGGGCCGGAACCGTACGGACTTGTTCTCCGCGACGGCCGGGCCGATCGCCAGGATCCGCCGGCCGGCGACCGCGCGGGCCGCCCAGCGGGACGCGGGCGAGTCCGCCGGGCCACCGGCCGGCGGCCCGGCGTCGTGCAGCACGAAGTCTACGTCGACCTCGTCCGCACCGCCGGGCGTACGGCGTTGCCCGCGCACGGTGTACGAGCGCATGGCCGGGCGCTCCTCGTCCGGCATTCCGCGCCAGGCGGCGTACCAGGTGTCCTCGCCGGTGGACGGGAGCACGGTGTGCTCCCGGTGCGCGGGCGGCAGGAACAGCGACAGGCTCTGGTCGAAGCCGCCCGAGCGCAAGCCCGCGAGGGCCGCCCCGCCGAACGTGACGCGCAGGAACGAGTGCCCGAGCCGGAGGGTGCGCACCACTTCGAGCTCGAAGAACCGGAAGTGGGCGGCGGCCGGGATGCCGGACGCGTCGGCGGTCATGCGGAGGGCCCCCTGGGGTTCGGCCGGAGCGCCGGCCGGGACGTCGGCCGGAACCGGCCCGGACGGAAGGAAGGTCAGCCGACCTTCTTGGCGCTCTGGAGGGACTTCGCGAGGTCCTCCAGGATCTGGGCGCACTTGTCGTACGAGTAGATCGGCTCGGTCACGCGGGGGGTGACCTGGCCGGCCTTGACCGCGGGGAGCTCGGCCCAGGTGGGCTTCTCCTTGCTCAGGGTCTCGGGCTGCAGGGCGCTGCTGCGGTTGTCGAGCAGGATGAGGTCGGCCTTGTACTTGCCGGCGTTCTCCCAGCTGAGGCTCTCGAAGAAGTCGCCCTCGTCCAGCTTGTCCGGCGTGATGAACTCGACGCCGAGCTGCTGGAAGTAGCTCAGGTCGGCGGAGGTCTTCGGGTTGGAGGCGTAGAAGACCTCCGGGGAGCCGGAACCGACGAGGACCTTGATGCCCGGGTTGGCCTTGGTGGCCTGGCGGACCTTCTCGGCGGCGGCCTCGAAGCGGGCCTTCGCGTCGACCGTCTTCTTGGCCTCCAGGTCCGCGCCGAGGGACTTGGCGAGGTCGGCGGTGCGCTGGAGGGCCTTGTCCATCGTGGCGTCCTTGCCGACGCTGATCGCGGCGGCCGGGGCCAGCTTCAGGATCTTGTCCTTGGAGGCCTCCGGGACGTACCAGTAGCTGCCGTCCCAGGTGTTGGTGACGAGGAGGTCGGGCTGGAGGGAGGCGTACTTCTCGACGTTGAACTGGTCGTAGACGTTGCCGAGGATCTCGACCTTGGATATGTCCAGCGAGCCCGCCTGGACGTCCGGCTTGCCGTCGGCGGTCTTGGTCGGGCCGAAGACGCCCTTGACCGGGACGCCGTAGTCGTGGAGCGCGGCGGCGGTGCCGGTGAAGGCGACGATGTTCTTCGGCGTGGCCTTGGTGCTCACGTCGACGCCGAGGTCGTCCTTGAACGTCCAGGGGCCCGAGGCGGCCGCGCCCTTGTCCTTGCCGCCGTCGCCCTTCGCCGAGTCGTTGCCACCGCACGCGGCGAGCGCCGCGACGAGGCCGAGGGCGCCGCCGACGGCGATGAAGCCGCGACGGGTGAGGGGGGAGGTCCGCGACTTGGGCATGTCGATGTCCGCTTTCGTACGTCAGGGCGGCCGCTGGCCGTTTGGAGGGAAGGTTAGCCTAACCTTTGCCTAAAGGGTTAAGAGGGGCGGGTCTCCCGCCGGGCGCGGCGGCTCGGCCGAGGCCGGGCGAGCGGCGCGGGAAACGACCCGTCGCGGGTCCCGAAACGGCTCTCCCCCGGGCCGCGGGCGGACCGGGGGAGAGGGCGGGCCGGGGTGCCGTCAGGCGGAGAAGCCCAGTTCGCGGGCGATCAGCATGCGCTGGACCTCGCTGGTGCCCTCGCCGATCTCCAGGATCTTGGAGTCGCGCCACATGCGGGCCACCGGGTACTCGTTCATGAAGCCGTAGCCGCCGTGGATCTGGGTGGCCTCGCGGGCGTTGTCGACGGCCACCGTCGAGGAGTACAGCTTCGCGATGGCCGCCTCCTTCTTGAACGGCTCGCCCGCCACCAGGCGGGAGGCCGCGTCGCGCCAGCCGACGCGGGCCATGTGGGCGCGCATCTCCATGTCCGCGAGCTTGAACTGGACGGCCTGGTTGTCGCCGATGGCCTTGCCGAAGGCGTGCCGTTCCCTGGCGTACTTCACCGACTCGTCCACGCAGCCCTGGGCGAGGCCCGTCGCCAGGGCGGAGATGGCGATGCGGCCCTCGTCGAGGATCCGCAGGAACTGCGCGTAGCCGCGGCCCTCCGCGCCGACCAGGTTGGCCAGGGGCACCCGCACGTCGGCGAACGACAGCTCGCGGGTGTCCGAGCAGTTCCAGCCGACCTTGGAGTACGGGGCGGCGACGGTGAAGCCCGGGGTGCCGGACGGGACGATGATCGAGGAGATCTCGGGGCGGCCGTCCGCCTTGCGGCCGGTCACGGCCGTGACGGTGACCAGGCCCGTGATGTCCGTACCGGAGTTGGTGATGAAGCACTTGGAGCCGTTGATCACCCACTCGTCGCCGTCGCGCACCGCCGTGGTGCGGGTGCCGCCCGCGTCGCTGCCCGCACCCGGCTCGGTCAGGCCGAAGGCGCCCAGGACCTCGCCGGAGCACAGCTTCGGCAGCCACTCCCTCTTCTGCTCCTCGGAGCCGAAGAGGTAGAGGGGCATGGCGCCCAGGGAGACCCCGGCCTCCAGGGTGATGGCGACGGAGGAGTCGACGCGGGCGAGCTCCTCCAGGGCGATGCCGAGGGCGAGGTAGTCGCCGCCCATGCCGCCGTACTCCTCCGGGAAGGGCAGGCCGAACAGGCCCATGCGGCCCATCTCGGCGACGATCTCGTACGGGAACTCGTGGCGCTCGTACAGGTCGCCGATCTTGGGCGCGATCACGTCGTGCGCGAACGCCTCGACGGTGCGGCGGAGTTCCTCGTGCTCGGGGGTGAGCCGGTGGTCGAGGGGCATGGTGTGACTACTCCTTGTGGGAGAGGGCGCGGACGGTGCGGGAGGGACTGGGCCGGCCCAGCTGTTCGGCCATCCACACGCTCGTGGCGGTGAGGGCGGCCAGATCGACCCCGGTTTCGATGCCGAGGCCGTCGAGCATCCACACCAGGTCCTCGGTGGCGAGGTTCCCGGTGGCGCTCTTCGCGTACGGGCATCCGCCGAGGCCCCCGGCGGACGCGTCGACGGTGGTCACGCCGTGCCGGAGCGCGGCGAGGGTGTTGGACAGGGCCTGGCCGTACGTGTCGTGGAAGTGCACGCCGATCCGGTCGGTGGTGACGCCCGCGTCGTTCAGGCCCTCCAGCAGGGCCTGGACGTGGCCCGGGGTGGCGACGCCGATGGTGTCGCCGAGGCTGAGCTCGTCGCAGCCGAGGTCCAGCAGGGCCTTGGCGACGGAGACGACCTGGGGGAGCGGGACCGGCCCCTCCCACGGGTCGCCGAAGCACATCGAGAGGTAGCCGCGGACGTGGGCGCCGTCCTGCCGGGCCCGGGCCACGACGGGCCCGAACATGGCGAGGGACTCGGCGACCGTGCGGTTGAGGTTGCGGGACGCGAAGGTCTCGGTGGCCGAGCCGAACACCGCGATGCGGGTGGCCCCGAGGGCGAGCGCGCGGTCCAGCCCGCGCTCGTTGGGGACCAGGACGGGGAGCGCCGCGTCCACGTCGGCCAGCAGCGGGAAGAGCTCCTCGGCGTCGGCGAGCTGGGGCACCCACTTGGGGTGCACGAAGCTGGTGGCCTCGATGGTGGTCAGGCCGGCCGCGGCGAGGCGGTGGACGAACTCCGCCTTGACGGCGGTGGGTACGGCCGTCTTCTCGTTCTGCAGGCCGTCGCGGGCACCCACCTCGTGGACGCGCACCCGGGCCGGGAGGCCGGGGGCGGGGACCTTCATCGGGAGCCCGGTCACCGGCCCTCCTCCTCGTCCGGGGTCACCACGGCCAGGACCTGGTCCATGGCGACGGTGCTGCCGGGGGTGACGTCGAGTTCGGTGACGGTGCCGGCGTGCGGGGCGGAGATGACGTGCTCCATCTTCATCGCCTCCACCACGAGCAGGCTCTGACCGGCCACGACCTCGTCCCCGACGGCCACCTTGACGACGGTGACGGTGCCGGGCATGGGCGCGGCGAGGGTTCCGGCGCCGCCCTGGCCCCGGCCGCCGAGCGCCGCCGCCACGGGGTCGTGGTCCTGGACGTGCCAGCTGTCGCCGTCGCGGCCCAGCCAGGTCCCCTCCGGGGAGGCGGCGTGGCTGAACCGGTGGGTGACGCCGTCGAGTTCGAGGGTGAGGGTGTCGGGGGTGCGGCCGACGATCCGGCCGCTGCCGGTGTCGGCGCCATCGCCGGCGGCCGGGAGGAGGAGTTCCGTGTCGGAGCCCCGGCGGCGGGCGCGGACCGTGACCGGGTCCTGGCCCGGCAGCCGGAAGTGGTGCACGGTCCAGGCCGGGGTGCCGCCCAGGCGCCAGCCGTTCGGCGCGTCGAAGGGGTCGCTCCAGCCGCCGCCCGCGGGTGCGGGGGGCAGGGAGAGCAGCGCCGCAGCCGCGTACACCTCCTGCGGGACGCCCTCCGGCAGGAGTCCGGCCAGGTCCCGCTCGACCAGGCCCGTGTCCAGGTCGCCCGCGACGACGTCCGGGTGGGCGAGGAGCCGCCGCAGGAACCCGGTGTTCGTCTGGACGCCCAGGATCACGGTGTCGGCGAGGGCGCCGCGCAGCACCCGCAGGGCCGTCGCCCGGTCCGGGCCGTACGCGATGACCTTGGACAGCATCGGGTCGTACGCGGAGCCCACCGGGACGCCCGCCAGCAGGCCGGAGTCCGTGCGGACCGGGCCGCCCGACGGCTCCGCGAGGGCCAGGACCGTACCGCCCGACGGCAGGAACCCGCGCGCGGGGTCCTCGGCGCAGACGCGGGCCTCGATCGCGTGGCCGGTCAGCACGACGTCGTCCTGGGCGAGGCCCAGGACGCCGCCCGCCGCGACCCGCAGCTGCTGTTCCACCAGGTCCAGGCCGGTGACCAGCTCGGTCACCGGGTGCTCGACCTGGAGCCGGGTGTTCATCTCCATGAAGTAGTACGAGGACGGGTCCCCGCCCGGGACGATGAACTCCACCGTCCCCGCGCCGACGTACCCGCACGAGCGGGCGGCCTCCACGGCCGCCGCGCCCATCGACGCCCGCAGCCGGGGCGTCAGCAGGACCGACGGGGCCTCCTCGATGACCTTCTGGTGGCGCCGCTGGAGGGAGCACTCCCGCTCGCCGAGGTGGACCACGTTCCCGTGGGAGTCCGCCAGCACCTGGATCTCGATGTGCCGCGGCCGGTCGATCCACCGCTCGACCAGCAGGGTGTCGTCGCCGAAGGAGGAGCGGGCCTCGCGGCGGGCGGCCGCGATCTCCTCGGCCAGCACCGCCTCGTCGCGCACCAGCCGCATGCCCTTGCCGCCGCCGCCCGCCGAGGGCTTGAGCAGTACGGGCATGCCGATCTCGCGCGACGCGGCGACCAGCTCGGCGTCCGAGAGCCCGCTGCCCGAGGAGCCCGGGACGACCGGGACGCCGGCCGCCTTCACCGTCTCCTTGGCGCGGATCTTGTCGCCCATGAGGGAGATCGCCGAGGCGGGCGGCCCGATGAAGGCCAGTCCGGCGTCGGCGCACGCGGCGGCGAAGGCCGCGTTCTCCGCGAGGAAGCCGTAGCCGGGGTGGACGGCCTCGGCGCCGGTGCGGCGGGCCGCCTCCAGCAGCCGCTCCACCGACAGGTAGCTCTCCGCGGCCGCCGCCGGACCGATCCGGACGGCCGTGTCGGCCTCCCGTACGTGCCGGGCGTCCGCGTCCGCGTCGCTGAAGACGGCCACGGAGCGGATGCCGAGCTGCCGCAGCGTGCGGATGACCCGTACCGCGATCTCGCCCCGGTTCGCGACCAGAACAGTGCTGAACATCGAAGAGGTCCTCACGTCACATCACGTCACATACGGAAGATGCCGAAAGCGGAGTCGCCCAGGGGGGCGTTCGCGCACGCGGTCAGGGCCAGTCCCAGCACCTGCCGGGTCTCCATGGGGTCGATGACCCCGTCGTCCCACAGCCGGGCGGTCGCGTAGTACGCGTTGCCCTGCTCCTCGTACTGGGCGCGGACCGGGGCCTTGAAGGCCTCCTCGTCCTCGGCCGGCCAGTCCTGTCCGGCGCCCTCGATCTGGTCCCGCTTGACGGTGGCCAGCACGGACGCGGCCTGTTCGCCGCCCATCACGGAGATCTTGGCGTTCGGCCACATCCACAGGAAGCGGGGCGAGTAGGCGCGCCCGCACATCGAGTAGTTGCCCGCGCCGTACGAGCCGCCGACGACCACGGTCAGCTTCGGCACCCGGGCGCAGGCCACGGCCGTGACCATCTTGGCGCCGTGCTTGGCGATGCCGCCCGCCTCGTAGTCGCGGCCGACCATGAAGCCCGAGATGTTCTGCAGGAACAGCAGCGGGATCCCGCGCCGGTCGCACAGCTCGATGAAGTGGGCGCCCTTCTGGGCGGACTCGGAGAAGAGGATGCCGTTGTTGGCGATGATCCCGACCGGGTGGCCGTGGATCCGGGCGAATCCGGTGACCAGGGTCTGCCCGAACTCGGCCTTGAACTCCTGGAAGCGGGAGCCGTCCACGACCCGGGCGATGATCTCGCGCGCGTCGTACGGGGTGCGGGAGTCGACGGGGACCGCGCCGTACAGCCCGTACGGGTCCACCTTCGGCTCCTCGGGAGCCTCCACCGACCAGGGCAGGGCCCCGCGTTCGGGCAGGGTCGCCACGATGTTCCGTACGATCCGCAGCGCGTGCGCGTCGTCCTCGGCGAGGTGGTCGGTCACCCCGGAGACGCGGGAGTGCACCTCGCCGCCGCCGAGCTCCTCGGCCGTGACGACCTCGCCGGTGGCGGCCTTCACCAGCGGCGGGCCGCCGAGGAAGATCGTGCCCTGGCCGCGGACGATGACGGCCTCGTCGCTCATCGCCGGCACGTACGCGCCGCCGGCCGTGCACGAGCCGAGGACGGCGGCGATCTGCGGGATGCCGGCCCCCGACATGCGCGCCTGGTTGTAGAAGATGCGGCCGAAGTGCTCCCGGTCGGGGAAGACCTCGTCCTGCATGGGGAGGAAGGCGCCGCCCGAGTCGACCAGGTAGAGGCAGGGGAGACGGTTCTCCAGGGCCACCTCCTGGGCGCGCAGGTGCTTCTTGACGGTCATCGGGTAGTAGGTGCCGCCCTTGACGGTGGCGTCGTTCGCGACGATCACGCACTCGCGGCCGCTGACCCGGCCGATGCCCGCGATGACGCCGGCGGCGGGGGCCGAGCCCCCGTACATGCCCTCGGCGGCCAGCGGGGCCAGCTCCAGGAACGGCGAGCCGGGGTCCAGGAGGGCGTCCACGCGGTCGCGCGGGAGGAGCTTGCCGCGCGCGGTGTGGCGGGCGCGGGCCTTCTCGCCGCCGCCGAGCCGGGCTGTCTCCAGCCGGGCGCGCAGGCCCTCGGCCAGCTCGCGGTGGGCGGCCTCGTTGGCCCGCCAGGCCTCGGCCGCCGGGTCCGCGGCGCTCGTCAGCACTGGTGCCTGCTGCATCGGTCGAGCTCCCTTGCTCGGTGCACGGTGTTAATGAGCGTTAACGCTTGTGGGACTTAGGTTAACGACCGCTAACGGCCCTGTCTAGAATGGTTTCCCATGAGCACCAGAGCGGCCGCCCCCACCCGTCGCGAGCAGATCCTCAGTGAGGCCGCTCGTCTCTTCGCCGCGCGTGGGTTCCACGGGGTCGGCGTCGACGAGATAGGGGCCGCGGTGGGCATCAGCGGTCCCGGCCTGTACCGGCACTTCGCGGGCAAGGACGCGATGCTCGCCGAGCTCCTCGTGGGCATCAGCGAGCGGCTGCTCACCGGCGGCCGCCACCGGGTGGCGGAGGCGGCCGGCGACCCGCCGGGGGTCCTGTCCTCCCTCATCGACGGGCACATCGACTTCGCGCTCGACGACCGGGCGCTGATCACCGTCCACGACCGGGAGCTCGACCGGCTCCGGGACGCCGACCGCAAGCTCGTGCGCCAGCTCCAGCGCCAGTACGTCGAGCTGTGGGTCGACGTCGTACGCGAACTGCACCCCGAGGTGGGCGAGGCCGAGGTGCGGGTCTCCGTGCACGCCGTCTTCGGCCTGCTGAACTCCACCCCGCACCTGGCCGCGCTGGGCCGGGAGGCGACGGAGTCGCTGCTGCGCCGGCTCGCCCACGGGGCGTTCGGGGCGCTGTCCGCATGAGCGGGCGCGTCCGGCGGCCGAGATGGACGGGACGCCTCCGCCCGGGCGGCGGCAGAATGGGGCGCATGCCGAAGCCGATAGAGACGCCCGACCGATCCGTCGAACCGCCGAGCCGAGCCGAGCTCGTCGACCACCTGGTGCGCACCCGCATCGCGGGGCAGGTCGCGACGCCGCGAGAGAACAACCTCTCCCACTACCGCAAGCTCGCCAACGGCGACCGGCACTACTGGCTCGGCCTGGAGCTGGGCGACCGCTGGACCGACGAGCAGGACGTCCTCGCGGTGATGGCGGAGCGCTGCGGGGTCGTGGACGACGCCGAGCACCGGTACGGGCAGGACACCATCGACCCGGAGCTGACCGTGGCCGGCCTGGACCGGCTGGCGGCGCGGCTGCGCAAGGCCGCCCTGGACCGGCAGAGCGTGCTCCTGGCCACCGGGCACCCGGGCGGACTGCTGGACGTCCACCGGGCGACGGCGGCCGCGCTGCGGGCGGCGGGCTGCGAGATCGTGGTCGTCCCGGCCGGGCTGCACGCCGACGAGGGCTCGGTGTGGCAGTTCGCCGACGTCGCCGTCCTGGAGCGGGGCGCGACGCTGTGGCACACCCATTCGCCGGAACCGATGGCCGCGATCCTGGACGGGCTGGCGGCGTCGAACCGTCCGCAGCCGGACCTCGTCGTCGCCGACCACGGCTGGGCGGGGTGCGCGGCCCAGCGGGGCCTGGACGCCGTGGGGTACGCCGACTGCAACGACCCGGCGCTCTTCCTCGCCGAGGCCGAGGGCACGCTCCAGGTGGCGATCCCCCTGGACGACCACGTGCGCGACCCGCGCTACTACGACCCGATGGTGGCGTACCTGCTGGACGCGGCGGGCCTGCTGGAGGCGTAGGGCGTGTCGTCGACTTCGACGACACCCCCTAGGGCTGCCCCGGGGTCCGCGGCCGCGGCCGTCCGGGCGTCGCTGCCCGGCGCCGGCTGTCAGTGGCCGCCGCTACGGTCGCCCCCATGCCGAAGCCGCCGCGCGCCCGCAACCCGCTGTCCGCCCTCGCCGACGACCCCCGGGGGCGCTCCCTGGGGCTGGAACTGCCCGCCGGCACGGTCGTCGACACGCCCGGCCCGCGCAGGTGGGGCAGGGCTCCCGAGCCGCTCCTGTGGGTCTCCGACGAGCCCGTGGGCGCCGGCGGGCTCGCCGCGTACCGCAACGCCGCGACGGCCTCCGCCGGGCTCCAGGCCGTGCTGTTCCAAGGCCGCCGGGGGCTGGAGCGGTGGTGGCACGAACGGGAGTTCGCGCCGCAGCGGATGTCCGACCCCGACGACCACCACGTCGAGCCGGTGCTGCGCGCGTTCTGGGCCGGGGCGGTCCCCGATCCCGAGGAGGGGGCGGAGGGCGCGGAGCTGATCGCCCCGTTCGGCAGGGACTGGCCGGGCCTCGCGCAGCCGGGGCCGGAGGGCGTGCCGGACGAGGCCGAGGCGGAGGCCGCCGCCTGCGAGCTCGCCGACGAGCTGATCGCGAGCGGGTTCCTGCCGAGCCCGCGGCTCGCGCTGGTCCCCGCGGGCCGCCCGGCCGACGTACCCGCCGCGGCGGGCTGGTGCGGACCGACGAACCACGAGAACGACACCGCCCGCATCGGCGCGGTCCTGCGCTCCTGGGAGGACCGCTTCGGCGCCCGGGTCGTCGCCCTCGGCTTCGACGAGCTCCAGGTCTCCGTGGCGGCCCCGCCGCGCACGACCGCCCGGGCGCTCCCCGTCGCGGCGGAGCACTTCGCGTTCTGCCCCGACAACGTCTGGCAGGGCTCCGGCAGCATCCGGGCCTACGCGGACGAGGGCGTCACCGGTGTCCACCACTGGGGCTTCTGGTGGGACTGAGGCCACCGGGGCGGCCCGCCGGGGTGCCCGTCACGCACGCGGCACGCGGACGACGCCCTCCTGGATGACCGTCACGGCCAGGCGCCCGTCCTGGGTCCAGATCCGGGCCTGCCCCAGGCCCCGCCCGGCGGCCGCCGACGGCGACTCCTGGTCGTACAGCAGCCACTCGTCCGCGCGGAACGGCCGGTGGAACCACATGGCGTGGTCCAGCGAGGCCCCCACCACGTCGCCGACCGCCCAGCCGCCCCGCCCGTGGGCGAGCAGCACCGAGTCCAGCAGCGTCATGTCCGAGACGTACGTGGCCAGGCAGGTGTGCAGCAGGGGGTCGTCGCTCTCCAGCTTCCCGGCGGTACGGAACCACACCTGCGACCGGGGCTCCACCGGCTCGCCGACGCTGCCCCACGGCGGGACCGTCGCGTAGCGCAGGTCCACGGCGGCGCGGGCGTCGATCAGCCGCTCCACCGTGCCCGGGTCCCGGAAGGCCGACCGGTGGGCGGGCAGCGCCTCGGCGGCGGTCGGCAGGGTCTCCGGGTCCGGGGCGGCCGGCATGGCGGCCTGGTGGTCCAGCCCGTCCTCGTACGTCTGGAACGACGCGGAGAGGTGGAAGATCGGCTGGCCGTGCTGGACGGCGACGACCCGGCGCGTGGTGAAGGAGCGTCCGTCGCGGATCCGGTCGACCGAGTACACGATGGGCGCGCCCGGGTCCCCGGCGCGCAGGAAGTACGAGTGCAGCGAGTGCGCGGCGCGGTCCTCGGGAACGGTCCGGCCGGCCGCGACCAGGGCCTGGGCCGCGACCTGGCCGCCGAACACGCGCGGTACCAGCGCCGAACGGCTGGTACCGCGGAAGATGTTCTCCTCGATCTGCTCCAGGTCGAGCAGGTCGAGGAGCGTCGTCAGTGCCTCGTTCATGGGGGAAGGGTAGGTGTCCCGAATCCCTTACAGGCCCATGGACTTGGCGATGATGGACTTCATGACCTCGCTGGTGCCGCCGTAGATGCGGTTCACGCGGTTGTCGGCGTACAGGCGGGCGATCGGGTACTCGTTCATGTAGCCGTAGCCGCCGTGCAGCTGGAGGCACTTGTCGATGACGCGGTGCGCGACCTCGGTCGTGAAGAGCTTCGCGGACGCGGCCTCGGCCGCGGTCAGCTCACCGGCGTCCAGGGCCTCCAGGGCGCGGTCGGCGACGGCCTCGGCCGCGTCCACCTCGGCCTGGCAGGCGGCCAGTTCGAACTTGGTGTTCTGGAAGTGCGCGACCGGCTTGCCGAAGACGGTGCGGTCCGTCACGTACTGCTGGGCGAACCGGACGGCGGCCTTGGCCTGGGCGTAGGCGCCGAAGGCGATGCCCCAGCGCTCGGAGGGCAGGTTGGCGCCCAGGTAGTAGAAGCCCTTGTTCTCCTCGCCCATCAGGTCCTCGACCGGGACCTTCACGTCGACGAACGCCAGCTCGGCGGTGTCGGAGGTGCGCAGGCCGAGCTTGTCGAGCTTGCGGCCGATCGAGTAGCCCTCGGACTTGGTGTCCACGGCGAAGAGGGAGATGCCGAAGCGGCGGTCGTCCTCGCGCGGGGCGGAGGTGCGGGCGCAGACGATCACCCGGTCGGCGTGCACGCCGCCGGTGATGAAGGTCTTGGAGCCGTTGAGGACGTAGTGGGTGCCGTCCTCGGAGAGCTTGGCGGTGGTCTTCATGCCCGCGACGTCGGAGCCGGTGCCCGGCTCGGTCATGGCGAGCGCCCACATCTCCTCGCCGGTGACGAACTTCGGCAGGTAGCGCTTCTTCTGCTCGTCGGTGGAGAGCATCTTGATGTACGGGAGGGCGAGCAGCACGTGCACGCCGGAGCCGCCGAAGTTCACGCCCGCGCGGGAGGTCTCCTCGTAGAGGACGGCCTCGAACTTGTGCGTGTCCAGGCCCGCGCCGCCGAACTCCTCGGGGACGTTGATGCCGAAGACGCCCAGCTCGCCGAGCTTGTAGTAGAAGTCGCGGGGCGCCTGGCCGGCCTGGAACCACTCGTCGTAGACGGGGACCACCTCGGCCTCGATGAAGGCGCGGATGGTCTCGCGGAACGCCTCGTGGTCCTCGTTGAAAACGGTACGGCGCACGGCCGGCCCTCCCTTATGCGGCTAAACCGCCGCCGCTCTCGCGGAGGTGGTTGCGCGCCGTCGTCGTTGCTCGATTGGTGGCGTATGCCTAAGCGCTTGCTCAGACTAAGTTACCGGCGAGTTGTCGCCGATGTCCAGAGCGCGTAGCGCAAACCACAGCTCCATCCGCGTGTCCGCGTCGTCCAGGTCCCGCTCCAGGAGCGCGGCGGCCCGGGCGATGCGCTGGCGGACCGTGTTGCGGTGCACGCCGAGGGCGGCGGCGGTCCGGTCCCAGCTGCCGTGGTGGGCCAGCCACGCGCGCAGGGTGGCGGTCCGGGCCCCGTCCAGCGGGGCCAGCAGGGCCTCGGCGTGCGCGCGGGCCTCGGCGGGGTCGAGGAGGGCCCCCAGGCCCCCTGCCGTGTGCCGGGCGAGGGGGGTCCGGGCGGCCTCGGCGCGCTCCAGGGCCCGCCGGGCCTGCGCGTCGGCGGTCGTGAGCCCCTCGGCCGCCGCCGGCGCGCTGACCCCCAGCCGCCACCCCGGCTGCGGGCCGGGCTCCCGGTCGGCGAGCAGGCGTACGGCCTCCCCGCGTGGGTCCAGCAGTACGGTGCCCAGCGCCGCGGCGAGGGCCCGGGGGTCGCCGCCGCCGGTGCTCCGGGCGTGGACGGCGTACCAGGGCCCCGGCCCGGCCAGCGAGCCGGCGGGGGAGCCGCCGAGCAGCAGACGGGTCAGCGCGGCGGCCTCGTCCCCGGCGGGCCGGCCGGCCGTGAGCAGCGCCAGCAGGACCGCCGCGACCGAGGCGATCGTGTGGTCGCCGGGGGCCCGCGCGGGCGTGGCGGTCCCGAGGGCCCGGGCGGGGGTTCCGGGTGCGGGCGGGCCCGGGCTTCCGGGCGGGTCGGCGGCGGCTCCGGCCGCTCCGGCGGAGGCGGGGCCGCGCGTCGCCGGGTCGGGCTTCGCCGCTCCGGCGGGCGCGGGTCCGGGGTCCGGGGCGCCGGGCGTCGCGGGGCCCGGCAGCGCGGGGTTCGGCGGCGGTTCCGGGTGCCGGGACAGGGCGTACGCCGCGAGGTGCCAGCCCCCGGCCTCGTCGGTGGCCGTGGCCGGGCCGCCCGCCCGCCCGACCCGGGCCAGCAGCGCGGCCAGCGCCCCGGCGGCAACGGCGGGCACCGGCCCGCCCGCCGCCCGCCCGTCCGGGGCCAGCTCGACGCGGCCGCCGAGGCTCGCCGCGAGCCGCCGCAGCACCGCCGGGACGGGGTCGGGCCGGGCGGCCGCCGCCGCGAGGGACTGCTGGGCTTCGGTGACCCGGCGCAGCTCCCCCGTACGGGCCTGCTCCATCAGCCGCCACACCGTACGGGCCACCGCCGTGAAGGGGGTCCCCGGCGGGACCTCCAGCAGCGGCAGCCCGTGCCGGCCGCACGCCTCGGCGAGGCCGGGCGGCACCGCCTCGTGCACGGGCGCCACGCCGAAGCCGAGCGCCGCCGCGCCCGCCGCGACGAGCCGGGCCGCGTACCGGTCGGGATCCGCCCCCAGCTCGGCGCCCGCCGTCAGCAGCAGCTCCCCGCCCAGCAGGTACGGCGACGGGTCCGCCATCTCGGAGGCGTGCACCCCGTGCACCTCGGCCCCGGCGGGCCCGGCCAGCAGCCGCAGACCCAGCTCGGGGTCGGCGAGGAGCCGCGCCAGGGCGACCGGCGGGGTCGGAGGGGCGGCTTCCATGGATACTCCGTACACATCGGGGGGCCTTAGTGGATGAAACGTACACTTCGCCCGTCGCAGGTGTCCGCTTACGCTCGAATCACCGCACCAGCAGGACCTCCAGAAGGGCACCCCCCATGAGCACGCAGCCGCGCGGACCCGTCGACTCCTCCCGCATCCCGCGCTACGCGGGCCCGGCCACCTTCGCCCGGCTGCCCCGCCTGGACGAGGTCGGCGCCGCCGACGTGGCCGTCGTGGGCGTGCCCTTCGACTCCGGCGTCTCCTACCGCCCCGGCGCCCGCTTCGGCGGCAACGCCATCCGCGAGGCCTCGCGCCTGCTGCGCCCGTACAACCCCGCCCAGGACGCCTCCCCGTTCGCCCTCGCGCAGGTCGCGGACGCCGGTGACATCGCGGTGAACCCCTTCAACATCAACGAGGCCGTCGACCAGGTCGAGGCCGCGGCCGACGAGCTCCTCGGCGCCGGCTCCCGCCTGATGACCCTCGGCGGCGACCACACCATCGCGCTCCCGCTGCTGCGCTCGGTCGCCAAGAAGCACGGCCCGGTCGCGCTGCTGCACTTCGACGCGCACCTGGACACCTGGGACACCTACTTCGGGGCCGAGTACACCCACGGAACCCCGTTCCGCCGCGCCGTCGAGGAGGGCATCCTCGACACCGAGGCGCTCTCCCACGTCGGCACCCGCGGCCCGCTGTACGGCAAGCAGGACCTGACGGACGACGCCAAGATGGGCTTCGGCATCGTCACCTCGGCCGACGTCTACCGGCGCGGCGCCGACGAGGTCGCCGACCAGCTGCGCCAGCGCATCGGCGACCGTCCGCTCTACATCTCCATCGACATCGACGTGCTCGACCCGGCGCACGCCCCCGGCACCGGCACCCCGGAGGCGGGCGGCATGACCTCCCGCGAGCTGCTGGAGATCATCCGCGGCCTGTCCTCCTGCAACCTCGTTTCCGCCGACGTCGTCGAGGTCGCCCCGGCGTACGATCACGCGGAGATCACCTCGGTCGCGGCCTCGCACACCGCGTACGAGCTGACCACGATCATGAGCCGGCAGATCGCTGCGGCGAAGGCGAAGGGCAACTGAGCACGTGACGCACGACCACGACCTGGTACTCCGTCCCACCGAGGCCCAGACGGCCGCCGCCCTCGCACCGCCGCCGGGGCGCACGGGCGGGGACCTGGTCGTGGAGACGCTGCGCTCGCTCGGCGCGACGACCGTCTTCGGACTGCCCGGCCAGCACGCGCTGGGCCTCTTCGACGCCGTCGGCCGCTCCGACCTGCGGCTGATCGGCCTCCGTACGGAGAACAACGCCGCCTTCGCCGCCGACGCGTACGGCCGGATCACCGGGGAGGCGGTCCCGCTGCTGCTCTCCACGGGGCCGGGCGCGCTCATGGCCCTGCCCGCCCTCGCGGAGGCGGCGGCCGCGTCCGCCCCGGTCCTGGCGATCTCCTCGCAGGTGCCGGCCGCGGGACTGGGCGGTGGCCGGCACGGCCACCTGCACGAGCTGCGCGACCAGTCCGCGTCCTTCCGGGACGTGGTGAAGTCCGTGCACACCGCGCGCACCCCCTCCCAGATCCCGTCGGTGGTGGCCGAGGCCTGGGAATCGGCCCTGACCACCCCGCACGGCCCGGTCTGGGTGGAGATCCCGGAGGACGTGCTCCGCGCCGAAACGATCGTCCCGCAGGTCACGGGCATGGACGCGACCCCGCACGAGCTGGTCCCGCGCCCCGAGCTGACGGCGCTGGCGGCCCACTGGCTGGCGCGGGCCGAGCGCCCGGTGATCGTCGCGGGCGGCGGCGTCATCCGCTCGGACGCCGCGGGCAAGCTCAGGCAGCTGGCGGAGCGGCTCGACGCGCCCGTCGTCACCACCTTCGGCGGCAAGGGCGCCTTCCCCTGGACGCACCCGCTCTCCCTCCAGTCCTGGCTGGAGGACCGCCACATGACCGACTTCCTGGAGGACGCCGACGTCCTGCTGGTCGTCGGCTCGGGCCTCGGCGAACTCTCGTCGAACTACCACACGTTCTTCCCCACGGGCCGGGTCGTCCAGATCGAGGCGGACCTCGGCAAGCTGGAGTCCAACCACGCGGCCCTCGGCATCCACGCGGACGCCCGGCTCGCGCTCCAGGCCCTGCTGGAGACCGTTCCCGCCCGCGAGGACCCGGGCGCCCCCGAGCGCGTCCGCATGGTCCTGGCGGACATCGCGGCCCGGCTGTCCACCCAGGACGTCGGCCTGGAACAAGGCCTCCTGCGGTCCGTCCGCTCGGCGCTGCCGGCGCGCTCCCCGTCCTTCTGGGACATGACGATGCTGTCCTACTGGGCGTGGTCCGCCTTCGACCCGAAGCACCCCAACACCATGCACTCGGCGCAGGGCGCGGGCGGCCTCGGCTACGCGTTCCCCGCGGCCCTGGGCGCCTGCGTCGCGGAACCGGGCACGCCGGTGCTGGCCGTGTCCGGCGACGGCGGCGCGATGTACTCGCTCGCGGACCTGGCCACGGCCCGCCAGCACGACCTCGACGTGACGTGGCTGATCGTGGACGACGGCGGCTACGGCATCCTGCGGGAGTACATGACGGCGTCCTTCGGCCGGGCCACGGGCACGGAGCTGACCCGCCCCGACTTCGTGGCCCTGGCGGCGTCCTTCGGCGTCCCGGCGGCCACGACCACCCCGGAGACCCTGCGCGCGGACCTCGCCACGTCCCTGGCGGAACCGGGCCCCTCGGTCCTGGTCCTCCCGACGACCCTCAGGATGTTCGCCCCGACGCACATTTAGGGCCGCCCGGGCCCCTGGTTAGGGTGGTGGTGATCAGGTACCGGCATTCGGTAGGGGGAGCAGTGTCGTTCGAGCAGGAGTGGGCCGCGCAGAAGCAGGCCGCAGCCGCCGGCCCGTCACCGCAGATGCGGCTGAACCAGGCTCCTGCCGAACCGGGGGGCGGCGGTCCGGGCGTCCTGGCGACCGCCCCGCCGGCCAAGAAGAAGGCGGCCAACACCATCGAGAACGTCCTCCAGCCCGGTACGAAGAAGGCCGCGGACGCGGCCGACGAACCGACGAAGGGCGCCGTCACCGCCTTCAACGGCTGGGACACGGCAGCTGGCTTGACCAAGGCGCACACCCACTGGGACGACCAGGTGAAGCGGCTGATGTCCCGCCTGGACTCCGAGAAGACGGCACTGCGCGGGGCGTCGAACCTGTTCACCGGGAACGACCAGCTCACCGGCCGCGGCTTCCAGCCGGTGAAGTCCAACATCTCGGGGGTGTAGGGAGACGTGCCGACCTACCAGCAGATCCTGCAGACGGACCTCTCCGCGCTCACCACGGCCGCCGACGGCTGGAAGGCCATGGCGAAGCAGTTCAAGACCATGGAGGACGTGTACGAGAAGGAAGTCCAGAGCGTCTCCACGGGCAACGGCTGGCTGGGCTCCAGCGCCCAGGTGGCGAGCACGAACTCCGGCATCACGCGGGGGGAGTTCGACGCGGCCCAGACCGAGGCGCTCGCCATGGAGTCGCTGCTCCGCGACGCGCACGCCCAGTTCGTGAACCTCAAGTCGCGGGTCACCTCCGCCGTCGCGGACGCGGTCGCCGCCGGCATGAAGGTCTCGGACTCGGGCGTGGCCAGCTACGACTTCGGCAAGACCGACCCGGCCGCCGCGAACGCGATCCGCCACGACCCCGACCTCCCGGAGGTCGAACGCTCCTGGACGCGCAGGATCGCCGAGACGGTCAAGGCGGTCACGGACTTCGACGCCGACGTGAAGGTCGCCCTGCTGAACGCGTCCGGCGCGGACGGCACGGCGATGTTCGGCTTCAACTCCAAGCCGGTCAACGACGTCGAGGCCGTCGAAGCGCTCGCGCTCACCTCGAAGATCCGTGACGGCAAGGCCTCGCCGGAGGAACTGCGGCACTACGACGAGATCCTGCGGCAGAACTCCAAGGACCCGCACTTCGGCGAGGCGTACCTGCACGCGCTGGGCGCGAAGGACACGCTCCAGCTCGCCGACCAGATGAACCTGGCGTCCAACGAACGCGGCGCGTCGGCGGCCGACAGGAAGCTCTACGAGTCGATCAACTCCGGCCTCGCCGGGACGATCGCCTCGGGCACGAAGGATCCGGGAAGCTACGCCTACCAGCCGTTCGTCAACGGCCTCAAGGAACAGGGCCCGGAACTGGTCGCGAAGGGCCTGCGGCCCACGCACGGCTACCAGGCGCTCCTGACGCTCATGGGCCACGGCGACGGCTACGGCAAGCAGTTCCTCAACGATGTCGGGCACGGCATCATCGAGGCCGAGAAGGCCAAGCCGAACATGTACTCCCACGCGTACGACTCCCAGCGGCCCAATCTGGTCTCGGACCCGCTGGACGCGATCCTGGGCATCATGGCCAAGGACCCGGACACGGCCACCTACTTCCTCGACCCGGACGCGCCCGGTAACAAGAACGACCACCTGGACCACCTGCTCACCGACCGCAAGTGGCACGACCAGTGGATGTCGGGGCCGTACGGACCTCCGATGGAGATGGAGAACCCGCACAAGATGGACGGCTTCGCAGCGGCCTTCCACGCGGCGGCCACCGGCGACGCGCCCGGGGAGAAGATGGGCCCGGCGGGCACGCACACCGAGGGCCAGGCGCGCGTCATGCACCACGCCATCCGTCTCCTCGACGACGAGATGGGCGGCGACGAATTCCCGGAGGAACTGGAGAAGTTCCGCCAGCCGATGGCCAAGGCCATGGTCGACTACGTGGCGGACACCCATCTCATCCTGGGAGGTCAGGAGAGCGACCTCGGCCAGGTCAGCGGCAAGGACTCCATCCACGGTTCGGGCGATCAGGCCCAGATCGCGGTGGGCCAGGGCAGCCTGGTCCGCGTGATGCGCGGCATCGCGGACGACGGCCCGGCCTACGCGCTGTTGGTCGAAGCGGAGCGTGCCTACTCGGCGGAACAGCTGGCGACCGCCGCCCCGTTCAAGGCCGACTCCCCGCATGCCGTGAGCGCTGACTGGGACAACCGTGCGCACGACATAGGGGCCGCAACGGGCGCCCTGAACGGCATCGGGGCCGACGTCTACAAGGACAAGGAAGAGGACCGGGTCACGTGGGCGGAAGGCGTGTCCGAGCACACGGCAGCCGTCGCGAACGGGCTCATCGGTGAAATCCCCGTCGTCGGCACGGTCGGCGGCTCACTGATCGACTCGGCCAAGTACGAGTGGGTCGAGGGAGTCAAAGAGGCGGCCGAGGAGCAGAGCAAGAAGGATTCCAGCAACAACTACGCGGCTGGTGTCGAGGGCACCACCGGCCTGTTGGATGCGTGGGGACGCGAGTGGAAGATCAGCAATGATCCTGCGTTCGATCATGCCAAGAACGAGGCGGGCGAGGGATACACCTCGGGACGGGACGCTGCTCGTGCACATCTCAAGCCGTAATGTGATCAAGGCCCTCGGAAGTGCGACGGCTGCGCTCGTCTGCGTGCTGACGCTGACGTCGTGCTCTTCGGGCGACTCCGAGGGAAAGGCTGCAAACCTGTGCGGGATCGCCTCCTCGGAGGAGGAGGCGCTCGTGCGGGAGATCCTCGTCACCGAGGGCTACGAGACGAAGGCCTACAAGTCCACGAGCGAGCTGGTGGACAAGATGGAAGCGGCGTTGCAGCACATGCGGCCGGGCAAGGATTCGTACTTCAACACCGCGTGCCGGTACGAGGATGACCGGCCGCATCGTGGATACGCGATCTTTTCGTTCGGCTGGTCCCCCCGGGCGGCGTCCGAGGTGTCCCCGTCCCACAACGGCGCGTCGTACGAGTTGAACGGTGCGGGAGGCGTGGCGAGCGCCGGCCAGTCCACCCTGCTCGTCCAGTGCGACCTGCCCGGTGAGCTCGGGGGACCGTCGCGAAACGTGCGGCTCTCGGCGGACGCGATGTTCGACCGGCCGGATGGGCCGGTCGTGGATCAAGCGGCCAAAGACCGGCGGATGACTCTCACGTACCTGATGGCCCGCCGGGTCACCGACGCCCTCGGCTGCGAGAACAAGCCCCTCGCCGCGCCCCCCGTCGTGAAGCCGCTGCCTACCCCCTGAGGCCCACCTCGGCCCAGACGGCCTTGCCGATGCCGTGGGGCCGGGGGTGGCAGCCCCACCGTGTGGAGAGCGCTTCCACGATGGCGAGGCCGCGCCCCCGCTCGTCCCCCTCGGCCGCCTCCCGCGCGGCGAGCTCGACGGGGGAACCCGCGTCCGCCACCTCTACGCGCAGCGTGCCTCGGCGGCGGACCAGCCGTACCCCGATGTCCCGGCCGTGTGGGGCGCGGGCGTGGCGCACGGCGTTGGTGACCAGCTCGGACAGGACCAGCTCGGCCGTTCCTGCGGGCCCCGCGTCGACCTTCCAGGCAGCGAGCTGCGCGCGTAGCAGCATTCGGGCCCGACCGGGGGCGCGGGGGCCGCGCGGCACGACCCAGAAGACCTCGTCAGCGGGGTTCTCTGCCATGGGAGCCTCACTTATCTAGATACCTACCTGCGATCAGTGAAGCGGGCCGGCGCCCCGCTCCGCCAGTAGATGTCTAGATATGTTCGATGCTGGCGGGTGTTGAGCGAGGAGCGCCGTTCTGTGCCGACGCGCCCCTAGGCTGCTCGGAGATGATCGGAGAGGGCGGTATGGCGAAGGACGTCGTGGGGCGGCAGCCCAAGTACCAGCGCATTGCTGCTGAGCTGAAAGACGCGATTGCGGCCGGTGAGTACGGTCCTGGCGCACGGCTGCCTGGCGAGAGCGACCTGATGAGCCGGTACGGCGTGGCCCGGATGACCGCACGGCAGGCCTTCGGGGTCCTTCAAGCGGAGGGCCTGGCCGAGGCGCGCAAGGGTGCCGGGGTCTTCGTGCGGGAGTACCAGGTCGTCATCCGGCGCCGCGGGATCCAGCGGTTGGCCGTGGAGGTGTGGGGTGCCGGGGGATCCATCTGGGACGTGGACGGAAAGGGGCGCGAGCCCGTCGTAGAGATCCTCGGTGTCACGGAGGAGCCGGCGCCGGACCCCGTCGCCGCCGTGCTCGGGCTCGGCAAGGAGGCCACGGCCTGCGTGCGCCGGCGGCGGTTCCTTCTCGACGGGAAGCCCGTCATGCTCGCCACCTCCTACCTCGACGCCGCCCTCGTGGCCGGTACGCCCGTCGCGGAGCCCGACAGCGGGCCCGGCGGGATCTACGCCCGCCTCGCCGAGCTGGGGTACGGGCCCGCGCGGTTCCGGGAGGAGATCCGGTCGCGGATGCCGGGCCCGGACGAGGCCGCCCGGCTCGGGCTGGCCGCGGGGACCCCGGTGGTGCTGGTCTGCCGTACGGCCTACACCGCCGAGGGGAAGGCGGTCGAGGTGAACGAGATGGTCCTCGACTCAGCCGCCTACGTCCTGGAGTACGAGTTCGACGCCCGCTAGGGGCGGATGCGGCCTACGCCGGGGCGAACCAGCCCGACAGGAGGAGGTCGTCCTCGTCGCGGTCCGGTTCGCGGGCCGTGTCGGCGCCCGCGTGCGCCTCCGTGCCCCGGGGGCGCTCGGGCCGGGGCCGGGCCGCGGCCGACGGGTGCGAGGCGCGGACCCACGGGGCCGGGTCGGCTTCGGTGTCCTTGATCGTCATGGGCTGAGTATGGCCGGGCGCCGCCCGGCGCCTCCCGCTGCCCCCGTGACCCGTACGGCTCAGGACGGCTCGCCGAACAGCGCGTAAACCCGTTCGATTGTTGCGGCGGGATGAAATCCGCCGGTCGGCGCGTTGGGGGAGGCGGCAGGGCAGGAGCTACGGGGAGGCATGACGTGACGGCGGCGAAGACGGCGGGCGGGGAAAAACAGGGCTGGGCCAGGAGGCTGACCGCCTACACCTGGCGCTACAAGGCGAACGTGCTCCTCGCGCTCGGATCCTCGCTGGGCGGCATGGCCGTCATGGCGGTCGTACCGCTGGTCACCAAGGTGATCATCGACGACGTCATCGGGGACAAGACCAAGGACATGGCGCCCTGGGCCGGCATGCTCATAGCCGCCGCCCTCCTCGTCTACGTGCTCACCTACATCCGCCGCTACTACGGCGGCCGCCTCGCCCTCGACGTGCAGCACGACCTGCGCACCGACATGTACGACACCATCGCCCGCCTCGACGGCCGGCGGCAGGACGAGCTGTCCACCGGCCAGGTGATCGGGCGGGCCACCAGCGACCTCCAGCTGATCCAGGGCCTGCTCTTCATGCTCCCGATGACCATCGGGAACTTCCTCCTCTTCGGGATATCCCTCGGCATCATGCTGTGGCTGTCCCCGCTGCTGACCCTCGTCGCCCTTCTCATGGCCCCCGCCCTCTGGTTCATCGCCAAGCGCAGCCGCAGGAAGCTCTTCCCCGCCACCTGGTGGGCCCAGGGGCAGGCCGCCGCCGTCGCGGGCGTCGTCGACGGAGCCGTGACCGGCGTCCGCGTCGTGAAGGGCTTCGGCCAGGAGGACCAGGAGACCGGCAAGCTGCGCGCCGCCGGCCGCCGGCTGTTCGCCGGCCGGATGCGCACCATCCGGCTGAACTCCCGCTACACCCCGGCGCTCCAGGCCGTACCGGCCCTCGCACAGGTCGCCATGCTGGCCCTCGGCGGCTGGATGGCCACCAACGGCCAGGTCACCCTCGGCACCTTCGTCGCCTTCTCCACCTACCTCGCCCAGCTCGTCGGCCCCGTCCGCATGCTCGCCATGGTGCTCACCGTCGGCCAGCAGGCCCGCGCCGGCGCCGAGCGGGTCTTCGAGCTCATCGACACCGAACCCGAGATCCGGGAGGGCGCCACCGAGCTGCCCGCCGACGCGCCCGCCACCGTCGAGTTCGACGGCGTCGCCTTCGGGTACGACCGCGAGCGGCCCGTGCTCGACGGGTTCTCGCTCTCGCTCGCCGAGGGGGAGACCATCGCCCTCGTCGGAGCCTCCGGCAGCGGCAAGTCCACCGTCTCGCTCCTCCTGCCCCGCTTCTACGACGCCGACCGCGGCACCGTCCGCGTCGGCGGCCACGACGTCCGCGACCTGACGTACGCGTCCCTCCGGTCGGCGATCGGCCTGGTGCCCGAGGACTCCTTCCTCTTCTCCGACACCATCCGCGCGAACATCGCCTACGGGCACCCCGAGGCCGGCGACGAGCAGATCCGCGCCGCCGCCCGCGCCGCCCAGGCCGAGGGCTTCATCGAGGCCCTCCCCGCCGGCTACGACACCAAGGTCGGCGAGCAGGGACTCACCCTCTCCGGCGGCCAGCGCCAGCGCATCGCGCTCGCCCGCGCCATCCTCACCGACCCCCGGCTGCTGCTTCTCGACGACGCCACCTCCGCCGTGGACGCCCGCGTCGAGCACGAGATCCACGAGGCGCTGCGCGCCGTCATGGCCGGCCGGACCACCCTGCTGATCGCCCACCGCCGCTCCACCCTGGCGCTCGCCGACCGGATCGCCGTGCTCGACCGCGGCCGGCTCGCCGACCTCGGTACGCACGAGGAGCTGGAACGCCGCTCCGCCCTCTACCGCCGGCTCCTCACCGACCCCGACGCCCTCGGCGCCGGCTCGCCGCGCACGCCCGCCGACACGCCGATGGCCGAGTTCGAGCGCGACCTGGACCGGGACGGCGACCTGGAGCGGGGCATCGAGCTCGAAGCGGAGATCGACTCCGAGCCCGTCAACGCCAAGCGCCGGGTCGCGGGCGGGATCACCCCCGAGCTGTGGCGGCGCCAGGAGGAGGCGGACAACGCCTCCGCCGCCGCGCCCGCCGCCTCCGCCGGGATCCGCGCCCCCGGGGCCGGGCACTCCATGGCCGGAGCGGTGGCCGGGATGCCCGCGACCCCCGAGCTGCTCGCACAGGTGGCCGCGCTGCCGCCCGCCGACGACGAGCCCGACGTGGACGAGACCCGGGCCGCGGCCGCCGAGGAGAGCTACGGCCTGCGCCGCCTCCTCAAGGGCTTCTGGGCGCCGCTCGCCATCAGCCTCGGCCTCGTGGCCGTCGACGCGGGCGCCGGACTGCTGCTGCCCATCCTCATCCGCCACGGCATCGACCAGGGCGTCGAGCAGGCCGCCCTGGGCGCCGTCTGGGTGGCCGCCGCACTCGCCCTCGTGATCGTCATCGCCCAGTGGGCCGCGCAGTTCGCCGAGACCCGGATGACGGGCCGTACCGGCGAGCGCGTGCTGTACGCCCTGCGCGTCAAGATCTTCGCCCAGCTCCAGCGCCTCGGCCTCGACTACTACGAGCGCGAGCTGACCGGCAAGATCATGACCCGGATGACCACGGACGTCGACGCCCTGTCCACGTTCCTGCAGACCGGGCTCGTCACCGCCGTCGTCTCCGTCTTCACCTTCTTCGGCATCCTCGTCGCCCTGCTCGTCCTCGACGTCGAGCTGGCGCTGATCGTCTTCGCGACCCTGCCCCTGCTGGTGGTGGGCACGGTCTACTTCCGCCGCAAGTCGGTCGCCGCGTACGAGCTCGCCCGCGACCGGGTCAGCCTGGTCAACGCCGACCTCCAGGAGTCCGTCTCCGGGCTGCGCATCGTCCAGGCCTTCCGCCGCGAGGGCGCCGGCGCCGCCCGGTTCGCCGAGCGCAGCGACGCGTACCGCGAGGCCCGGGTCCGCGGCCAGTGGCTGATATCGATCTACTTCCCGTTCGTGCAGCTGCTGTCCTCGGGCGCGGCGGCCGCCGTGCTCATCGTCGGCGCGGGCCGGGTGGACGCCGGCACGCTCACGCTCGGCGCGCTGGTGGCGTACCTGCTCTACATCGACCTGTTCTTCGCCCCGGTCCAGCAGCTCTCCCAGGTCTTCGACGGCTACCAGCAGGCCACCGTCTCGCTCGGCCGGATCCAGGGACTGCTGCGGGAGCCCACCTCCACCCCGAGGCCGACCGACCCCCGCGAGGTGCCGGAGCTGCGCGGGGAGATCGCCTTCGAGGACGTCCGCTTCACGTACGGCACGGCCGAGGAGCGGGGCGAGAAGGGGGAGGCGCTGGCCGGAATCAGCCTGCGGATCCCCGCCGGGCAGACCGTGGCCTTCGTGGGCGAGACCGGAGCGGGCAAGTCCACGCTGGTCAAGATGGTGGCCCGGTTCTACGACCCGACCTCCGGCCGGATCACCGCCGACGGCGCCGACCTGCGGGAGCTCGATCTGACGGCGTACCGCCACCGGCTCGGCGTCGTCCCCCAGGAGCCGTACCTCTTCCCGGGGACCGTCCGCGACGCCATCGCCTACGGGCGGCCCGCCGCGAGCGACGCCGAGGTGGAGGCCGCCGCCCGCGCGGTCGGCGCCCACGCCATGATCGCGACCCTCGACGGCGGCTACCTGCACACCGTCTCCGAGCGCGGCCGCAACCTCTCCGCCGGGCAGCGCCAGCTGATCGCGCTGGCCCGCGCCGAGCTCGTCGACCCGGAGGTCCTGCTGCTCGACGAGGCGACCGCCGCCCTCGACCTCGCCACCGAGGCCCAGGTCAACCGGGCCACCGACCGGCTCGCGGGCAAGCGCACCACCCTGGTGGTGGCCCACCGGCTGACCACCGCGGCCCGCGCCGACCGGGTCGTGGTCATGGACCGCGGCCGGGTGGTGGAGGACGGCACCCACGCCGAACTCCTGGGCCGCGGCGGGCGGTACGCCGACCTGTGGCGCACCTTCGTCGGGGAGGACGAGCCGGCCGCCGCCTAGGCGGCCGACGAGGCGGCCACGACAGGGGCACGGGGCCAAGGCTCCGGCCGGGCCGGGCTCGGGGTGGCGGCACCCGGAGCCCGGCCCGCCGCCGTCCGGGCTCAGAGCTCGCCGAACAGCAGGTTCCCGGGGGCGTCCTCGTCCGTACCGGTGTAGTAGTCGCGCACGGCGTCGAGGAGTTCGTCCACGGTCAGGTACCCGTCGTGGTTCTTGTCGATCTTCGCGAAGAGCGCGTCCGCGTCGGCGGGGTCCAGCTTCGTGTCGAAGGCCAGCTGGGCCTTGTGGAACTCCTCCGGGCTGATGTGCCCGTCGCCGTTGGTGTCGACGACGGTCAGGATCGCCTGGACCATCGGGCGGAAGGACCTGTCGTACGCCGCGCCGTCGTCCTGGAAGAGGCGCGTCATGCCCTGCTTGTACTCCGCCTGCGTGAGCTTGTGGTCCTTGTCGACGTCCAGCTCCTTGAACAGCTCGACCCAGAAGTCGACCAGGCCGCCCATGACCTTCGCCGCCTTGGGCGAGTCGGCCGGCTCGTCGAGGGCCGTCAGCAGGCGGGAGCCGAGCCCGATGATGTCGTGCTCGTCGATGACCCGGTCGTCGTTGACGTCCAGGTGCGTGAAGGCGCGCTCCAGCTTGCGGTCGAGCAGGTCGTTCGTCACGGGGGTGGCCTTTCGTGGCTACGGTGGGCGGTCGTCCGGTCGCCTAGCGTAATCTCCTCCGTGATCGTGAACTCCCGCTCTGCCGCTGGGAAGTTGTTGATGCACTCGTACGAGGGAGCGGGATGTGTGCCCCGCAGACCCGGAACCTGCGGATCCGGTGGCCGGACCCGGCGCGCCGGACATGCGGGTGATCTGGCGGTTCGCCATGGTTCGGACGGGCGCGAACCGGCCACCGTGCCGCGGATGCTTGTGCGTTGCAACCTTCCGGGCGGCCGGAACGTCGTACGTGCGTGCGCGCGGTGTACGTACGACCGATCGGGGGACTGGGTGGTGCAGGTGCGGAGGGGACGCGGAGGGTGGGCCGTCGTGCCGGTCGTGTTCGCGGCGGCGCTGTCGCTGTGCGCCGGCGGACTGGTCACGGCGACGCCCGCGGAGGCAGGGACCGCCCGGTCCGCGGCCGTGCAGCCCTGGCAGGCCCGGACCGGGGGCGCCGGACCCGCGCCCGCCGGGGCGGAGCGGGCCGGGTCGGCGCAGCCCGGGGCCGTGCGGGCCGGGAAGGTCCGGGCCGCGAGCGAGGGCTGCGGCGGCCGGCTGGCGCGGACGCTGCCCTTCTCGACGGGTGAGGTGCGGATCTACAAGAGCCGCACCCAGGCCTGCGCGATGGCGGTGGCCCGCGTTCCCGGCGAGCGCCGGCCGATGGAGGTCAGCATCCAGCCGCGGGGCGGGGCTCCGGTCCGCGACGCGGGCCGGTTCACCCGGTACGCCGGGCCCGTCACGGTCGGTGCGATCAGCCGCTGCGTGTACGTAAGGGGGAGCGTGGGGGCCGGATCCGTCGATTCCGGCTGGATCCTGTGCTGACGGACCGACCCAACTGGGTCTGGTCAGACGCGCGTTCGCCCGGCTAGGTTCACGGCGACCGAAGTGAACTCAAGGGGAGGGTGCATGCGCAAGACGCTCGGATGGCTGCTGTCACTCGTGGTGCTGATCGGCACCATGGGTGTTGCGGGCTCCACGGCACAAGCGGCCACCGCCGCGGAGCCGGCCGCCGCCACGGACATCAAGGACCAGATCCTCGGCATCCCGGGGATGAGCCTGATCGAGGAGAAGCCGTACCCCGGTTACCGCTTCTTCGTACTGAACTACGAGCAGCCGGTCGACCACCGGCAGCCGTGGAAGGGCACCTTCAAGCAGCGCCTGACCCTGCTCCACAAGGACGTCTCCCGGCCCACGGTGTTCTTCACCTCCGGATACAACGTCAACACCAGCCCGCGCCGGAGCGAGCCGACGACCATCGTCGACGGCAACCAGGTGTCGCTGGAGTATCGATTCTTCACCCCCTCGCGGCCCGACCCGGCCAACTGGGCCAACCTGGACATCTGGCAGGCCGCCAGTGACCAGCACCGCCTCTTCGCCGCGCTGAAGAAGACCTACAAGAAGAACTGGCTCGCCACGGGCGGCAGCAAGGGCGGCATGACCGCCACGTACTACGAGCGCTTCTACCCGCGCGACATGGACGGCATCGTCGCGTACGTCGCGCCCAACGACGTCGTCAACAAGGAGGACTCGGCCTACGACCGGTTCTTCAACAAGGTCGGCACCAAGGAGTGCCGCGACCGGCTGAACGCCGTGCAGCGCGAGGCGCTGGTGCGCCGCGAGCCGCTGGAGGCCAAGTACGCGGCCGCCGCCGCCGAGAACGGCTGGACCTTCACCACCGTCGGCACCCTCGACAAGGCCTACGAGGCCGTCGTCCTCGACTACGTGTGGGCCTTCTGGCAGTACAGCCTGCTCGCCGACTGCTCCACGGTCCCGGCCGCCGCGACCGCTTCGGACCAGGAGATCTGGGACAGCATCGACGCGATCTCCGGCTTCTCGGCCTACGCCGACCAGGGCCTGGAGACGTACACGCCGTACTACTACCAGGCGGGCACCCAGCTGGGCTCTCCCGACATCAAGCAGCCCCACCTCAAGGGTCTGAGCCGCTACGGCTACCAGCCGCCGCGCAACTTCGTCCCCCGTTCGATCCCGATGACCTTCCAGCCGGGGGCCATGGCGGACGTGGACCAGTGGGTCCGCATGCACGCGAACCAGATGCTGTTCGTGTACGGGCAGAACGACCCGTGGGGCGCCGAACCGTTCCGCCTCGGCTACGGGGTGCGCGACAGCTACGTGATGACCGCCCCCGGCGCCAACCACGGGGCCAACGTCGCCAAGCTCCTGGACGGCGAGCGGACGCTGGCCACCGCGAAGATCCTCCAGTGGGCCGGGGTGGCCCCGGCCGCCGCGCTCGCCGACACGGGCAAGGCGGCGCCGCTGGCGGCGCCGGACGCGCAGCTCGACCAGCGCGACCTGGAGCGCGAGCCGCAGCTGCGGCCGTAACCCGTCAGGTGAACCCGGGGCGTGTCCGCACACGGTGCGGACACGCCCTCACCCGTCCCGGAAGCCTGTGAACCCCCGCGGCGCCGTGCGCGGCCCGCGGGGCGCCGATCGGCGCCGGGCCGCCGCCGTCAGGGGTACGCCAGTCCGTGGCCCAGCGGGTAGCGGCCCGGAACCGGGACCGGGAGGCGGCCACCGGGGCGTACCGCACCGGTGATCACCCGGGCCGCCGCGCGCATCTCCACGTCCGTCCAGCAGTACGTCGCCAGCTCCGCCGCGCACGCCGGCAGCCGGGCCGCGTCGTACGGGTTGCGGACCGCCACCGCGATCACCGGCACCCCGGACGCGACGAGTTCCGCCACCAGCGCGCGCTGAGGACCGTCCCCCTCGGGGACGTTGTACGTGCACACCAGCACCGCCGCATGGCCCGGCGCCGCGGCCGCGGCCCGCTCGGGAGCCACCGCGGAGGCCCGGCAGCCCAGCGCGGTCAGCTCCCGTGCCAGGACGGCCGTCGGGGGCCCCGTGGTGCCGGTGGGGGAGACCGGGTCGGCCCCGGTGACCAGCAGCCGGGGCGCGGCCGCGGCGTCGAGCGGCAGCAGCCCGACGGGATTGGCCAGCAGGGTGGTCGTGCCGGCCGCGATCTCGTCGGCCGCCGCCAGGTGTTCGGGGGAGCCGACGACGGAACCCGCGAGGGCTGCGGTCGCCCGGGGCGCCCCGAACAGGCCGCGCCGGGCCTTGAGTTCCAGGATGCGCAGCACCGACGCGTCGATCCGTGCCTCGGTCAGCTCGCCCGCCTCGACGGCCGCCAGCACGCTGCGGTGCGCGAGTCCCAGGTCCGGCGGGTTCAGCAGCTGGTCGCAGCCCGCGAGCAGGGCCAGGACCGGCACCCGGTCGTCGCCGTACTTCTGGCGGACCCCGGCCATGTCCAGGGCGTCGGTGACCACGACCCCGCGGAAGCCCAGGCGTTCGCGCAGGATGCCGGTGACGATGGGGCGCGAGAGGGTCGCGGGGTCCCCGGAGGGGTCGAGCGCGGGGAACATGATGTGCGCCGTCATGATCGCGTCCACGCCCGCCTCCACGGCCGCCCGGAAGGGCGGCTCGTCGAGCTCCTCCCAGACGGCCCGGGTGTGCCGCATCACGGGCAGCCCGACGTGGCTGTCGGTCTCGGTGTCCCCGTGGCCGGGGAAGTGCTTGGCGGTGGCGGCCACCCCGGCGCCCTGGTAGCCCCGGACCTGTGCGGCCACCAGGGCGGCCACGGCGCGCGGATCGGAGCCGAAGGACCGTACGCCGATCACCGGGTTCGCCGGGTTGACGTTGACGTCGGCCACCGGCGCATAGTCCTGGCGAATGCCCATGGCCGCCAGCTCGGTGCCCGAGATCCGCGCGGCCCGGCGGGCGTCGGCCGGGGAGCCGCCCGCGCCGAGCGCCATCGCCCCCGGCAGCAGGGTCGCGGGCCGGCCGATGCGGGCGACCGCCCCGTGCTCCTGGTCGGTGGAGAGCAGCAGCGGGATCCGCGCGCCGCTGCCCAGGGCGGCCCGCTGGAGGCCGCCGGAGAGCTCCGCGATCTGCCCCGGGTCGCGGGTGTTGTGGGCCCACGCGAAGTAGACGATCCCGCCCAGGTGGTAGCGGGAGACCAGCTCGGCCGCGGTGCGGACCCCGAACAGCGCCAGGTTCTGCTCGGCGTCCGCCGGGTCGGGGTCGGTCGCCGAGTGGCCGTACGCCCGGGACACGAACAGCTGCCCGACCTTCTCGGCGAGGCTCATCCCCTCCACCAGCCCGCGCAGCCGGGCCGGGTCGGGCCGGCCGCCCGGCGGCCCGCCCGGGGCGCGGTCCGGGGAGCGCGGATCGTCCGGGACGCGGCGGGCCCCCGCGGTGGCGGAGGCGGCCCCGGCCACCGTGACGGCGGCCAGGGCGGCCGCGGCGAGCAGGGTCCGGCGGGAGGCGTGGTTCGGCACGCGCCGGACCCTACTGCCGGGCCGGGGCCGGGGAGTGACGGACACTCGGGAGGTCCCCCGGACGGGCCGCGGCCACCGCCCAGTGGTCCCGCAGGGTCCGTACGGCCTCGGTGATGGCGGGCCGGCGGGCGGCCCCGGTCCGCCACAGGGCGTACAGCCGGCGCACGGGCCCGGGCTCCAGCGGTACGGCCACCGCGCCCGGCGGCAGGGCGCCCGTGCCCAGGCGGGGGACGACGGCCACGCCGAGCCCGGCCGCGACCAGCGCGACGATCGTGTGGTTCTCCTCGGCGACGTGCGCGATGTCGGGCTCGAAGCCGGCCGTCCGCAGGGTCCGCACCAGCCAGTCGTGGCAGACCCGCCCGGGCGGCTGGCAGATCCAGCGCTCCCCGCCCAGGTCCGCGCGCAGGACCGCCCCGCGCCGGGTGAAGGGGTGTCCGGCCGGGACCACCAGGTCGCAGCGGTCGTCGCCGATCACCGCCTGTTCGACCCCCTCGGGCGCCGGCAGCGGGGCGATGTCCCAGTCGTGGGCCACCGCCAGATCGGTGACGCCCCGGACCACCAGGTCGACCGACAGGTGGGGATCCACCTCGGTGAGGCGCACGTCGAGCGCCGGGTGCCGGACGGCCAGGTCGGCCAGCACCCCCGGCAGCAGCCCGCGCGCCGCCGAGGCGAACGCGGCCACCGTCAGCAGCCCGCCGGGCTGCCCGCGGCGCTCCTCCAGGGTCGTCTCGGCCCGCTCCACGATCGCCAGCAACTCCTGCGCCGTGTCGGCCAGGTGGCGGGCCTCCTCGGTGAGGGCGACGCCGCGCCCGCGGCGCTCCAGCAGCGTGGTGCGGGTCTCCCGCTCCAGCTTGGCGATCTGCTGCGAGACCGCCGAGGGGGTGTAGCCGAGGGCGGCCGCCGCGCCCGCGACCGAGCCGTGGACGGAGACGGCGTGCAGGGCGCGGAGCCGGGCGAGATCGAGCATGCCCCCATCGTGGCACCACGGGCATTCGGTAGCAATGCTTCATCCATGGCGGAAGGAACTCGCGCTGGTGCTACATCCTCCGGGCGCCGATGCTCGGACCATGCGTCCCGTACACACCGCGCTCGCCGTGCTCGTCGCCGCCGTCTGGGGCGTCAACTTCGTCGTCATCGAGATCGGACTCGGCCACTTTCCGCCGCTGCTCCTGTCCGCCCTGCGCTTCCTCGCCGCCGCCCTGCCCGCCGTGTTCTTCGTCGGCCGGCCCAAGGTCGCCTGGAAGTGGATCCTCGGGGTCGGGGCGGCCCTGGGCATCGCCAAGTTCGGCCTGCTCTTCACCGGGATGGCCGCCGGGATGCCGGCCGGGCTGTCCTCGCTGGTGCTCCAGATCCAGGCCGTGTTCACCGCGGTCCTCGCCTCCGTCGTCCTGCGCGAGCGGCCCGGCCGGGTGCGGCTGGCCGGCATGGGCGTCGCGCTCGCCGGGATCGCCGTCGCCGCCGTCGACGGGGGGACCTCGGGGCCGGTGCTCGGCTTCGTCCTGGTCGTCGCGGCCGCCGCCTGCTGGGGCGTCTCCAACGTGCTGACCCGCAGGGCCTCGCCGCCCGACGCCCTGAACTTCATGGTCTGGGTGTGCGCCGTTCCGGTGCTGCCGCTGTTCGCGCTCTCGCTGCTGCTGGAGGGGCCGGAGCGGGACCTGGCCGCGCTGCGGGCGCTGGACTGGTCCGGGGCCGCCGTCATCGGGTACGTCGCGTGGGTGTCCACCGTCTTCGGCTTCGGCGCCTGGGGCTACCTGCTGCGGCGCTACCCGGCCTCCTCGGTGGCGCCCTTCTCGCTGCTGGTCCCGGTCTTCGGGATGTCCTCGGCCGCGCTGGTGCTGGACGAGGCCGTCTCCGGAACGCGCTGGCTGGCGGCGGTGCTCCTGGTCGGCGGGGTGGCGCTGACCTCGCTGACGCCCGCGCGGCGTCCGGACCGTACGGGGGTCGGTCCGGACGTCAGCGCGGGGAGCCCTCCTGGAGCGGCAGTCGCCAGTCCTGTCCCGTGAGGGCGACCCCGTACGAGCGGTGCGGGCGCTCGGCGACCAGGGTGAAGCCCGCGCGCAGGTAGAGGGAGCGCGCGGAGGTCAGCACGTCGTTGGTCCACAGGACGAGCTCCCGGTAGCCGACCGAGCGGGCGAAGGCCACGACGGCGTCGACGAGGAGGGTGCCGACGCCGTGGCCGCGGCCGGCGGGCTCCACCAGGAGCAGCCGCAGCCGCGCGGTGCCGGGCGCGGCGTCCTCGCGGACGCACATCACCGAACCGACCGGGCGGCCGTCCAGTTCGGCGATCCAGACCCGTTCCAGGTACGGGTCGTGGTCCTCGGCGAAGCCGGCCACGATCCGGGCCACCAGGCCCTCGAACTCGGTGTTCCAGCCGTACTCCGCGGCGTACAGCGCGCCGTGCCGCTGCACGATCCAGCCCAGGTCGCCGGGCTCGGGGGACCGCAGCCGTACGGGTGCCTTCTCGGGCGTGTCCATGGCGCCCGAGGATAGCGCGGCGGCGGTGGCGGGGGGATGTACCCGGAGGGCGGTCCCGTGCGGCTCCTGCCGCCCGGGACCGCCCTCCGGGTGATCGCGCCACCCGTCGGCGGGTGCTACGCCGTACGGGTCACTTCTTGCCGCCGCCGAGGATCTGGCCCAGCAGGTCGCCGAGTCCGCCGCCCGCCGCGGGGGCCGCGCCGGGGGCCGGGGCGCCGCCGGCCGCGGGGGTCCCGCCCGCCTTGCCGGAGGCCGCGCGCTTGGCGAAGACCGCGAGCAGCACCGGGATCAGCATCTCGATGACGCGGCTGATGGTGGGTGCGGGGATGCCGGTCTTCTTCGACACGGCGCCGGCCACCGGCTTGCTGACCTTGGCGAGCACCCCGGCCATCATCCCGCCGGACAGCAGGCCGCCCAGGCCGCCGCCCAGGGTGGACACGCCCTGCAGCGGGGGCTCCGCCACCTCGGCGAAGGCCTGGCGCACCTCGACGCCGTCGTCGTCGTCGGCCGCCGCCTTCTCCTGCAGACCGCCGGTCATGGCGCCGACCGTCTCCGCGACGGTGTCGCGGGCGCCGTTGGTGTCCGTGCCGAGGAGACCGGCGATCTCGGTCAGCTTCTCGTCGCCGAGTTCGTGGAGCACGTCGTCCTGGAATGAAGGTTCGCTCATGCGGGAAACGCTACTTCTGCGGTGATTTGACGGCACCTCGGACCCGCATTGGGTAACGGAACGATAAAGCTCCGGATCCCGGTGCAACCCCGCGCGGGAATCGCGGGTCGTATGGTGCGTCGGGACTTTCGGGAGGGGATCTGGGGGGATCGGGAAGTCCGACACGGGAGGGGTAACCGTGAGGGGGTCCGGCCGCGAGGCCGGACCCCCTTCTGGTGTCCCGGGCCCGCTCCGCCCCCGGTTCTCCACAGGCGCGCCGCACTGTCGGCGCCGGACGGTAGCTTTCGGTCCATGGCAGCGGACGGGGCGGCGGCGGTACAACTGGCGGTGGTCGACGGGGTGCTCGAACGCATCACCTACGCCAACGAGGACACCGGGTACACGGTCGCCCGCGTCGACACGGGCCGCGGCAGCGGCGACCTCCTGACCGTGGTCGGCTCGCTCCTCGGCGCGCAGCCCGGCGAGTCCCTCCGGATGGAGGGCCGGTGGGGCTCCCACCCGCAGTACGGCCGGCAGTTCACGGTGGAGAACTACCGCACCGTGCTGCCCGCCACCATCCAGGGCATCCGGCGCTACCTCGGCTCCGGCCTGATCAAGGGCATCGGACCGAAGATCGCCGACCGGATCGTGGAGCACTTCGGCACCGACACCCTCGACGTGATCGAGGACGAGCCGAAGCGGCTCGTCGAGGTGCCGGGCCTCGGCCCCAAGCGGACCAAGCTGATCGGCGCCGCCTGGGAGGAGCAGAAGGCCATCAAGGAGGTCATGGTCTTCCTCCAGGGGGTCGGCGTCTCCACCTCCATCGCCGTGCGCATCTACAAGAAGTACGCCGACGCGTCCATCTCGGTGGTGAAGAACCAGCCCTACCGGCTCGCCGCCGACGTCTGGGGCATCGGGTTCCTCACCGCCGACCGCATCGCCCAGGCCGTCGGCATCCCGCACGACAGCCCCGAACGGGTCAAGGCCGGTCTCCAGTACGCCCTGTCGCAGTCCACCGACCAGGGGCACTGCTTCCTGCCGGAGGAGCGGCTCATCGCCGACGGGGTCAAGCTGCTCCAGGTGGACACCGGTCTGGTCATCGACTGCCTCGCCGAGCTCGCCTCCGACCCGGAGGGCGTCGTACGGGAGCCCGTACCCGATCCGCAGGGCGGGCCGGACCCGCTGACCGCCGTGTACCTGGTGCCCTTCCACCGCGCGGAGCTGTCGCTGGTCGGGCAGGTGCGCCGGCTGCTGAACGCCGAGAACGACCGGATGCCCGGCTTCCGGGACGTGGACTGGGACAAGGCCCTGGGCTGGCTCGCCGACCGGACCGGGGCCGCGCTCGCCCCCGAGCAGCGGGACGCGGTGAAGCTGGCCCTCACCCGGCGGGTCGCCGTCCTGACCGGCGGGCCGGGCTGCGGCAAGTCCTTCACCGTGCGCTCGATCGTCGAGCTGGCCCGGGCGAAGAAGGCCAAGGTCGTGCTCGCCGCGCCCACCGGGCGGGCCGCCAAGCGGCTCTCGGAGCTCACCGGGGCCGAGGCCTCCACCGTGCACCGGCTGCTGGAGCTCAAGCCGGGCGGGGACGCGGCGTACGACCGGGACCGCCCGCTGGACGCGGACCTGGTCGTGGTCGACGAGGCCTCGATGCTGGACCTGCTGCTGGCCAACAAGCTGGTCAAGGCGGTGGCGCCGGGGGCGCACCTGCTGCTGGTCGGGGACGTCGACCAGCTCCCCTCGGTCGGCGCGGGGGAGGTGCTCCGGGACCTGCTGGCCGAGGGCGGCCCGGTGCCCGCCGTACGGCTGACCCGCATCTTCCGGCAGGCGCAGCAGTCCGGGGTGGTCACCAACGCCCACCGGATCAACACCGGCCTGCCGCCGATCACCGAGGGGCTGCCGGACTTCTTCCTCTTCCCCGAGGAGGACACGGAGGCGGCCGGGGTGCTGGCCGTGGACGTGGCGGCCCGCAGGATTCCCGCCCGGTTCGGGCTCGACCCGCGCCGGGACGTCCAGGTGCTCGCCCCGATGCACCGCGGGCCCGCCGGCGCCGGGAACCTCAACGCCCTGCTCCAGCAGGCCATCACGCCGGCCCGGCCGAACCTGCCGGAGAAGCGGTTCGGCGGCCGCGTCTTCCGGGTGGGCGACAAGGTCACCCAGATCAGGAACAACTACGAGAAGGGCGCCAACGGCGTCTTCAACGGGACGCTCGGCGTGGTCACCGCCCTCGACGCGGACGAACAGCGCCTGACCGTACGGACGGACGAGGACGAGGAGATCGTGTACGAGTTCGCCGAACTCGACGAGCTGGCCCACGCGTACGCCGTCACCATCCACCGCTCCCAGGGGAGTGAATATCCGGCCGTGGTGATCCCGGTCACCACCGGGGCTTGGATGATGCTCCAGCGGAACCTGCTCTACACGGCGGTGACCAGGGCGAAGAAACTGGTCGTCCTCGTCGGGTCACGCAAGGCTCTCGCGCAGGCCGTGCGTACCGTTTCCGCAGGCAGGAGGTACACGGCGGTCGCCCCGAGGCTGTCCGGCCGGATACCGGTGGGAAACATCACCTAAATGATCGATCATTTGGGGTTCCCGGCGCCCGCGTGAAGGGGCAGGATGAGCAGCTTGGCGGCACTCAGTGCCGTCGAAAAGCCCAAATGCCGACCCCGAGTGCACTCTCCTGCGCCAAATGGGGGAAGGTAGAGGCAGTCAGGGCACCTCGAAGAAGAGGCACTACGTCGGTGAGGGATGACGTGAGCGACAACTCTGTAGTACTCCGGTACGCGGACGGTGAATACACCTACCCGGTGGTCGAGAGCACCGTCGGTGACCAGGGCTTCGACATCTCGAAGCTGCGGGCCCAGACCGGGCTCGTCACGCTGGACAGTGGCTACGGCAACACCGCGGCGTACAAGTCCGCGATTACCTACCTCGACGGCGAGCAGGGGATCCTGCGTTACCGCGGATACCCGATCGAGCAGCTGGCCGAGCGTTCGACCTTCATCGAGGTCGCCTACCTGCTGATCAACGGGGAGCTGCCGACCGTCGACCAGCTCGCGTCGTTCCGCAACGAGATCACCCAGCACACGCTGCTGCACGAGGACGTGAAGCGCTTCTACGACGGCTTCCCGCGCGACGCGCACCCGATGGCGATGCTGTCCTCCGTGGTCAGCGCGCTGTCGACGTTCTACCAGGACAGCCACAACCCGTTCGACGAGAAGCAGCGCCACCTCTCGACGATCCGCCTGCTGGCCAAGCTGCCGACGATCGCGGCCTACGCGTACAAGAAATCGGTCGGCCACCCGGTGGTCTACCCGCGCAACGACCTCGGCTACGTCGAGAACTTCCTGCGCATGACGTTCTCCGTGCCGGCCCAGGAGTACGACCTGGACCCGGTCGTGGTCTCGGCGCTCGACAAGCTGCTGATCCTGCACGCGGACCACGAGCAGAACTGTTCGACCTCCACCGTGCGTCTGGTCGGCTCCTCGCAGGCGAACATGTTCGCCTCGATCTCCGCCGGCATCTCCGCCCTGTGGGGCCCGCTGCACGGTGGCGCCAACCAGTCCGTCCTCGAGATGCTGGAAGGCATCAAGAACGACGGCGGCGACGTCGACGCCTTCATCCGCAAGGTGAAGAACAAGGAAGACGGCGTCCGCCTCATGGGCTTCGGACACCGCGTCTACAAGAGCTTCGACCCCCGGGCGAAGATCATCAAGGCCGCGGCGCACGACGTCCTCTCGGCGCTCGGCAAGAACGACGAGCTGCTCGACATCGCGCTCAAGCTGGAAGAGCACGCGCTGGCCGACGAGTACTTCGTCTCGCGCAACCTCTACCCGAACGTGGACTTCTACACCGGTCTCATCTACCGGGCCATGGGCTTCCCGACCGAGATGTTCACCGTGCTCTTCGCGATCGGCCGCCTTCCCGGCTGGATCGCCCAGTGGCACGAGATGATCAAGGAGCCGGGTTCCCGCATCGGCCGCCCGCGCCAGATCTACACCGGCGAGGTCCTGCGCGACTTCGTCCCCGTGGAGAACCGCTGATCACGGCGAACCGCTGAACCGGGGCCCACGGGCCGCGGCGGCATCCGGGCGCGGAGCGGCGACGCACACGCACATGCAGGACGTACAGGCAGGGAGAAGCGCCCCGCCGTCGATCCCCCCACGGGTCGACGGTCGGGGCGCTTTCCTTTCCCCGGTACGGATTCCCCCCACGGGATCCGACCGGGGCGTCGGTGTCTGCCGGGACCCGTTCGGGTCGGGTGGGCCGCTCAAAGCTTCCCGCGGGCACGCGTCCCGGCCGGCCGGTGCCTCGGACATCCCCCAAGACGTCCGTGAGACGTCCCCCAAGACATCCCTGGCACCGCACCATTAGACCCACGACGACCCCGGATGGTTACGTCGCGATCACTGTGATCTGCGTCTCGTGTGAAGGAATCGTGGCGGGGATGCGAAGGTGATCCACTAGCGGAACGACCGCAACCGGAGGCTGTTGGTCACCACGAAGACCGAGGAGAAGGCCATGGCGGCCCCCGCGATCATCGGGTTGAGCAGTCCGGCGGCGGCCAGCGGCAGGGCCGCCACGTTGTAACCGAAGGCCCAGAACAGGTTGCCCTTGATCGTGGACAGGGTCCGCCGGGACAGCCGGATCGCGTCCGCCGCCACCCTGAGGTCGCCCCGTACGAGGGTCAGATCGGCCGCCTCGATCGCCGCGTCGGTGCCGGTGCCCATGGCCAGGCCCAGGTCCGCCTGGGCCAGCGCGGCCGCGTCGTTGACCCCGTCGCCGACCATGGCGACCGTACGGCCCTCGGCCTGGAGCCGCTTGACCACGTCGACCTTGTCCTGCGGCAGCACCTCCGCGATCACCTCGTCGATGCCCACCGCGCGGGCCACCGTCTCGGCCACGGCCTTGTTGTCACCGGTCAGCAGCACCGGCGTCAGGCCCAGCGCGCGCAGCCGGGCGACCGCTTCGGCACTGGTCTCCTTGACCGCGTCGGCGACGGTCAGCACCCCGCGCGCCGCCCCGTCCCAGGCCACCAGGACGGCGGTGTCGCCCGCGGCCTCGGCGTCGGCCAGGACCGCCGCCAGCACTGCGGGCAGCTCGATCGCGCGCTCGGCCAGCAGCCGGGCGCGGCCCACCAGGACGGCGTGGCCGTCGACCGAACCGCGCACGCCCAGCCCGGCGAGGTTCTCGAAGCCCTCCGGCACCGACAGCCCTCCGGGGAGGTCGGCGGCGCCCGCCGCGACGGCCCGGGCGATCGGGTGTTCGGAGGCGTGCTCCAGCGAACCGGCGATGCGGAGCAGCTGCGAGGGGTCGACGCCCTCGGCGGGGTGGACGCCGGTCAGCGCCATCCGGCCGGTGGTGACCGTACCGGTCTTGTCCAGGACGACGGTGTCCACGCGGCGGGTGGACTCCAGCACCTCGGGGCCCTTGATCAGGATGCCGAGCTGCGCTCCCCGGCCGGTGCCGACCATGAGCGCGGTCGGGGTGGCCAGGCCCAGGGCGCAGGGGCAGGCGATGATCAGGACGGCCACGGCGGCCGTGAAGGCGGCGGTGGGGTTGTCGGTGGCGAGCAGCCAGCCGACCCAGGTGCCGAGCGCGAGGAGGAGGACGACGGGGACGAAGACGGCGGAGATCCGGTCGGCGAGGCGCTGCACCTCGGCCTTGCCGTTCTGGGCGTCCTCGACGAGCCGCGCGATCCGGGCCAGCTGGGTGTCGGAACCGACCCGGGTGGCCTCGACGACGAGGCGCCCCGAGGTGTTGACGGTGGCGCCGGTGACGGCGTCCCCCGGGGTCACCTCGACCGGCACGGACTCGCCCGTCAGCATGGAGGCGTCCACGGCGGACTCGCCCTCGACGACGGTCCCGTCGGTGGCGATCTTCTCGCCGGGGCGGACGACGAACCGGTCGCCGGTCCGGAGCGTGCCCACCGGGACGCGGACCTCGGCGCCGCCGCGCAGGACGGCGACGTCCTTGGCGCCCAGCCGCAGCAGGGCCTTGAGGGCCGCGCCCGACTTCCGCTTGGCGCGCGCCTCCAGGTAGCGGCCGAGCAGGATGAAGGTGACGACTCCGGCCGCGACCTCCAGGTAGAGGGCGGAGGAGCCGTCGGTCCGCGAGATCGTGAGGTCGAAGCCGTGCCGCATGCCGGGCATGCCCGCGTGGCCGAAGAACAGCGCCCACAGGGACCAGGCGAAGGCGGCGAGCGTGCCGACCGAGACCAGGGTGTCCATGGTGGCGGCGCCGTGCCGGGCGTTGGTCCAGGCGGCCCGGTGGAAGGGGAGGGCGCCCCAGACGACGACGGGGGAGGCGAGCGTCAGGGAGAGCCACTGCCAGTTGTCGAACTGGAGCGCCGGGACCATCGCGAGCAGGACGACGGGGGCGGCGAGGACGGTCGAGACGAGCAGGCGGGTGCGGAGCGCGGCCGACTCGGGGTCGGCCCCCTCCGGGGCCCCGTCCGCTTCGGCTCCCGGGTTGGCCGGCGTGCCCGGCGCGGACTCCGGCCGCGGTTGCGGCGGCGGGGGTTCCGCGGCGGTGTACCCGGTCTTCACGACGGTCGCGATCAGATCGGCGACCCGGACGTCACCCGCGTACGAGACCTTCGCCTTCTCGGTGGCGTAGTTCACCGTCGCGGTGACCCCGTCCATCCGGTTCAGCTTCTTCTCGATGCGGGCCGCGCAGGAGGCGCAGGTCATTCCGCCGATCGTGAGCTCGACCGCCGCTATGGGTCCGTCGTGCACTGTGCTCGTCATGTTCCGGTGCTCCAGGGGGAGGGCCGGGCGGCACGGAACCGGTATGAGCCGGCCGGTACCGCCCGGCGGGGTGCTGCGGGGTGCTTCGGGTTCTGCGGGTTCCAGCGCGGGCAGGGTGCAGCCCGGGGCGGGGGGCGGTGGGCGCCGGGCCGGTTACGGCTGGGCGGGGCCGGCGAACGCGTAGCCCGCCTCGTCCACGGCCGCGCGCACGTCCTCGTCGGCGAGCGGGGCGGCGGAGACCACGGTGACCTCGCCGGTCGCGGCGACGGCCTTGACCGAGCTGACGCCGGGCAGGGCGGAGAGCTCCGCGGTCACCGCGCCCTCGCAGTGCCCGCAGGTCATGCCGGTCACGCGGTAGACGGTGGTGGTCTGGGTGTCCGTCTCGGCGGTCATGTCGTTCTCCTCATGAGGGGTGGGTCCGGTCGCGGGGGCGGTGGATTTCTCCAGCCTGTTCCTCCGACATGTCGAGACTATACCCCTAGGGGGTATCGAAGCGAGGATGCGCGCCCGTTCTTTTGAGGTGGACGATACGGGCGAGCTGTATGTAAATGGCGGATATGGATCAACCGGGAACCCTCGTTCTGATCATGGCCGCCGCCGTGCTCGCCCCGCTGCTCGCGTACGGGTTCTCGCGCTGGCTGGCCGTGCCGCTCGTCATCTTCGAGATCCTGCTCGGCATCCTCATGGGCCCCGACGTGCTCGGATGGGCGAGCTCGGGACAGGTGATCGATGTCCTGAGCCAGCTCGGGCTGGCCATGCTGATCTTCCTGGCGGGCTACGAGGTCGAGTTCGACCGGATCAAGGGGGACACCCTCAAGCGGTCGGTGTGGGCCTGGGCGATCACGCTCGCGCTGGGGCTGGGGGCGGGGATCCTGCTCTCCGGCGGGGGCGGCTTCGACAAGGGCGTCTACATCGGTACCGCGCTCACCAGCACCGCGCTCGGCGCCATCCTGCCGGTGCTCAGGGACGCCGGGGACCTCAAGAGCCGGTTCGGGACGGTGATGATGGCGATGGGGTCGGTCGGCGAGTTCGGGCCGATCATCGCCATGGCGCTGCTGCTGAGCGGGCGGGCGCCGGCCCGCTCGGCGGCGCTGCTCGTGGCCTTCGGCGTACTGACGGCGGCCGCGGTGTTCTGGGCGCTGCGGCCCAGGCCGCCGTGGTTCTCCCGCGTCATCGCCAAGACCCTGCACAGCAGTGCGCAGTTCGCGGTACGGCTGGTGATGCTGATGCTGGTGGGAATGCTGGCGCTGGCCCAGGCGATGGGGCTCGACATCCTGCTCGGCGCCTTCGCCGCCGGACTGATCACCCGGCTGGTGCTGCACGGGGCGGCGCCGGAGAGTAGCGGGACGGTGCTGTCGAAGGTCGAGGCCATCGGCTTCGGCTTCCTGGTGCCGCTGTTCTTCGTGGTCACCGGCATCGAGTTCGACCTGGCGGCCCTGCTCGGCGGCGGAGGGGTCCTGCTGCTGCTCCCCGTGTTCCTGGTGCTCTTCCTGGTGGTGCGCGGGCTGCCGATGTGGCTGCTGGCCCCGCGGGACCTGGGGCGGCGCGACCGCTCGGCGCTGGTGCTGTTCGGCTCCACCGCGCTGCCGCTGGTCGTCGCCATCACCACGATGGGGGTGCAGGACGGGAAGGTCGAGCCGGGGGAGGCGGCGGCGCTGGTGGGTGCGGGGATGCTGTCCGTACTGGTGTTCCCGCTGGTGGGACTGCGGCTGCGGGCCCGCTCCGGGGAGGGGGCGGGGAAGGGGCCGGGGCCGGGGCCGGACGGCCGGAGCCCGGACCGGGTCAGCGGGAGCGAGCCGTGGTGACCAGGGGCTCCAGGTAGCGGAGCAGGACGGTCTTCAGCTCGGCCACGTACGCGGCGCGCTCGGGGCCCTCGTGGGCCAGGATCAGGTCCAGTGCCGACTTGAAGATGCCCAGGATCATGTTCGAGGTGTGGGTGAGCTCGGCCGGCGTGGCGGCGGGGGCGAAGCCGTGCAGGATCGCCTCGATGCGGGTGAGCAGGTTGCAGTGCAGCTCCTCGTGCTCCTGCGTGATCCCCGGGACGCCGGAGCCGTGCATCAGCGCCCAGAACGCCGGGTTCTCGCAGTTGAAGGCGATGACCGGGTCCAGGACGGCGTCCAGCAGCTCCGGCAGGGGGCGGTCCAGGTTCTCGGGCAGGAACGCCCGGCCGTGCATCTCGTGCGCGCGCTGGAGCAGCCGGCCGCCCAGCTCGATCGCGATGGCCTCCTTGTTCGGGAAGAACTGGTAGAGCGTGCCCGGTGAGACGCCGGCCTCGCGCGCGATCGCGTTGGTGCTGGCCGCGGCGTATCCGGTACGGCAGAACACGCCCGAGGCGGCCGCCAGGAGCTGGCTGATCCGCCGCTCCCCGCGGGCCTGGCGGCGCCGGGGGGCGGCGGCCGCGGCCACGGCCCGGTCGGATTCCGCCGGCTCTCCTGCTTCTTCTGCCGTTTTGTCCTGGGGTGTCCCCGGCATGTCCAATCCCTTGCTTCCCGTGGGTGATTGACAAACGCGAGGGATCGCTCGCATTCTGAGAGAACGCGAGCGACTGCTCGTATTTGCCAGTGTATTCGGCCTGGCAATCAGGTGAAGGGGACACCGAGTCATGTCCGAAGTCAAGAATCCGCCGCCGCCCGGGGAGAGCGGCCGGTGGACCCGGATCGTCACGGCCCGGCCGCGGCTCTCGCTGCTGCTGGCCCTGGTCGTGACGGCGCTGGCCGTGTTCGCCGGAGGAGGTGTCGCCGAGCGGATGGGCAGCGGCGGCTGGGAGGACCCGGACGCGCAGTCCACCCGTGCGGCCACCGTGCTGGAACGCGAGTTCCCCGGCTCCCAGCCCAACCTGCTGCTGCTCGTCGACGTCCGCAACGGCGGCGCCGGGGTCGACGATCCCGCCGTCGCCGCCGAGGCGGAGCGGCTCACGGTCCGCCTCGCCGCCGAGCAGGGGGTCGCCGGCGTCGGCTCCTACTGGCGCACGCCCCTGCCCGCGCTGCGCTCCGAGGACGGCGGGCGGGCACTGATCGCCGCCCGGGTCACGGGCGACGAGAAGACCGCCACCCGCGTGCTCGACCGGATCGCCCCGCACTACCAGGGGGACCACGGGCCGGTCAGGGTCTCGCTCGGCGGGCAGGCCGCCGTCCAGCGGGAGGTGACCGCCACGATCCAGGAGGACCTGCTGCGGGCCGAGCTGATCGCCCTGCCGGTGACGCTCGTCCTGCTCGTCCTCGTCTTCGGCAGCGCGGTGGCCGCCCTGCTGCCGCTCGGCGTCGGCATCGTGGCCGTCCTCGGGACGAACGCGGTGCTGCGCGGGCTCACCGAGTTCACCGACGTCTCCGTCTTCGCCCAGAACCTGACCACGGCCCTCGGGCTCGGACTCGCCATCGACTACGCCCTGTTCATCGTGCGGAGGTTCCGCGAGGAGCTCGCCGCGGGCCGCGACCCGGTCGGCGCCGTCGGAGCCACCCTGCGCACCGCGGGCCGCACCGTGCTGTTCTCGGCGCTGACCGTCGCCGTCTCGCTCTCGGCGATGCTCTTCTTCCCGATGTACTTCCTGCGGTCCTTCGCCTACGCCGGGGTCGCGGTGGTCCTGCTGGCGGCGGCCGCCGCGCTGATCCTGCTGCCCGCGGCCCTGGTGCTGCTCGGCCACCGGGTCAACTCCCTGGACCTGCGGGCGCTGTGGCGCCGGGGCCGGAGCGCCGACGGGGCGCCGCGGGCCGGGGAGCCCGGCCGGGGCTGGGCGCGGACCACCGCGCTGGTGATGCGGCGGGCCCCGCTGTTCGCGGTGGCCACCACGGCGGGTCTGCTGCTGCTCGGCCTGCCGTTCCTCGGGGTGAAGTTCGGCACCGTGGACGACCGGCAGCTGCCGGCCACCGCCGAGTCGCACGTGGTCCAGCAGCAGATCCGGGACGGCTTCCCCGGCAGCCCCGGGGGCGGGCTGATCGTGCTCGCCGAGGGGGCGGCGGGACCCGCGGACCTGACCGCGTACCGGGGCCGGGTGGACGCCCTGCCCGGCGTGGTCCGGATCGACGGCCCGGTGAGCGCGGGACCCGGCTCGCCGTACGCCTACTTCTCGGTCGCCGCCGAGGGGGAGGCCGTGGGGCCGCAGGCGCAGGACCTCGTCGGGGAGGTGCGGAAGGTGGACGCGCCCTTCGAGACGTCCGTGACCGGACAGGCGGCGGTCCTCGTGGACGCCCAGGACGCCATAGCGGAGGAACTGCCCGCGGCCCTGGCCCTGGTGGTGCTGGCCACACTGCTGCTGGTGTTCCTGCTCACCGGGAGCGTCCTGATCCCGGTAAAGGCCATCCTGCTCAACGCGCTGAGCCTGACCGCGATGTTCGGGGCGGTGGTGTGGGTCTTCCAGGAGGGCAACCTCTCGGGCCTGCTCTCCTTCACCTCGACCGGCGACATCGAGACCACCCTGCCGGTGCTGATGTTCTGCATCGCCTTCGGACTCTCCATGGACTACGGGGTGTTCCTCATATCGCGGATCAAGGAGGAGTACGACCGGACCGGGGACCACGAGGGGGCGGTGCGCGCCGGACTGGCCCGCACGGGCGGACTGATCACCGCGGCGGCCGTGATCCTGGCGGTGGTGATGGTGGCCATCGGCACCTCGCGGGTGACCAACACCAAGATGCTGGGGCTCGGGATCGCCCTGGCGGTCCTGATGGACGCCATGGTCGTACGGAGCCTGCTGGTCCCCGCGGTCATGAAGCTGACCGGGAAGGCCACGTGGTGGGCGCCCGGGCCGCTGCGCCGGCTGTACGAGCGGTTCGGGCTGAGCGAGGGCGGGGCCGCCGCTCCGGCGCCCGGTCCGGGCACGGGCCAGCAGGCGGGCCCGGAACCGCAGACGGATCCGGGACCGGAGGCGGGGGCCGGAGAGGCGGAGCGGATACCGGCCGGGGCCCGGTAGCCCGGGCCGCGGGGGCCGCGAGGGTGGCGGGGGCGGCGCGGGCCGCCCGCCCCGGCGGCGGGGCCGGGGCGGGTCCGGCCGCCCGGGGTGGGCGGACGGCGGGGGGGACGGCCGGGGTGGGCGGTCAGTCCTCGCGGCGGCCCCGGTTGCCGGGGCGGCGGGCCACCCAGGTGCGGATGGTGTCGGCGTACCAGTAGGGCTTGCCGCCCTCCACGTGGTCGGGTGCGGGGAGCAGCCCGTGCTTGCGGTAGGAGCGGACGGTGTCCGGCTGGACCCGGATGTGGGCGGCGATCTCCTTGTACGACCACAGCTGTCGGTCGCTCATGCACGACACCTCCTTGTCCACGCCGCGGGGCCGGCCGGGAGGCCGTCGGGGGAGCCGGCGCGTGGACACTGACGATCACTCGAGTTGTGCCCGGGGAACGACGCAGGGTGAGGGCAGGGGAGGGGCTGTCGACCGCCTGTGACGGAAAACCCGCGTAATGCGGATATGCGTGACACAAGCGGGACGCCTGTGACAGATGCGACACACCGGCCCCCCGGCTCTGGCGGTTGCCGAGGGGCCGGGTCGGGGCCGGGTCGGGGCGGGGTGGGGCCGGGACGGGTCGGGGCGGGGCCGGGACGGGTCGGGGCGGGCGTCGGGAGGTCGCGGCCTCCGGCACGCGCGGGGCGGCGGAGCGGGGGATCAGCGGTACAGGGGCGGGCGTTCCACCAGTTCGACCGGGGTCCGTACGCCGCTGCGCGCCGCTGCCAGGCCGGCCTCCGAGACGGCCGACGCCGCGTACCCGTCCCAGGCGTCCGGCCCGGTCACCCGGCCGCGCGCGGCCGCGGCCACCCAGCTCCGCAGCTGGCGGTCGTAGGCGTCCGCGAACCGCACCGTGAAGTCCTGCGCGATCTCACCGCCCCACCGGCCCGCCGCCTGGACGACCATCGCGTGCCCGTCGCCGATCAGGGCACTGCCCGACTCGCCGACCGCCTCGCACCGCACCTGGTACCCGACACCGCAGTTGACGAAGATCTCCACGTCGACGACGGCCCCGCCGGAGGTCTCCAGCAGCACCAGCCGGGGATCGCGCAGTCCCTCCGGCGCCGCCGAGGAGGGCGTGGGGGAGAGCACGGACACCGCCGTGACCTCCTGACCCAGCAGCCAGCGCGCCGCGTCCACCTCGTGCACCACGGAGTCCGTGATCAGCATGTCGCTGGTGAAGAAGGAGGGGGAGGCCGCGTTGCGGTGCCGGCAGTGGAGGAAGAGCGGCCGGCCGATCCCGCCCGCGTCCAGCAGCTCCTTCAGCCGCTCGTACTCGGCGTCGTACCGCCGCATGAAGCCGACCTGCACCAGGCGCCGCCCCAACCGCTGTTCGGCCTCCATGATCCGCACGGCGCCCGCCGGGTCCGGGGTCAGCGGCTTCTCGCACAGCACCGGCAACCCCCGCTCCAGCGCCCGCAGGACGGCCTCCTCGTGGGCCGGTCCCGGCGAGGCGATCAGCACCGCGTCCACCCCGGGCGCAGCTATCGCCGCCGCCGCGTCGGTGTACGCGGCCGCCCCGTCCAGGGTGCCCGCCAGCTCCTTGACCCGGTCCCCGTCCGGATCCGCCAGGGCCACCACCCTGGCCCCGCCGACGGTCCGGCCGATCCGGCCGACGTGGTCCGCGCCCATCTTCCCGGTGCCGATGACGGCGATGCCGAGCGTGCTCATGTCGTTGAGGTCCCTTCCGGAAGGTCAGCGGGCGCCGCAGGAGCGCAGGTAGGCCCGGGTCCGCCGGGCGATCGGCAGGGGCCGGTCGGGCGGGCAGGGGTACATGTCCTGCTCCACGATCGCGAACAGGTCCACGCCGAGCCGCTGGGCCGCCGCCAGCACCGGTTCCAGGTCCGGCACTCCCGACGGAGGTTCGCACATCACCCCGCGGGCCACGGCCGGACCGAAGGGGACGCCGTCGGCGACGACTTCGGCGAGGACGCGCGGATCGACCTGCTTGAGGTGGAGGTAGCCGATCCGCTCCGCGAAGGTCTCGACGGCACGGACGCTGTCGCCGCCGCAGTACGCGTAGTGCCCGGTGTCCAGGCAGAGGGAGACCAGCTCGGGGTCGGTGGCGTCCAGGAAGCGGGCCACGTTCTCCGGGGTGTCGACGTGGGTGTCGGCGTGTGGGTGCACGACGATCCGCAGCCCGTACCGGTCCCGGACCTCGCGGCCCAGCCGCTCGGTCTGGGAGGTCAGGTCGCGCCACTGGCCGGCGGTGAGGGTGCGGTCCTCGCGCACCTCCCCGGTCTTGTCGTCCCGCCAGAAGGAGGGGATGACCACGAGGTGGGACGCGCCCACGGCCTGCGTGAGCGCGGCGATCCGCGACACGTGCTCCCAGGTGTCCTCCCACACGGCGGGCCCGTGATGGAGTCCGGTGAAGACGGTTCCCGCCGAGACCCGCAGCCCGCGCCGGGCCGTCTCCTCGGTGAGGCGGGCGGGATCGGTGGGCAGGTAGCCGTACGGGCCGAGTTCGATCCACTCGTACCCGGCGTCGGAGACCTCGTCGAGGAACCGCTCCCAGGGGGTCTGGCGGGGGTCCTCGGGGAACCAGACACCCCAGGAGTCCGGAGCCGAACCGATGCGGATACGGGTCAACGCGGGCGGGGAGGACGTCATAGCGGCCACCTTAGGGTGCGAGGCTCGACGGGGCGGCGAAGAGGACGGTGAAGGCGGTGCGCAGAACGGCGTGGGGCGGAGCGCGGGGTGGCGTAGGGCGCGCACGGCACGGCGCACGGGGCGGGCACACGGGGGAGAGGGCGCGCAGGTGACCGGAAGGGAAGGCGACGAGGTGGACGGTGTGGGCGGCGTGGGCGGCGTGGACGAGGTGCACGAGCGAGGAGGAGGACCGGCGGTCACGGGCGGCCCGTCGGGCTTCGACCTGATCACGATGGGGCGGATCGGGGTGGACCTCTACCCGCTGACGACCGGCGTGCCGCTGGCCGAGGCCGAGACCTTCGGCAAGTTCCTCGGCGGCTCCCCGACCAACGTGGCCGTCGCGGCCGCCCGGCTCGGCCGCCGCACGGCGGTGGTCACCCGTACCGGCGCGGACCCCTTCGGCGCGTACCTGCGCGCGGAGCTGCGCCGCCTCGGCGTGGACGACCGGTGGGTGTCCGAGGTCCAGGGGCTCCCCACCCCGCTCACCTTCTGCGAGATCTTCCCGCCCGACCGCTTCCCGCTCTACTTCTACCGCGTGCCGAAGGCACCCGACCTGGAGATCGACGCCGGTGAGCTGGACCTGGAGGCGGTCCGGGCGGCCCGGGTGTTCTGGATGACGGGGACGGGCCTGAGCGAGGAGCCGAGCCGTTCCGCCACCCTCGCCGCGCTGGAGGCCCGCGGCCGCGCCCGTACGACGGTCTTCGACCTGGACTGGCGGCCGACGCTGTGGCGGGAGAAGCCGGAGGCGCACTACGAACGGGCCCTGGCCCTGGCCACGGTGGCCGTCGGCAACCAGGAGGAGTGCGAGATCGCCACCGGCGCGTCCGAGCCGTACGCGGCGGCGCGGGCGCTCCTCGACGCCGGCGTGGAGCTGGCGGTCGTCAAACGGGGACCGGACGGCGTGCTGGCGGTCCACCGGGACGGCACGGTGGCCGACGTCCCGCCCGTACCGGTGGACGTGGTCAACGGCCTCGGCGCGGGCGATGCGTTCGGCGGCGCGCTGTGCCACGGGCTGCTCGCCGGATGGGACCTGGAGCGGACGGTGCGGTTCGCGAACGCGGCCGGGGCCATCGTTGCCGCGCGGCTGGCCTGTTCCACCGCGATGCCGTTTCCCGACGAGGTGGAGGAGGTGCTCGGCCGTGCCGGTGGTGTCTGAGTGGCGGATGGAGTGGACGAGGCTGCTCGTGCTCGCCCTTGAACCGGGTGAGACGTACGCGCATCCGTGCGGGGAGGCGGAGTGGATCGTGCTCCCGCTGTCCGGGGCCTGCCGGGTCGAGGGCCGGGACCCGGGCGCCGTCCCCGGCCCCGGCCGCGACCCGGGCGCCGTCCCCGGCCCCGGCCGCGACCCGGTCGAGGTCCCGGGCGCCGTCCCCGCCCCCGACGAGGGGGTGTACGCCTTCGAACTGCGCGGCCGTCCCGGGGTGTTCGCCGGGCCCACCGACTTCGCGTACCTGCCCCGGGACGCGCACGCCACCGTCACCTCCGCCGCGGGCGGCCGCTTCGCGCTCGCCGGGGCGCGCTGCGACCGCCGCCTGCCCGCCCGGTACGGTCCGGCCGCGGACGTCCCCGTCGAGCTGCGGGGCGCAGGCAACTGCTCCCGGCAGGTCAACAACTTCGCCGCCGCCGACTCCTTCGCGTGCGACCGGCTCATCGCCGTCGAGGTGCTCACCCCCGGCGGCAACTGGTCCTCGTACCCGCCCCACAAGCACGACGAGGACCGTCCCGGCGAGGAGTCCCGGCTGGAGGAGATCTACTGGTTCGAGATCGCCCCCCACGGCGACACCCCGGGCCTCGGGTACCAGCGGGTCAGCCCCTCCCCGGCCGGGAAGACCGACGTCCTCACCGAGGTGCGCACCGGTGACGCGGTGCTCATCCCGGACGGCTGGCACGGCCCGTCCATCGCCGCCCCCGGGCACGACATGTACTACCTGAACGTGATGGCCGGCCCCGGCCGCACCCGGGAGTGGCTCATCCGGGACCACCCCGACCACGGCTGGATCCGCGCCACCTGGCCGGGCGCGGAGACCGACCCCAGGCTGCCCTTCCCCGGGGCGGCCTTCCCCGACGCGGCCTTCCCCGACGCGGAGGCCCCCCGATGAGACTCACCGTCGCGCAGGCCCTCGTCCGCTTCCTCGCCCGCCAGTACACCGAACGCGACGGGCAGCGCCACCGGCTGATCGCCGCCACCTGGGGGATCTTCGGCCACGGCAACGTCGCCGGCATCGGGCAGGCGCTGCTGGAGGCCGGACCGCAGGCCATGCCCTTCCTCCAGGGACGCAACGAGCAGGCCATGGTGCACGCCGCCGTCGGCTACGCCCGCCAGTGCGGGCGGCTCTCCGCGCACGCCGTCACCACCTCGATCGGGCCCGGCGCCACCAACCTCGTCACCGGGGCCGCCCTCGCCACGATCAACCGGATCCCGGTGCTCCTGCTGCCCGGGGACACCTTCGCGACCCGCCCCGCCGATCCGGTGCTGCAGCAGCTGGAGGTGCCGTACGCGGGCGACGTCACCGTCAACGACGCCCTGCGGCCCGTCTCGCGCCACTTCGACCGCGTCACCCGGCCCGAGGCGCTGATCCCGGCGGCCCTGCAGGCCGTACGGGTGCTCACCGACCCCGTGCAGACCGGCGCCGTCACCCTCGCGCTGCCGCAGGACGTGCAGGCGCAGGCGTACGACTGGCCCGAGGAGTTCTTCGCCGAGCGGGTCTGGCGCGTGCGCCGGCCCCGGCCCGACCGGTCCGAGCTCGCCGCTGCCGCCGCTGCCGTACGGGGCTCCGCGCGCCCCCTGATCGTCGCCGGCGGCGGCATCCGCCACAGCGCCGCCCGGGCAGCCCTCGCCGCGTTCGCCGAGGCCACCGGCATCCCGGTCGCCGCCACCCAGGCGGGCAAGGGAGCCCTCCCGCACGGCCACCCCGCCGACGTGGGCGGCATCGGGCACACGGGCGCGGCGGCCGCCGCCGACCTCGCCCGGGAGGCCGACCTGGTGATCGCCGCCGGTACCCGGCTGACGGACTTCACCACCGCTTCGGCGACGCTCTTCCAGAACCCGGCCGTCCGGTTCGTCGGCCTCAACCTGGACCCGTACGACGCCCACAAGCTCGCCGCCCGGCCGCTGGTCGCCGACGCCCGCGAGGGCCTCGACGAGCTCCGGGAGGCGCTGTCCGGCCACCGCGTCGCCCCCGCGTACGAGGAGGCGTACCGGGGGGCCCGGGCCCGGTGGGAGGCGCGCGTCGACGGGGCCTACGCCGTACCCGCCGCGGACGAGGACCTCCCGCCCACCCAGACCCAGGTGCTCGGGCTGCTCGACGCCCTCGTCGACGGCACGGACATCCTGGTCAACGCGGCCGGCTCGCTCCCCGGCGACCTGCACAAGCTGTGGCGGACCCGCTCGGCGGACCAGTACCACGTCGAGTACGGGTACTCCTGCATGGGCTACGAGATCCCCGCCGCCCTCGGCGTGGCCCTCGCCGCGCCCGGCCGGCCCGTGTGGGCGCTGGTCGGCGACGGCACGTACCTGATGAACCCGACCGAGCTCGTCACCGCCGTGCAGGAGGGCGTCCCCGTCAAGGTGGTGATCCTCGACAACCACGGCTACGCCTCCATCGGCGGCCTGTCGGGGGCCGTCGGCGGCGAGGGCTTCGGCACCGCGTACCGCTTCCGGGCGCCCGACGCCTCGTACACGGGGGACCCCCTTCCGGTGGACCTCGCGGCGAACGCGGCCTCCCTCGGGATGGCCGTCATCCGTGCCCGCACCGTGCGTGACCTGCGCGAAGCCCTCGCCGAGGCGCGTTCGGCGACGCGTCCCACATGTGTCTACGTACAGACCCGAACGCCCGACACTGTGTCGGGCCCACCCCCGGCACAGGCGTGGTGGGATGTTCCTGTGGCCGAGACCGCGACCCGCAAGGCGGCGGTCGAAGCCCGTGAAGCGTACGACCGGCAAGCCGCGCAGCGACGTCGCCATCTGTGAAGGAGCAAGGCATGAAGACCGTCAACCACTGGATCGGTGGCAAGACCGTCGAGGGCGCGTCGGGCAACTACGGCCCGGTCACCGACCCGGCGACCGGCGAGGTCACGACGCAGGTCGCGCTGGCCTCCGCCGACGAGGTCGACGCGGCGGTACGGGTCGCCCGGGAGGCGTTCGCGTCCTGGGGCCAGTCCTCGCTGGCCGCCCGCACCAAGGTGCTGTTCGCCTACCGTGCGCTGCTCGACGCCAACCGCGACGCGATCGCCGAGCTGATCACCGCCGAGCACGGCAAGGTCCACTCGGACGCGCTGGGCGAGGTGGCCCGCGGCCTGGAGATCGTCGAGCTGGCGTGCGGCATCACCACGCAGCTCAAGGGCGAGCTGTCGACGTCCGTGTCCAACCGCGTGGACGTCTCCTCGATCCGCCAGCCGCTGGGCGTCGTCGCGGGCATCACCCCCTTCAACTTCCCGGCGATGGTGCCGATGTGGATGTTCCCGCTGGCCGTGGCCTGCGGAAACACCTTCATCCTCAAGCCGAGCGAGAAGGACCCGTCGGCCGCGAACAAGCTGGCCGAGCTGGCGACCGAGGCCGGTCTGCCGGCGGGCGTCCTCAACGTCGTCCACGGTGACAAGGTCGCCGTCGACGCGCTCCTCGCCCACCCGGGCATCTCGGCCGTCTCCTTCGTCGGGTCCACCCCGATCGCCCGCCACATCCACACGACGGCCTCCGCCAACGGCAAGCGCGTCCAGGCGCTGGGCGGCGCCAAGAACCACATGCTCGTCCTCCCGGACGCCGACCTGGACGCGGCCGCCGACGCGGCGGTCTCCGCCGCGTACGGCTCGGCCGGCGAGCGCTGCATGGCGATCTCCGCGGTCGTGGCCGTCGGATCCATCGCCGACACCCTCGTCGAGAAGATCCGCGAGCGCGCCGAGAAGATCAAGATCGGCCCCGGCAACGACCCGGCCTCCGAGATGGGCCCGCTGATCACCGCCGCCCACCGCGACAAGGTCGCCTCGTACGTCGAGGGCGCGGCCGCCCAGGGCGCGGACGTGATCCTGGACGGCACCGGCTACACGGTGGAGGGCAACGAGAACGGCCACTGGATCGGCCTCTCCCTGCTCGACAACGTCAGGACCGACTCCGACGCCTACCGCGACGAGATCTTCGGCCCGGTCCTGTGCGTCCTGCGCACCGAGACGTACGAGGAGGGCGTCGCCCTCATCAACGCCTCGCCGTTCGGCAACGGCACCGCGATCTTCACCCGCGACGGCGGCGCCGCCCGCCGCTTCCAGCTGGAGGTCGAGGCGGGCATGGTCGGCGTCAACGTGCCGATCCCGGTGCCGGTGGGCTACCACTCCTTCGGGGGCTGGAAGGACTCGCTCTTCGGCGACCACCACATCTACGGCAACGACGGCATCCACTTCTACACCCGCGGCAAGGTCGTCACCACCCGCTGGCCGGACCCCTCGGACGCCCCGGCGGGCGTCGACCTGGGCTTCCCCCGCAACCACTGACGCGGCCCACCCGGGCGCCTCACCGACACCCCGAACCGCGGACCCCCGGCCCACCCTCACCGGCCGGGGGTTTCCGCTGCCCCCTCCCCGACCCCGTCAGTGCACCCGGACCGGGTCCGGTGCGGAGGCGGGGAGTTCCGCTGCGCGGGCGGCCCGGCGGCGGCGCAGCGCCCACAGGGCGGTGCCGGCTCCGGCGAGCACCAGGAGCGCGCCCGCCGCCGGCCACGGCACGGCGACGAAGTCCGCCTCGGCCGCCGTGGCCAGGTCGGGGTGGGCCGCCGCGCCCGCGGCGACGCGGACCGTCACCCAGTCGGACTGCGGCGCGTCCGGCCAGGGCTCCGTCAGCTCCACGCGCTGCCCCGGCAGCAGGACGAGCTTCAGCTCGCGGGCCGGCCGGTCCAGCACCTGGCGCCCGAACAGACCCTCGGCGGAGACCGTGACGCGCGGCTCGACGACCACGTTCCCCCGGTTGACCAGGGCGTACGTGATGGTGGCGCGGGCGTCCTGGAGCCACGGCAGCAGCGGCGCGGACCGGCTGACCCGTACGTCCTCCACGCTCAGCCCCGCGGCCACCGGCCCGGGGACCCGGAAGTAGAGCCGGGCGCCCACCGAGCGCTTCACCCCGACCTGGACCTTGCCCTCCTTCTGCACGCCCTCCACGGCGGTGTTCAGGACCACGATGCCGCCGACGTGGTCGCCGGGCGTCGCGTCCGCCGGCACCCTCACGGTGAACGGAACGTCCTTGCGGCCCTTGGCGGGCACCGTCACCGTGCCCGCCGTCTCCGGCGGAAGGGCGATCCAGGTGCCGACGTCCCGGGGCTTCGTCTCCACGGGCAGCAGCGCGAAGGCGCCGCCCGCCGGGGTGTTCATGGCGTCCGTGGCGAAGACCTGGAACGTCAGGTCCCGGTCGGAGGAGTTGATGATCGTCGCACTGTCGGCGACGGTCGTCCCGGCCGCGCCCTGGTGGTAGAAGTACGCACGGTCGGTCATGGCCGCACCGGCCGGCGGGGTCGGGAAGACCCCCCAGGTGCCGTTGTCCGCCGCGCTCGCGGCGGAGGCGGGGAGGAACAGGCCCGCGCCCAGCAGGAGCAGGCCGACGAGCAGACCGTACAGAGGGGTGCGGGTGCGGGTGCGCATGGGCGGGTCTCCAGTCGCGGCGGACAGGGCGAAGGTGGTGGGGGGGGGGGGGGCCCCCCCCCCCCCGGGGGGGCGGGGGGGGGGGGGGGGGGGGGGGGGCCCGGGGGGGCCCCCGCGGGGGGGGGGGGGGGCCGGGGGGGGGCGGCCCCGCCCCCCCCCACCACCCTGGAGCGAGCGGGCCGTACGGGTCAGGCGATGGAGAAGGTGACCACCGACTGGTAGGTGTCGGCGAACATGAACGGCGGGAGCTGGATCATCCCCGCGCCGCCGACCGCGAACTCGCCGCCGGTCAGCTCGTCCCCGCCGGCCGCCTGGGAGGCGATCTTCATCGGGGTGTCGGAGATCGCACCCGGCGTACCGGCCGAGCAGGTGCTCGGGCTGTCCGCGTTGGTCACGGTGCAGGACGGCTGGATGCCGAGCTGCGCCTTGGTCATCGAGTGGCCCGTGGTCTCGTTCAGGAACGGGGTACGGGTCGCCGTGACGTCCCAGCCGAGGGTGCCGCCGCGGAAGTCCTGGACGGACATCGCCGTGAACTGGCCCACGACCGACTGGGACTTGCCGTTGATGGTCACCTTGCCGAAGTCGACGGCAGGGTTGCCGCCCTGCGGACCGATCGCCAGCGGACCGGGCAGGACCTCGACGTCGACCGGGTTCTTCACGCCGGGCTGGTCCTCGACGAAGACGAAGTCCTTGTACGGCTTGATCGCCCCGTCGATGCGGATCTTGTCGGCCTTCTTGGTGACGGTGACGCTGCAGTCGGCGACGCCGTTCGCCGCGGCCGTGCCGGTGCCGGTGTCACCGGTGGGGACGTCGTTCAGGAGGGCGGAACAGGTGACCGCCCCGGGGGCGAAGTTGGCGCCGGTGACGGCGACCGCGGTGCCGGCCTTGCCGCTGTTGGGCGTCAGCTTGGTCGTGATCGGGTCCTTGGGCAGGGCCTCCACCGCGACGGAACCGAGGGAGGCGCTCGGCCGGGGGGCCGGGGTGCACGTCGTGGTGAAGACGGAACCGGAGAGGTCCGCGTCCGTCACCGCCAGGTCGAGGGCCACGTTGACGGTGGTGCCCTCGGTGCCGTCCGGGATCTTGATGGTTCCGGAGAACGCCTTGGGGTCGAGCGGCTGCCCGGCCACGACGCTGACGGTCTCGGGCGGGCTGGTGACCACCTGGGTGGTCGTCCCGACCTTGAGGGTGATCTTCGAGGTGTTCACCGTGGTGACGGAGAAGCCGGGGATCAGCGGGCTCGCGCCCGGATCGATGGTGATCGGGACGACGTCACCGGCCTTGGCGCCGTCGGGCAGCGTCACCGTGAAGTTCTGGTTGCCCGAGCCGTCCGGCTGCGGCGCCGGGGCGTCGCAGTTCTCGAAGACGGCGGTGGTCTTGGTCGCGGCCTGCGCCGAGCCCGCGAGGCCCACCGCCCCACCCGTCAGGGCCAGGGATAGGGCTCCCGCCCCGGCCAGCACTCTTCGTCTGAGCATTCTCGTACTCACTGGGTCGCGACTCCTTCGTCATGACGAACCCCTCCCCCCACCCGCTGTGTGGGGGAGGCCGAGCCGGTGCGGTGGCCGACAAGGTCGCGTCGCCGTGATGAGAAGTCAATGGCTTGCTTTCGCCCGAAGGACACACACATTGATGTCCCATCAGGTCGGGTCCGGCGGAGGAGTTCCCGCCGGAGCGCGCGGAGGCAGCGGTTCCGGCCGGTGGGGCGATCCGGAACCGCTGGAAACGGCCAGATGTGCGGGCGGGTGTGCGGCCGGGTGCGCGGGCGGGGTCAGCGGGCGGTCGGCGTGCGTGGTCGGGGTCAGCGGGCGGTCGGCGCGTGCAGCAGCAGGTTCGGCGTGCCGGCCGGCAGGGCGGCGATCCGGTCGGGAACGGCGCCGCTCAGCAGGGCGCGGGAGACCTCCGCCGGGGTGCGCGCCGTACCGCCCGCCAGGACCAGCGCCGCGACGCCCGCCACGTGCGGGGCGGCCATGGACGTGCCCGAGGCGCGGGCCGTGGCGGTGGTGGACCCCTTCCAGGCCGACACCACGCCCACCCCCGGCGCCGAGAGGTCCACGCAGGGACCGTGGTTGGAGAAGCCCGCGCGCCGGTCCGCGGCGTCGGTCGCGCCGACGGTGAGCGCCTGCGGGACCCGGGCCGGTGAGCCGGCGCAGGCGTCCTCGCCCGCGTTCCCGGCGGCCGCCGTGAAGGTGATCCCGCCGGCGACGGCGCGCGTCACCGCGGCGTCGAGGGCGTAACTGGGGGTGCCGCCCATGCTCATGTTCGCCACCGCCGGGGTGGCGGGCGCGGCCGCGGCGTCCTTCACCAGCCACTCCAGACCGCGCAGGATGCCCGACAGCCGCCCGGATCCACGGCAGTTCGCCACCTTCACCCCGACCAGCGAGACGCCCTTGGCGACCCCGTACGTCGTCCCGCCCACGGTCGCCGCGACGTGCGTGCCGTGGCCGTTGCAGTCGCCGGAGGTCTCCAGCCACAGCGCGTTGTACCCGGCGCGGGCCCGGCCGCCGAACTCCTGGTGGCGGACGTTGATCCCGGTGTCCACGACGTAGACGGTGACGCCCTCGGCTGTGGAGGCGTACGCGTACGCGCCGTCGAGCGGCAGCTCGCGCTGGTCGATCCGGTCCAGCGGCCAGGGGGCCAGCGGCTGGGTGTCGGCGGTGCGGAACTCCGCGTCCGGCTCCACGGAGGCCACCCGTGGATCGGCGGCGAGGGCCGCGGCCCGGGCGGCGGTGGTGCGGACGGCGAAGCCGTTCAGGGCGGTGTCGTAGACGGACCCGACCGCGTCCCCCGACTCGGCCGCCTCGGCCGCCAGGGCACGGGTCGGCGCGCGGGGGGTGGTGTCCTTGAGGACGACGACGTAGGGGGCGGTGGGAGCACCGCCGGAGGCGGCTCCGGCGGTCTGCGGAGGCGCGGCGCCCGTGGTGAGCGCGGCGAGGAGAGCGGCGGTGGCGGGGAGGAGCACGGTCGGTGACGTCAGTGCGGTCATGCGGCCGATGCTCGGCGCACGGGGGAGCGGGCGCGCGGAGGGTGCGCCGACTGGGCGCACGACACGCCGCCGGGAGGGCTACTGCCGGGGGTCCGGCGGCGGTTACGGAGCCTGCGGCGGCCACGGGGGCCCGGCGGCGGCTCGTGGCGGGCGGCGGCTACGGGGCCAGCGGCCAGCCGCGCACCGTGAACACGCCCTCGTCGATCGCGCCGGCGGAGCCGTAGGTGGCCAGGGCGGCCTCGTTGTCGGTGTCCACGCCCACCCACATGCCGTAGCAGCCGCGGGCCCGGGCCTCCTCGGCCAGGGCCAGGGTCAGGGCGCGCCCGATCCCGCGGCGCCGGTGGCCCTCGTCCACGGAGAGCTCGTACAGGCACATCTCGGTGCCCTTGTCGGGATGGGTCATCTCGACGCCGGAGACCATGCCCGCGGGCACGCCGTCGACATAGGCGATCAGCAGCACGTGGCCCGGGGCAGCGAGGAAGCGCTCCGACCAGTCCGTGCGGGCGGGGCCGTCGAACAGGGCCTCGGCGGCGGTGAGCTCGGCGGGGGAGAGGGCACGGCGGATGTCCATGGGGGCTGACGATAATGGCCGCATGGCACAAGGGCAGTTGAATTTCGGCGCGGCGTGGCGGACGGCCCCGGCGGCGGTACGGAGATCGCTCGCGCTCGCCTACGAGGCGCTGACCGCGGGCGGCCTGGCGGTGGGGGCGGTGCTGACGGACGCGGCGGGCACGGTGCTGTGCGAGGGACGCAACGAGGCGTACGAGGAGGGGCCGGGGAGGGGCCCGCTGCGCGGTACGCCGCTGGCCCACGCCGAGCTGAACGCGCTCGGCGCCGCCCGGACCGGCTGGGACCTCGGCGGGGCGGTGCTGTGGAGCACGCAGGAGCCGTGCGGGATGTGCGCGGCCGCGGCGGGGTTCACGGGGGTCGGCACGGTGCGGTACCTGGCCCCGGACCCGTGGGCTGCCCTGGCGAACGGCGCGCCGGGCGTCTCGGGAGCGGCGGGCGGCTCGCGGGGCACGAACGGTTCGGGTGGTGCGTCAGGTGCGTCGGGCGCGGAGGCGCTGGGCGAGGCGGTGTGGCTGCTGGCGGCGAACGTGATGTTCCTGCGGAGCGTGTCGGTGGCGTCGGCGGGCCCGGGCGAGCCGGAGATCCTGACGCGGCAGCGCACCGCCGAGCCGGAGACGGCGGCGCTGTACGACCGGGTGGCGCCGGGCCTGCCGACGGACCGCTCGGTGGAGGAGTGGCTCGACGGCATCTGGCCGGGCCTCCACGCCGGGGCCGAAGCCCGCGACCGGCGGCTGCTCCCCGGCGCCTGAGCGCCGCCCGCGCCCCCGCCCAAGCCCCGGGACACGCGCGGCGGGACACGCACGGAGCCCGCCCGCGCCCGCTCTGCCGGGGGCGTACAGCGCGACCGGCCTAGGCCGGGTGGTCGCCGACGGCGGATCCGGACCCGGCCGCGACGGCATCTGCGGCGCCGCCGCCGCCCGGGGCGGCGACAGCCACGGCCGCCGCGTAGCCCGCCGGGGCGGCGAGGTCCGTCAGGGTCCAGCCGGGCAGGGGCGCCGGGGCGGGAGCGGAGCCGATGTACGGGTCGACCAGCCCGAGCGCCAGGCCCGCACCGGTGCCCTTGAGGTAGGCCTCCTTGCGGGACCAGAGCCGGGCGAAGGCGATCTCCCGGGCGGACCCGGGCAGCGCGGCCAGCTCGGCGGTCTCCGTCGGGTGCAGGCTGTTCACCACGCTGGCCAGCGTCTTCGCGTCCGGCACCTGCTCCACGTCGATGCCGACCGGCAGCCGGGCGAAGGCGTAGTAGGCCAGGTCGCCGCTGTGCGAGAGGGAGAAGTGCACCGCACCCCCGGCCACGGCGGGACGCCCGTGGGGGCCGCCGCAGCACGGGCAGTCCTCCCGGACCAGCCCGACCTGTTCCGGCGCCAGCCCCAGGTAGCCGCCGAGCAACACCCGCAGCCCCAGGTGGGAGGCGACGTAGCGGAGCCGGTCCCCGGGGCGCACCAGCCGGGCGGCCCGGTCCCGTTCGCCCGCGTCCAGGATTTCGCCCGCCCGCTCGACCGGGCGGCCGGCGACCCGGGCGAGCGTGGTGTCCAGGGACCACACGGCCACGGCGCGGCCCCGGGGGAGCCCCCCGATCTGGGGTGCGTCACTGCCGAGTTGGTTCACGTGCTCGATCACCTGACGAGGGTAGTCCAGGAGGCGGCGGGGTTGACTGGCTACCCTCGTTCCTTTCCGACCCACAGGGGGAGCGCAGCGTGCAGAGTGCCGTGGTCACAGCGGAAGGCGACCGCATCCGCTGGGCGGAGCTGCCCGGAACGGAACCGGCCCGCGTGTACGTGCACGGGCTCGGCGCCACCTCGCCCGCCTACTTCGCGGCGGCCGCCGCGCACCCGCTGCTCGCGGGCCACCGGTCGCTGCTGGTCGACCTGCTGGGCCACGGGCACAGCGACCGGCCCGGGGACTTCGCCTACACGCTCGAAGCGCACGCCGACGCGCTGGCGGCCGCCCTCGCGGAGGCCTCGGTCGAGGGCGCCGAGGTGATCGCGCACAGCATGGGCGGCGCCGTCGCCATCGTGCTCGCCGCCCGGCACCCCCGCCTGGTCTCGCGGCTGGTGCTCGTCGACGCCAACCTCGACCCGCTGCCGTCGACTCCGGGCGCGGCCGGGAGCAGCGGGATCGCCGCGTACACGGAGGCCGAGTTCCTGGCCGACGGCTGGGCCGAGGTGCGGGACCGGGCCGGCGCCCACTGGTGGGCCACGATGCGGCTCGCCGGGCGGACCGCCTTGTACCGCAGTGCCGTTGGCGTGGTCACCGGCACGGTTCCCACCATGCGGGAGCTGCTGCTGGAGCTGAAGGTCCCGCGCACCTGTCTGCTGCCCGAGGCCGACGGCCCGCTCCCGGGCGCCGAAGCCCTGGAGGCCGCGGGGGTCGTGGTGGTGGCCGTCGCCGACTGCGGGCACAACATCATGCTCGACAACCCGGAGGCCTTCGCCCGCGCCACGGCGACGGCACTGGCCTCCGCCTGACGCACCTGCCCCGCCACGATGGCACTGCCTAGCGGCCCGGGTGCACGGCCCACGTCCCGGCCGGGGCGCCGGCGGAGGCGCGGGGCTGGGCCTTCACGCCGGGGGAGAGCGTGCCGTCGGTCCAGGCGTAGACCCGCTTGCCGCGCACGGCGACCTGATACTGACGCAGGTCCCGGCACTCGGGCCGCGCCTCGGCCCGTATGCCGTCCGGCCACCAGCGGGCCGCCAGATCCGGGTCCTGGACCTTCCCCGGTGTGCCCGAGGCGCACTGCGGCCCGTCCAGCGGGGTCTTGCCGAGCGTGAACCGGATCAGACGGGTCTCGCCGCTGGTGCGCACCTTCATCCGTACGTGCGTGGCGTCCTTGGGTATCCAGGACGGAAGGTCGAACTCCTTCTCCTTGCGGCCCCGCTGCCTGGGAGCGTCCGCGGCGGTCGCGAACTGCCTGCCCTTCTCGTGGAACACACGGTCGTTGACGACGTCGGTCACGGGGTTGGGCGGGAGGTTGGGCAGCGCGAAGGCGCCGATGGCGAGGACTCCCACGGTGGCGGCGGCGATGACGAGCGGACGGCGGTTCATGCCCTCCAGTCTCGGCGGGCCACCCCCACGCGCGCGTCCCTCCCCAGGACGAATCCCGACTCTGCCGGAAGTCTCATACGCGTCATACCTGAGAGCTGCGGCCGCCGGCCGGCCGGTGCAGTAACCCCATGGCCCCCACGGCAGTTGGCGGGGGTGCGGACCACCTCCCCGCCCCGCTCCCACTGCCCCGAGGAATGCCCATGCGCCGCCGTCGCCTCGTCCCCGCCCTCGCCTCGGCTGTCGCGGCCGCCCTGCTCGCCCTCGCCCCGCCCGCGTCGGCAGCCGCGGCCGTCCCCGCGGACAAGCCCCTGGTGCTCGAACGCTGGACCCAGACCGGCGCCGCCAGCTACGAGGCGTGGGCCGAGGCGCGCGCGCACCGGTCCACTTGGGCGGCGTACGGATTCGACTGGTCCACGGACCTCTGCACGTCCTCCCCGGACAACCCCCTCGGCTTCCCGTTCGGCGACGCCTGCGCCCGCCACGACTTCGGCTACCGCAACCACAAGGCGGCGGGTCTGTTCCCGGCCGCCAAGGCCCGCCTGGACCAGGCGTTCCACGCCGACCTCAGCCGGGTCTGCGCCCGGTACTCCGGCACCCGCAAGGGCTCCTGCGACGGCACGGCGTGGACGTACTACCAGGCCGTCAGGCTCTTCGGCATCTCCTAGGCCCGCGCCGGGCAGCCCGGTGATCCCCCGTGCGGAGTGGCGGAGACGGGCACCTGACGGACCCGGCACGACCCCTGATGCCCCGTCCGGCGAGCGCCTGGCGCGTCCCGTCGGAAGGCGCGCCCGAGAACTGGCCGAATGGCGGGGTTCCGGCCGTGCGGATCCGAGGCCGGGCGGGAGACCGAGCTCCCGCCCTACTGACCGCTATGCCCGATGTGTCTCTTCGGAGGTCGCGGCTCCGATGGGGCGGCGGGAGGTGGCGGAGGCCGGCCCCGGGATGCCGGAACCGGATCGGCCGCAGCCGCGAAATCCCGCACGGGTGCGCCGGGGCCGGTCCGGCCGACGCCGGTCGCCGGCGGTCGGACTCCGGCTCCCGCCGACCGGCCCCGGGGCTTACGGCGGTGCTACACCGGGCCCGCTAGGGTGCCTCTGACCTGCACGAAAGCCCTCCCGGAGGGAGGGCTTCGAAGGGTGGAGAAGTGGTGCCCCCGGCAGGACTCGAACCTGCGGCCAAGTGCTTAGAAGGCACCTGCTCTATCCACTGAGCTACGGGGGCCGGAAGGTGGCCGTGGTGGGCCTGGAGCCCCTGGTGGGGGTGGGGCTGCGGTCCGTGCCGGGTCAAGGATAGGGCTCCGGTTGCCTTGTCCCGGTTGCTTCACCCGCGTGCCACGATGTGGAGGTTCGGTGAAGCGGTCCCGATAATCGCAGGCAGGTGCGATTCTCGCATCGCTTTTGCGCCGCGGCGCCCCGGGTGTTGTGCACTCGTTATGCCTGCGCCCCACTCGTCCTTCGTGTCCCGTGATGTCCCTCCCGGGGTGGCGCTCGGCGCGCAGGGGACGTATAAGCTTCAAAAATGGTCCTAAATTGGGCATTCTTCGCATGTGGTGACCTTGGATGTTCGGCCTCAGCTGCTCGATGCCCTGTCCGCCCTGCGCGACCGGGTCGCGTCCGTGCGTCTGCCGCTGCCCCTGCCCGGCGCTCCGCGCGCCCGCCAGACCAGAGCCGAGCTGCTCGCGCAGCTCGACGACTACCTCGTACCCCGGCTGAAGGCGCCCGAGGCGCCGCTGCTCGCCGTTGTCGGCGGGTCCACCGGGGCCGGCAAGTCCACCCTCGTCAACTCCCTCGTCGGACGGCAGGTCAGCGAAGCCGGCGTGCTGCGCCCGACCACGCGCACCCCGGTGCTCGTCTGCCACCCGGATGACCACCACTGGTTCGCCGGGATGCGGATCCTCCCCGACCTGATGCGGGTCTGGGTTCCGCACGGGGAGGAGGAGGCCGTCCCGGTGGGCGCGTCCCGGCTCCCCGACCGCGGCCGCAGGGACACGCACGCGACCCGCGAGCTGCGGGTCGAGACCATCTCCGCCATCCCCCGCGGCCTCGCCATCCTCGACGCCCCCGACATCGACTCCCTCGTCGTCGAGAACCGCACGCTCGCCGCCGAACTCATCTGCGCGGCGGACGTCTGGGTGATGGTCACCACCGCCTCGCGGTACGCCGACGCCGTCCCCTGGCACCTGCTGCGCACCGCCAAGCAGTACAAGGCCACCCTCGTCACCGTCCTCGACCGGGTCCCGCACCAGGTGCTCGCCGAGGTCTCCCGGCAGTACGGAGCGCTGCTCACGCGGGCCGGGCTGGGCGACGTACCGCGGTTCACGGTGCCGGAACTGCCCGAGTCGACCGGCGGGGGCGGGCTGCTGCCGGCCAGCGCCGTCGCGCCGCTGTTTGCCTGGCTCGCCCACCACGCGCAGGACCCGGCCGCCCGGCAGTACGCCGTCGGGCGGACCGCGCTCGGCGCGCTGGACTCCCTCGCGCGGCGGATGCCGGAGCTCGCCTCGGCCGTCGCCGCCCAGCACGCCGCCGCCGTACGGCTGACGTCGGCCGTGGAGGACGCGTACAAGCGGGAGGGCAAGCGGGTGCGCAACCGCCTCGACCGCGGCGCCGTGCTGGCCGGGGACGCGCTCACGCGGTGGCGCGGCTACCCGCTCGACACGAGCGCCGACGAACTCCTCGACTCGCTCGCCGAGTCCCTCACCGCACTGCTCCAGTGCGCCGTCGCCGCCGCCGACGAACGGATCGCCGACGCCTGGCGGCGCGAGCCGGCCGCCGGAGCGGTACCGCTGCCCGCGCCCGACCGGGAGGCGGGGGAGCGCATCGGCATGGCCGTCAGGCGCTGGCGGCGCGTCCTGGAGGAACTCGCCGAGGAGGAGGTGGCACGGCTCGACAAGCAGCCGGCGCCCGACCCCGACGGCGTCGCCGCCCTCCTCGTCGCCGCCCTCCTCGGCGGCAAGCGGGCCCGCCCCGCGGGGGAGAAGCTCGCCGAACGCATCGGCGTACAAGCCGCCGTACGGCTGCGCGACCGGGGCGGAGAGCTGGTCGGCGACCACCTCGACCAGGTGCTGCGCGCCGAACGCGACCGGCGGCTCGCCCCGCTGGAGGCGCTCGAAGTGACCCCGGAACCACAGGCCGAGCTGATCGCCGCGCTGTCCGTACTGCAGAAGGAGAGGTGACGCGGTGACCGCCCTGACCGACCGGACCGACGACCGCTGGGACGACGGACTCATCGCCCGCTCGCGCCCCCGACCGGTGGACCGGCCGGAGAACGGCTCCGAACCGGGGGAGGGCGCCGACGAGGGCGACGACGCGCTCGTACGGGCCCTCTCCGGCGCCGGAAGCGACGGCGGCAAGGCACCCTCGCCCCCGCTCAGCCCCGAGGGGCAGGCGCTGCGGCTGCGCCTCGACGCGCTGCGCCAGCTGGTCGGACTGTCCCGGACCCGGCTCGACGGCAAGACCCTCGCCGAAGCCGGCCGGGTGCTCGACGAGGCGGCCGCACGGCGCGGCCTCTCGCCGCAGCACACGGTCGTCGCGATCGCCGGGGCCACCGGAAGCGGCAAGTCCACCCTCTTCAACTCACTCGCCGGGGTACAGATCTCCGAGACGGGGCTGCGCCGGCCGACGACCGCCGCGCCCATCGCGTGCAGCTGGTCGGACGGGGCGGCGGGCCTGCTCGACCGGCTGGAGATCCCCGGACGGCTGCGGCGCCGGCCCCGCGAGACCTCGGAGGCCGAGGCGCTGCGCGGCATGGTCCTCGTCGACCTGCCCGACCTGGACTCCGCGGTCGGCGCGCACCGCGACCACGTCGACCGGGTGCTGGCGCTGGTCGACGCGGTGGTGTGGGTGGTGGACCCGGAGAAGTACGCGGACGCCGTCCTGCACGAGCGCTATCTGCGGCCGCTGGCCGGGCACGCGGAAGTCACCTTCGTGGTGCTGAACCAGGTGGACCGGCTGCCCGGGGAGTCCGCCGACCTCGTCCTGGACGACCTGCGGCGCCTCCTCGACGAGGACGGCATCGCGCTCGGCGAACACGACGAGCCCGGCGCCACGGTCCTCGGCCTGTCCGCGCTGACCGGCGAGGGCGTCGGGGAACTGCGCGAACTCCTCGGACAGTTCACCCAGGAGAAGGGCGCCGCGACCCGGCGCATCTCCGCCGACGTCGACCGTGCGGCCGTGCGCCTGCGCCCGCTGTACGTCGCCGACGGCCACCCCGGGCCCGAGATCGGCGAGACGGCCCGCGCCGAGTTCGAGGACCGGCTCGCCGAGGCGGTGGGCGCGTACGCGGCCGGGCTCGCGGCCGAGCGCGCCTGGCGGCGCAACGCCGGAAAGGCGTGCGGGACCCCGTGGCTGCGGCTGTGGCGCTGGTACGAGGGCCGCCGCGCCCCGCGCACCCTGGCGGGCCTGGCCGCCCTCGCGGCGATCGGGGGCCGGGGCCCGGTGACCCCGGAGGCGCCGGTCGAGGAGGAGGTGACCGCGCGCCAGCGCGTGGAGCAGGCCGTACGGGTCGTCGCCGACGAGGCGGTCACCGGTCTGCCCGACCCGTGGGCGCAGGCGGTGCGCGAGACGGCGGTGCGCGGAGCCGAACACCTCCCGGAGGCGCTGGACGAGATCGCCGTGACCCTCGGGGCGGCGCTCGCGGTACCCGGCGTGAAGCCGCCGCGGCCCGCGTGGTGGCCGGCGGCCGTGCTGGGGCAGGCGGCCATGACCCTGCTGCAGATCTTCGGCGGGCTGTGGCTGGTCGGTCAGATCGTCGGGGTCCTGGAACCGCGGCTGATGCCGCCGGTGCTGCTGATGGTGGCGGGCATCATCGGCGGGCCGCTGGTGGAGTGGGCCTGCTCCCTCGCCGCGCGCGGACCGGCCCGGCGGTACGGGCAGGACGCGGAGCGCAGGCTGCGGCAGGCGGCGGCCGGCTGCGGCCGGGCCCGGGTGCTGGAGCCGGTGGCGGCGGAACTGCTGCGCTACCGGGAGGTGCGCGAGCAGTACGCGACGGTGGCCGCAGGGGGGAGCCGGTTGTCCACAACCCGTCAGTAGTCCACAGGCTCCGGCAGGATGCGGCGGCCGCCCCCAGCATGGTTCCCACACCCCGTGCGGACGGTCCGCACGGCGGGGAACGCGGGGGAGGGCGGCCGGGATGAACGACACCCTGGTGACGCTGGTGGGCCACGTGGCCACGCAGATCGACTACAAGGAGACGCCGAACGGTCCGTCGGCGAGGTTCCGCTTCGCGGTGACGCCGCGGTACTTCGACCGGCGCAAGGAGCTCTGGGCCGACGGGGCGACCAGCTTCTACACCGTGTGGGCGCGGCGGACGCTCGCCCTGAACCTCGCCGGGTCGGTGTCGGTCGGCGAACCGCTGGTGGTGCACGGCAGGCTGAGGGTGCGGGAGGACCCGCCCGACGGGGAGGGCAACCGCTGGTTCTCGGCGGACATCGAGGCGACCGCCGTCGGACACGACCTGAACCGCGGTACCGCGGCGTTCCGCAGGGTGGTCACGACGGACACTCCCCTGATGGTCAATCAGAGGGCGGCGGTGGGTTGAGTGTTCGAGGTGGATAGGATTCCCCGGTACTCACGGGCACCTGGGCCTTCGGCCCGAAGGGGAAGACTGTGTCGATTGCCGTTCCCGCATCCTCCGCTCCTGATTCCGCTCCGTCACGTCCCGGCGGTCTTCCACCGGCCGGTTCCGCTGCCTCCGCGGTGTGTTCTGCCGCCGCGTCCGCGACCGGGGTCGCCCGGTCCGGCGCGCGGCGTCCGCTGGCGGTGGCCCTGCTGGCCGCGGCCCTCGCCGGCGCCCCCGCCGCACAGGCGGCGGCCGACTCCGATCCGGTGGGCTCCCGGACACCGGAGGGCGCGAGCGCCGTCCTGGACGGGCTGAAGACGTACGGGCAGGCGGTCCTGCACTCCGGGGACGGATCGGTGCGCCGCATCCCGGCCGGGCTCTACGAGATGCGGGTCGACGGCGGCGGCATGCTCCAGACGTACGGGGTCGGGGTCGAGGGCAACGCACAGCCCCAGGCCCGGTACACCGAGAGCGGCTGGAGCGGCAGCCCGCTGGCGGCCAAGGGCGAGGCGGGCCGGATCCGCTGGGTCCTGGAGCACTCCTACCCCCAGCTGAACGACCTGGCGGGGCTCGCCAAGGCCGCCGGAGCCGCGGGGCTCACCGCGGAGAGCGCCGCGGCGGGGACCCAGGTGGCGATCTGGCGCCTGGCCGACGGCGCCCGGGTGGAGGCCGCGGACCCCGAGGCCGAGAAGCTGGCCGACTACCTCCAGCGGGCGGCGGGCCTGCTGCCGGAGCCGCCCGCCTCGCTCGCGCTGGATCCGGGTGACGTCTCCGGGCCGGTGGGCACGCGGCTCGGCCCGGTGACCGTGCGGACCGGGGCGCGCAGCGTGTCGGTGATCCCGGACGCGGCGGCCGTGGAGATGGGGGTGCGGGTGGTGGACGCCGAGGGGAAGCCGCTGGAGAGCGCCGCGAACGGGACCCGGCTCTACTTCGAGGTGCCCGCGGGCACTCCCGACGGGTTCGCCTCGGTCACGGTGCAGGGCGCGACGAAGGTGCCGGTCGGGCGGGTCTTCACCAGCGGGGTGCCGGCGCAGGCGCAGATCGTGGCCGGCTCCAGCGAGTCGGCGGCGAGGGCGACGGCCTCGGCGATGTGGCCGGCCGTTCCCGCCGCCGACCCGGCCCTGGCGGGGACCACGGCCGCCACGACCTCCGGCACGGGCTCCGGGCCGGGCGCGGGGACGGGTGCCGCAACGGCCTCCGGAGCGAGCGCCGGAACCGTCTCCGGGGCGAGCACCGGTACGGGCTCCGGGCCGTCGGCGATGACCCTGGGCACGCAGTCGGACGCGCTCTCGCCGGACTCCCCGGACGGGGAGCGGCTGGCCGCCAGCGGGAGCTCGGCGGCGACCCCGGTCATCGCCTCCCTGGCGGTGGGGCTCGTGGTCCTCGGCGGTCTGGTCGTCCTGGTGCTCCGCAAGCGCCCGCTGGAGGGCGAGGACCAGGCCTGACCCGGCCCCGTCGGCCCCTCGCCGCCCAGGTCGGCCGCCCGTCGCCCCGCGGGGCGACGGGGCCGGGCCCGCCGCCTGTCCGATCTGCCACCTGTCCGGCCGATTTCGGACCGCCGGCCGGGGGTAGGGGCGGGAGATGGTTGATCAGGAACTGACCTGGCAAGGCGCGGTCGCACAGTGGGACCGCGGACTGTTCGACATGGTGGCCCGGCGGCACTGGCCCGGAGCCGACCGGGTCCTGCCGAGACTCGGACGGGCCGCGAACCACGGGGTGCTGTGGGGCGGGACCGCGGCGGCGATCGCCGTGTTCGGGTCGGCCGGAGCGCGCAAGGCCGCCGTCCGGGGAATGGCCTCCCTGGCGCTGGCCTCCGCGACCATCAACACCGTCGGCAAGTGGTCCGTGCGCCGCGCCCGGCCGCGGCTGGACGGCGTGCCCGCCGTACGGCAGCTGTCGACGCAGCCGCAGACCACCTCGTTCCCCTCCGGGCACTCGGCCTCCGCCTTCGCCTTCGCCGCCGGGCTGGCCCTGGAGTCCCCCGGCTGGGGCGCGGTGGTGGCCCCGGTCGCGGCTTCGGTCGCGTTCTCCCGGGTGTACACGGGGGTGCACTACCCCTCCGACGTCGTCGCGGGCGCCGCGCTGGGAGTGGCCGCGGGGTTCGTCGTACGGCGGCTCGCGCGGGACGCGCAGGAGGCCCGGGTCGTGCCGGGTGACGAACGGACCGCCGCCGGCGCGCCGGCCCTGCCCGACGGGGAGGGGCTCACGGTGGTGGTCAACACCGGTTCGGGCACGGCCGCCGCCGCGGGGCTCGACGTACTGCGCTCCCGGCTCCCCAAGGCCGAGGTGGTGGAGTGCGGCGCCGCCGAGCTGACCGCCGTGCTGGCCGCGGCGGCCTCGCGGGCGACCGTGCTCGGGGTGTGCGGCGGCGACGGCACCATCAACGCCGCCGCCTCCGCCGCCCTGCGGGCCGGGGTACCGCTGGCGGTGTTCCCGGGCGGCACCCTCAACCACTTCGCGCTCGACCTCGGTCTCGCCGGATCCGCGGACACCTGCGCCGCGGTCGCCGCGGGCGAGGCCGTGCACATCGGGGTGGGCCGGTTCACCCCCGGGCCCGGGGGCGGCGATTCCGGCTACTTCCTGAACAACTTCAGCATCGGCGCGTACCCCGAACTGCTCGGCCACCGCCTCCGCTGGGCCCCGCGGATCGGCGGCGGCCCGGCCGCGCTGCTGGCGGCCTGGAAGGTGCTGCGCGCCCAGCGGCCCGTACGGCTGCGGCTGGCCGGGCGGCCCCGGAGCGTGTGGCTGCTCTTCGCGGGCAACGGCACCTACCACGGCACCGGCCCCACGCCGCGCCGCCGCGACAACCTCGGCGAGGGCCTCCTCGACCTCCGTCTCGTCTACGGCGGCGGCCGGCCCGGTCCCCGCCTGCTGGCCGCGGCGTTCGCGGGCCCGCTGAGCCGCTCGCCCGTCCACACGGCGACCCGGCTGCGCAGCCTGCGCATCGGGGACATCCCGGCCGGCACCCCGCTGGCGTACGACGGGGAGTACGCGGAGGCGCCGGCCGCGCTGGTGCTGGAGGAGCTGCCGGACGCGCTCACGGTGTACCGGCCGCGGACGTGACTCCTCCGTTTGAACCCGTTCGATTCTGGGTGGCAAACCGTCTACAGTGACCCCGAAATCAAGATCTTTAGATCTTGTAATGCCGACATATGGGGTCTGTCTGTGAAGTTGTCCCGGATCGCCGCAGTGGTCGCCGCTGCCGCCATTGCTCCGGCCGTACTGCTCGCGTCGCCGGCTTCCGCCGCCGACGCCGCCTTCGCGGGAACGGGGGCGGGGACGGGGGCGCCGTCGTCGCCGTCCGCTCCCGACCTGGCTCCGGCCGGAGCTGCCGAGGACGCCCCCGTCCTGAAGCCGGTCGTGGAGCCGGTGGGCAAGCCGGTGGAGAAGGCTGCCGTGAAGCCGCCGGTGGAGCCGGCCGCGGAGGCCGTCGCCGGACCGGTGCGGCCGGCGGTGAGGCCCGCAGCCGAGCGGGCCGCGGAGAAGACCGCCGGGACGGGTGCGGCGGGCGGCGAGGGCGAGAAGCCCGCGGCCAAGCTCGCGGCCAAGGCCGCCGACGAGCCTGCCGGCGAGCCCGCTCGGAAGCTCGCCGAGACGTCCGGCGACGAGGATGATCCGATCGTGGCGGACCGGATGGCCATCCTGCGGATCATGGCGGCCTCCGAGCCGGGATCGGTCGTCCGGGAGCAGGGCAGCAAGGCCATCGACGGCGGCCCGGCCGCGATGCGCGCCTTCCTGGAGACCGGCCAGTTCCAGGCGCGCATCACCGACGACCGGATCGCGGTCCTGCGGATCCTCTCGCTCGCGAAGCGCGGCTCCGAGGTGTACGAGGAGGCCCAGAACGCACTGAACGGCACGCCGGCCGACCTCCGCGCCTTCCTGGAGACCGGTCAGCACGTGGCCCGCGCCTCCGATGACAGCGTCCTGCTCGCCGGGATCGCCGAGAGCGAGAAGGGCTGGGCCGTGGGCGACGCGGCGGACGCCCTGCTGTTCCGCAGCGCCTCTCCCGCCGAGATGCGCCGCTTCCTGGAGGTCACCCAGCACGAGCTGCGCGACGACGACAACCGGGTCCGCATCTCGCGGATCGTCGCCGGCGCCACCCCCGGGGTGAAGGAGGCCGCCAAGACCGCCCTCAAGGGCTCCCCGCAGGACCGTGCCGAGTTCCTCAAGACGGGCTGGTCCCGGGCGCAGGCCGACGACTACCGCGTCGAGCTGGCCCGGATCGACGATGCCGAGGACGGTCCGGTCCTCTCCAAGGCGATCGGCGAGCTGCTGCGGGGCAACGCGACCCTGGAGGAACTGCGCCGGTTCCTCGAGGTGACCCGGTTCGAGCTGCGCGACGAGGACAACCGCCTGCGCATCGCGAAGATCGTCGCCGACGGCGGTCCCGAAGTGGTGAAGGCGGGCAACGCCGCCCTCAAGGGGTCCGCGCAGGACCGTGCCGCGTTCCTCACGACCGGGCAGTACGAGGCACGGGCCAAGGACAAGACCGCGGGGACCACCGGCACGACCACGGCGACGGGCACCACGGGCAGCACGGGCACCGGCACCGGCCCGCAGCAGGTCGTCACCACCGGGTCCGGCACCGGCACCGGCACCGTCAGCACCGCGGACACCGCAGCCACCGGCAACGGCAGCGTGACCGCCCTGGCCGGCCGGGGCAGCTCCCTGGCCTCCACGGGCACCGACGCCGCGGCCACCTGGGCCGCCACCGGCGCGGGCACCGCGCTCGTGGCCGGCGCGGGCCTCGTGCTCGCCACCCGCCTGCGCCGCCAGGGCTCCGACGCCTGACACACCCCGCACTCCGCCCCGCTCCGCCCCGTGGGGGCGCCGCCCACCGGCGGCGCCCCACGGGGCACGCCCGTTCGTACGTACCGGGGTAACGGGCACGGGGTCCGCCTCAGCTCTCCGTAGGCGCCTGAGACCCGTCGGCGGCCGCGCTACGGGCGCCGGGGCCGATCGAGGAGGGGCCTGCGGGGCGTACGTCCACCCCCAGGTCGGCCCGCATGGCGCTCCGCATGCCGACCCAGCGGTCATTGGCGCGCATGAGACGGCCCTGTATCTCCTCGAATGAGCCGTCGGCCGCCGCATTGCCCTCCTCCAGCCGCATGACCCGGTTGTAGATGCGTGCGAGGGTCTGGGCCATGGAGTCCAGCTCGTCCAGTACGGCATCGGACGCGACCATCTGCGCCTCGGCGAACGAGGCGTGCATCGCGTGGCGCGCGTCCTCCAGGGCCGTTCGCCCGGTCGGGGTGACCTCCGCCTTGTGGACGAGCCACAGGTAGTTCATGAGCTCGACGCGGTACCGGCGATAGGCGGCGTTCGCCGTCACGTAGCAATCGCGCCGTTTGCCCAGCTCGATGACCTGCTGCTCGCGCACCCACTGGGCATCGGCCGCACGTTCCTGGCGCTCGGAGTGTTCCGACTGGGCGCGTGTGAGAAGGCGCTGCGACAGGACAGGCGCCAGGAGGGTGCCTGCCACGGCGATCGTCGTGCCGGCGAGCGCGAGCAGAGTGCTGTCCACGGTTCCTCCGAGCGGTGCGGCGGTGATTCAGCGCCATCCTGGCGGGCGAGCCGACGGAGCGGCCGGTCTTTCCCGCATCCGGACCGGATCCGCATCCGGACCGGATCCGCATCCGCATCCGCATCCGCATCCGAACAAGCCGGGCCAGGGGCTGGGGCTCCTTGGCCGCGCGTCGTCGGCCCGCCCCTCCGTACACACCCCGATGGGGTCCGGGCGGCCCGGACAGCCGGGGGTGGTGACCAGGGGGTGAGACTCGGGGGTGGTCTCGCCCCAGCTCAGGGGGTCTGACCTACCCATTCGCCCGCAGGTATGGACGGCTGGCAAGATGGGGTGTATCTGCCCACCATCGATCTGCCGGACGGTTTCTCTTGGCTGAGTTCATCTACACCATGCGCAAGACGCGCAAGGCGCACGGCGACAAGGTGATTCTTGATGACGTCACCCTGAACTTCCTGCCCGGCGCGAAGATCGGTGTGGTCGGCCCGAACGGTGCCGGTAAGTCCACCGTTCTGAAGATCATGGCGGGCCTGGAGCAGCCGTCCAACGGCGAGGCGTACCTCTCGCCCGGCTTCACCGTCGGCATCCTCATGCAGGAGCCCAAGCTCGACGAGTCGAAGACCGTCCTGGAGAACGTCCAGGACGGCGCCGCCGACACCATGAAGAAGCTGCACCGCTTCAACGAGGTCGCCGAGCTCATGGCGACCGACTACACGGACGCCCTCCTCGACGAGATGGGCAAGCTCCAGGAAGACCTGGACCACTCCAACGCCTGGGACCTCGACGCCCAGCTGGAGCAGGCCATGGACGCCCTGGGCTGCCCGCCCGGCGACTGGCCCGTCACCAACCTCTCCGGTGGCGAGAAGCGCCGCGTGGCGCTCTGCAAGCTGCTGATCGAGGCCCCGGACCTGCTCCTCCTCGACGAGCCCACCAACCACCTCGACGCCGAGTCGGTGAACTGGCTGGAGCAGCACCTCTCGAAGTACGCGGGCGCCGTGGTGGCCGTGACCCACGACCGGTACTTCCTGAACAACGTCGCCGAGTGGATCCTCGAACTCGACCGCGGTCGCGCCCTGCCCTACGAGGGCAACTACTCCACGTACCTGGAGAAGAAGGCGACCCGCCTCAAGGTCGAGGGCCGCAAGGACGAGAAGCGCCAGAAGCGCCTCAAGGAAGAGCTGGAGTGGGTGCGGTCCAACGCCAAGGGGCGTCAGACCAAGTCCAAGGCCCGTCTCGCCCGTTACGAGGAGATGGCGGCCGAGGCCGACAAGATGCGGAAGCTGGACTTCGAGGAGATCCAGATCCCGCCGGGCCCGCGTCTCGGTTCGATCGTGGTCGAGGTCAACAACCTCTCCAAGGCGTTCGGTGACAAGGTCCTCATCGACGACCTGTCGTTCACGCTGCCGCGCAACGGCATCGTCGGCATCATCGGCCCCAACGGCGCCGGCAAGACCACGCTCTTCAAGATGATCCAGGGCCTGGAGACGCCGGACTCCGGCGCCATCAAGGTCGGCGACACGGTCAAGATCAGCTACGTCGACCAGAGCCGCGCCAACATCGACCCCAAGAAGACCCTCTGGGCGGTCGTGTCGGACGAGCTGGACTACATCAACGTGGGCCAGGTCGAGATGCCGTCCCGCGCGTACGTCAGCGCCTTCGGCTTCAAGGGCCCGGACCAGCAGAAGCCGGCCGGCGTCCTGTCCGGTGGTGAGCGCAACCGCCTCAACCTGGCGCTGACGCTCAAGGAGGGCGGCAACCTGCTGCTCCTCGACGAGCCCACCAACGACCTCGACGTCGAGACCCTGTCCTCGCTCGAGAACGCGCTCCTCGAATTCCCCGGTGCGGCCGTGGTCATCTCCCACGACCGCTGGTTCCTCGACCGGGTCGCCACGCACATCCTGGCGTACGAGGGCGAGTCCAAGTGGTACTGGTTCGAGGGCAACTTCGAGTCGTACGAGAAGAACAAGATCGAGCGCCTCGGTGCGGACGCGGCCCGCCCGCACCGCGCCACCTACAAGAAGCTGACCCGGGGCTGAGGTCGAAGACCATGGCCAGACACCACTACAGGTGCCCCCTCCGCTGGGCGGACATGGATGCCTTCGGGCACGTCAACAACGTCGTCTTCCTCCGCTACCTGGAGGAGGCGCGCATCGACTTCATGTTCCGCCTGGCGCCGGGGGAGGGCAGTGAGTCCTTCACGGGCGGTTCCGTCGTGGCCCGTCACGAGATCGACTACAAGCTGCCCCTCGTGCACCGCCACGAGCCGGTGCTCATCGAGTCCTGGGTGACCCGGATAGGTGCCGCGTCCCTGACCATCCGCTACGAGGTCAAGGACGAGGCGACCGACGAGCGGCCCGAGACGGTCTACGTGCGCGCCGAGACCGTGGTCGTGCCGTACAACCTCGCCGAGGGGCGGCCCCGCCGCATCACGGCCGAGGAGAAGCTCTTCCTGGAGGAGTACCTCGACCGGTCCGAGGCGCCGAAGCGTGCCGAAGGGCGCCTCGCGGCATGAGCGGGCAGCTGCGCTTCGCCGATCCCGGGGAGGCGGCGGACCTCGCCGCCTTCCTGGGCCGGCTGGTGCACTACGACCGCGCCGCCGCGGTCCGCCTCCAGGCGGGCGGCGGCGCGGTCGCCGTCTTCGGGCGGCCGCCCTCCTTCGACGTGCTGGCCGTCCGCACGGTCCGGCTCGCCGGACCCGTCACCACCCCGCTGGACGTGACCGTGTCCGCCGGCGAGCTGCTGGAGCACGTGGACGAGGCCTCCGCCTCGGCCGCGGTCCCCGGGCCGGTCACCGGCCCGCCCTGGACCGGTGTGCTCCCGCCCCGCGGCGGCTGGCGGCAGCTGGACGGGCTGCCCGGCCCCGAGGCCGTACGGGCGGCCGTGGCGGCCGCCGTCGCCGAGTTCCGCACGCGGGACGCGGCGCTGCCCCCGCAGCACCGGACCCGGTCCGAGCGCGACCGCATAGGCCGCGAGATCTGGTCCCGCCCGCTGGGCGACACCGAGCTCCCGATGCGCGCCGTGCACGCCGCGCAGGCGCTGGGCTTCCTGCGGGCGGCACGGGTTCCGGTGCCCGCTGCCCCCGCCTCCGTTTCCGGCCCGGCCCCCGCGTCCGCTTCCGCCCCCGCGCCCGCCCCCGTGGCGTTGCTCGCCGCCGGGAACTGGCTGCGGCTGCGGACCCCGTACGGCTCCGTCGCCCTGCGCCGCCCGGGCGCCGCGGGCGGCCTCGGCGCGCTCGGGGTACGGCCGGTCTAGCCCGCCCCGTACGCGGTCCGGGGCTCCCCGTACGGAGTGCGCCTCGGCCGGCGGTGCCGATTCAGCCGGCGGTGTTGATCATCGACGCGGCCGCGTACGTCAGGTACTTCCACAGCTGCGCCTCGTGCTCCGGCGCCAGCCCCAGCTCGTCCAGCGCGACCCGCATGTGCTTCAGCCAGGCGTCGTGCGCCGCCGCGTCCACCTGGAACGGGGCGTGCCGCATGCGCAGGCGCGGGTGCCCGCGGTGCTGGCTGTAGGTGGTCGGGCCGCCCCAGTACTGCATCAGGAACAGGGCGAACCGCTCCTCGGCGGGACCCAGGTCCTCCTCCGGGTACATCGGGCGCAGCAGCGGGTCCTCCGCGACCCCCTGGTAGAAGCGCCGGACGAGACGGCGGAAGGTCTCCTCGCCGCCGACCTGCTCGTAAAAGGTCTGCTCCTGAAGCGTGCCCCGCGGAATCTCATTCACCCGACCATCGTCTCAGACGCCCGGACGGAGGTCCCGGGTCCTAGGACCTCCCGACGGAAGCCGCGACGGCGCCCCGAGGAGCCCCCGAGCGGTCGCACGCACGCGCCCCGCGCAGGACAGTGGAGGCATGGCCGCACACACCGCAGGCACCGGGGCCCGCGATCTGCGGGAGGCCGCGCACGCCGCCCAGGTCCGCGAGCTGTCCGCCGCCGGGGCGCTGGACGATCCGCACTGGCGGGCGGCGTTCACCGCGGTGCCCCGGCACGTGTTCGTCCCCTACTTCTGGACCGGCCGGGGCGCGGGCCACGAACGCCTCTGGTCCGAGGACCCCGACCCCGAGCGGCGGGCCCGCTGGCTGCGCGGGGTCTACGCCGACGCCCCGCTGGCGACCCGGCTGCGCGACGGCGAGCTGCTCTCCTCCAGCAGCCAGCCCTCCCTGATGGCGAGGATGCTGGAGGCGCTCGGGGTGCGCGACGGCGACCGCGTGCTGGAGATCGGCGCGGGCACCGGATACAACGCCGCCCTGCTCTGCCACCGGCTCGGCCAGGACCTCGTGACGACCGTGGACCTCGACGAGGAGATCACCGAGTCCGCGCGCTCCCACCTGGCCCGGCTCGGCTACCGGCCCGCCGTGGTCACCGGCGACGGAGCCCGCGGATGCCCGTCCCGGGCCCCCTTCGACCGGATCATGGCCACCTGCACGCTCCCGCTGGTCCCGTACGCCTGGCTCGGCCAGTGCCGGCCGGGGGCGCGGATCCTGGCCCCGCTGGCGACCGGCCTGATCGCCCTCACCATCCGCGACGCGGAATTCGCCGAGGGCGGCTTCCTGCAGACCCCGGCCTACTTCGTCCCGCTGCGCGGCGCCACGGCGGCGCCGGCCGGGCGGGCCGGGACCTCGTACGGGGACCCGTACGACCTCGTGGACAACGAGCGGTTCGAGTTCCTGCTGGTGCTCACGGCGGGCGTGCTGCACCCCCGCGAAGCCCTGGACCTGTGGCGCCGCGAGGACCGCCCGGCCCGCGAACGCTTCGGCGTCACGGTCACCGCCGAAGGCCAGTGGTCCTGGCTCGACGACCCCGGGGGCCCGTACGTGTGGCCACTGGGAGAGCCGGTGCGCTGAAGGCCGTCCCGCTCCCTGACATGCGGTGCTGTCGCGGCTCGACACCATGGGTGGCAGTCAACTCTCGCGCCGGTCAACGAGGTTGGGTACTAGAGTGCGCTGAGTGCAACGGTCACGCTTGGGGGAGTCTCGTTGAGTACTGGTTCGGTCCCGTCCCGTCGGACGGTCGCCCTCGTCCTGGTCACCGGATACGCCGGGTCCGGGAAGTCGGAGGCGGGGAAAATGATGTCGCAGGCGACCGGCTGGCCCCTGCTGGACAAGGACACGCTGACCAGGCCCCTGACGGAGTCGTTGCTGAGACAGCTCAACGGTGATCCCGACGACCGGCAGAGCCGCCTGTACGTCGAGACCGTGCGGCCGCTCGAGTACGAGGCCCTGATGAAGGCCTGCTGGGAGAACCTCGAATGCGGGGTGACCGTCGTCGCGGTGGCGCCGTTCCTGGGAGAGGTCACCGACCCGCAATGGGTCAGCCGTACTCGTCGGCACTGTTCTCGACTGGGCGCGGGTCTGGAGATGGTGTGGGTGGACAGTGACGCGTCCTCGATGCGGGAACGGCTCACCTCGCGCAATGCCTCACGGGATACGTGGAAGCTCACGAACTGGCGGCAGTACGCGGCGTCGATTCCATCGGAGCAGCGCCCCGTCGGCGATTTCCACCTGGTCGACAATCGTGTCACCGCGATGACTCCGCTCGCGGAACAGGTGGAATCGGTTGCCGCGGTGCTGGCCGATCGCTACGAGGAGGCCGGCGAGTGACCGTGGCACCAGGACACGGGGAAGATGCCGGACGTATCGGCACCACGGGCGGAGGGGTCGTCCTCTTCGGTCCGCCGGCAGCGGGGAAGGACACGATCAGCGCTGCCCTGGCGCGGCGCGACGCACGGTTCGGTCAACTGCGGAAGGTGAAGGTCGGATCGGGGCGCACCGCCGGGTACCGGATGGCCGACCGGGACGAGCTCGTATCCCTCCGCTCCGCAGGACGGGTGGTCCTGGAGACGGAGCGTTACGGCAATACCTACGCCATCGACCGTGCCGACATGGAAGCGATGCGTGAAGGCGGGGGCATCCCCGTGGTGCACATGGGGAGCGTCGACCACCTGCGCTCCTTCACCGCCGCCGTCGACGAACCCTGGCTGTGCGTGCTGCTGTGGGTGCCTCGCTTGGTGTGCGGTGAGAGGTCCCTGGGACGGGGCGACCGCGATACGGCCGACCGCCTCGCGGCCTGGGACGAAGCCCTGGCCGATCTCGCCGCAGTGCCCGAGGGCGAGCGGCTCTTCCACCTCTTGGTGCGTTCCGATCAATCCGATCCGGAGCGCGTCGCCGAGCTGGTGGAGACGGCCTTCGCGCGACCCGGGTGGGAGTACGCGCGGCCCGGGGCGCTGACCGAGCTGCTTGGAGGGACCGTCACGGTCCACCCGTGAAGTCCTTGGGGGAATCGCCCGGCGGACGCTCACGTGCCGGGACGGAGGGGGAGTGGTGGGGGCGATCAGCACGCTGGACGCGCTGGCGCGGGTCGCGCGCGTGGAGGTGCCGACGGGCGGGGAGCGGAACCTGGCGATCAGCCAGCGGGACATCGACGACTCCCTCGTCCTGGACTCGCTGACCGCAGGGCGGCTGGCTCTGACCCGGGTCAGCACGGACGGAATCATCGCCGTACGCTCCTGCGTCGTCGAAGAGCTGATCATCGACCACTGCACGGCCGACGCCCTGCTCGTCAGCAACTCGCGCATCGGCCGGCTGATCATCCGCAACACCCCGCTGAACTGTGAGATCGACGTCAGCGAATCGACCCTCGAGGTCCTGGACGTGCATTCGTGCGGCCTGACGCGGTTCGAAGGCGTACGGGTGACGGACTCGGTCCAGATCGTGGCCATGCGGGGCCCCGTCCACCTCAAGCGATTGCGGGCGGCGACGGTGACCCTGCGAAGTCAGGCGGCCGTCGGACGGCGTCGTCGCCCGACGGTTGCCCTGGAGAACCTGAACATCACCGAGACGATCTCGCTCGATGACCTCTGGCTGGCCGGTCTCACGCTGGACGAGGTCGATGTATCGACTCTGTTGCTCCGGCGCGTCCGTGTGGACGCCCCCTTCCGCGGCACCGGAGTGCGCTGCAGGGACGGGCTCCGCATCAACGGCATGGTGGTCCCGGGGGAGGCGAGTGCCCTCTCGGACAGCGAGGTCCGGGGAACCGCCGAGGTGAGGGGGCTGCGCCATGTGGCCACCGTTCCCGCGCAGCGTCGCGAACCCGGGACAGCGGAGCCCGCCGCTACGGTCGGTACGGCAGAACTGGCCATCCGCTCATCGAGCATCGCCCGGCTCCGCGCCGGGGCGGACGAGGTCTCTCCACTGGTGGTGGAGCTGGCGGACAGCGCGGTGCAGTCGCTCGCACTGCCCAGCGGACCGGCGCGGTTCCGGCTGGCCGGAACGAGCAGCATCCGAGAAGTCGATCTCGGGGATGCGGTCTTCCGCAACGACGAGCAGGTCACCGGGTTCCTCGAACGAGTCTTCACCCGCGTGAGCCCGGGCGCGCTGGAGGCTGTACGCACGACTCTGCAGCAGCGGCGCCGGATGTCGGAGGGCGACCAGCTCTACTACTTCACCCGCCAGCGGGAGGCGCAGGACGGGACCCTGCTCCATCGCCTCGTCGGGCGCGGCCTGCTCGGCGGAGTCCTGGGCTGGGGCGTCCGGGCCCGCAACCCGGCGCGCACGCTCGGCGGCGCAATGCTGTCCACAGGCGCCGTACTGCATCTGTCCGGTTTGGGGGGCAGCTCAGCAGGCGGTGGACTGCTTGACGCGGTCGCCGCGGGCAAGGCCCTCACCTTGGCCTGCGCCCTCTGGCTCAACATCGGAGTGGGCGCCCCGTCCGAGTTGAAGACGCATGCCTGGACCGCACTGGCGGTGGGCTGCACCGGAGGCGGGCTGCTCTTCACCACGCTGACCGTCGGCATCGTCATCCGCAAGCTCGTGCGATGAGGACCGTCAGCTCTGACGGGGGTCCGATGTCAGAAGGGCCAGTGCCTCTTCGACGCTCAAGGAACTGTCGCGTGCGGCGTCCCAGTGTTCCAGAGTGCGTGCAGCCGCCCGCATCAAGTTGTCGGGCAGGCCCGCGTCCCTGAGCAGGTCACCGGCATCGGCGAGTTCGGGCCCCCAACGCCATGCCCGAGAGGCGGTTTTGGGGATGTAGTCGGTCTCCGTGAGATAGCTGCCGGCGCGCTTGGCCGCGATGGAGACGAGTTCTTCGCCCACACCGTGTGTCCGGGCGGCGGCATAGGCGAGGGCAGCCAGGACACGAGAGGCCTTCTGATAGCTGGAGTATGAGAGTTTCAGAGCGGATGCGGCGCCGATCTCCCTCTCCAGGTCCCGTGCGCCGATGTCGGTGCCGTCGAAGAGACGGGCGGCCCATTGGGTGTGGACCTCTGATCCGGACAAGTAGAGGACCGGCTTCTTGCCGCCGACGGGAGGGGACCCGATCACCGCCGCGTCGACGACGTGCGCCCCGGCGAGGAGTTCCGCGATGCGTCGCATCCGCTCCGGTGCGATCGCATTGGCCTCGATGTACGTCCGGTCGGCGAAGCCGTACGCATGGACCTTGGCAGCGGTCTCCTCGGCTGCGGCGGGCGGGCAGAGGGCGAGGACGGTGTCGGACCGGTCCAGCAGTTCCGGAAGGGCCACCGGTTCGATTCCGGCAGCTTCGGCCCGGTTTCGCGTCGCGTCGCTGCGACCCGCTGGGCACCACAGCACGGTCGTCCCCTTCGCGCGGAGCTGGGCGCCGAAGGCCGCCCCCATGCTGCCGGGGTGCAGCAGCCCCACGGTGATGTCGGCGGCCGGCATCAGATCCTCCTCGATCGGGAGTGTTCCACGAGCAGCTCCAGTGCTGCCGCAGCGGTGGGCGCAGCCCGGTCGGGCGGGGCGTGGGCGGTGGGCCAGTGGGAGAGGCTGCCGATCCAGACGGTGCGAAGACCGGCGGATCTGCCGCCCGCGATGTCCTTGACCGGGTCGTCGCCCACCATCCATCCACCGTCTTCCACGGACATCCCGCAGAGTTCGGCGGCGGCCGCGAACAGCCCTCGGTCCGGCTTCCGCACGCCGATTTCCCCGGATACGCACACCGCGTCGACGTGGCCCGCGATGCCGGTGGCGTGCAGTTTGGCCCATTGGATGTCAGCGGATCCGTTCGTCGCGACGCCCACGCGCCAGCCGCTCTCCCTCAGCGTGTCCAGGCCCTCCAGCACGTCTCGGGGGCACGATGTCAGCTCGGCCGTGTCTTCGACGTAGACCCGCCACAGGTCCTCTGAGGGGGAGGCCAGACCGTAGGCGCTGCGGATCGCGGAGAAGTCCTCGGGACGGGCACGCTCGGCCAGGCGGTCCAGGACCGTTGCCCGGTCGATGTCGTCGAGACCGTGACGGCACGCGAACCGGGCGATCACCGCGCTGAGGGTGCGGCGACGGTCGATCAGCGTGTCGTCGAGGTCGAAGAGAGCGAGGCGCTGCACCACCGCAGCGTAGTGGGTAAGGCCGGTCGACCGGCCCGGTGGATGGGACACACGGGCCTGCCGGGGCCGGCGAGCGGCCCCGGCGGACCGGGCGCGGGGGTCAGGAGCGGCGGAGGGTGATCGTGGTCCAGGCGCCCACGTGGACGCGGTCGCCGTCGGCCAGGGGGACCGGGACGTAGGGCTGGATCGGCTCCTCGCCGCCGTTGATCGTGGTGCCGTTGGTGGAGTTCTGGTCCACCACCGCCCAGCTGAGGTCCGGCTGCTGGACCAGGACCGCGTGCTGGTGGGAGACGCCCGGGTCCTCCGGGGGCACCGACAGGTCGATGTCCGGGGACTCGCCCGTGGAGGCGCGGCGGCGGCCGATGGTGATCTGGCCGCCGGACAGCGGCAGGTGCTGCTCCGGGGAGTACGCGGGCAGGTTGAGCGCGGCCGCCTCCGGGCCGCTGCGCTGCATCATCGCCATGAAGTACGAGCGGTCCGGGCCGATCGTCGCCGACCACGAGCCGCCGCCCTGGGGCGCGAAGGACTGTGGCGGGTGGGGCTGGTGCTGCTGGTACGACGGCTGGTGCTGGTGCTGCGCGTACTCCTGGTACTCCTGCTGCGGGGGCTGCTGCTGATACTGGTGCTGCTGCTGAGGCTGCTGGTACTCCTGCTGCGGTTCGTGCGCGGGAGGCGGGAGCAGCCAGTCGTCCTCGCGCTGGAGCGGCTCGGCCCCGCGGTTCACCCGGGAGGGCCGCGAGCCCTGGTACTCGAAGTGGTCCTGGGCGTACGTGCCGGGGTTCTGCGCGGGCGGCGTCGGCGGGGGGAGGGGAGTGACGCCGGGACCGGGGGTGCTGCCCTGCGGGAGCCGGCCGCCCTGCGGAGCCTGGCCCTGGCCCTGGCCGTGCGGCCCCTGACCCTGCGGACCCTGACCCTGACCCTGGCCGTGCGACCCCTGGCCCTGGCCGTGCGCGCCCTGGCCCTGCTGCCCCTGGTCCGGGGTGGCCGGCGGCGCGTACGAAGTCGGCGTACGGGTCAGGAAGTTGTACCGGCACTCCTCGCAGAACGGGGCCATGGCCTCGCGCGGGGTCCGGCACTGCGGGCAGAGCTCGGCCTGGGTGGTCGGCTCACCGGAGGTCGGGGGGTAGCCGTAGCCGTAGGAGGGCGCGGCGGGGGCGCTCTCCCGGGCAGCCATGCGGTGGCCGCAGACCTCGCACCAGTCGTCGGAGGCGGACTGGTGCCCGTTCGGGCAGGTCGGCATGGCGGCGCTTCCCCCTTCTTCTCCCTGCGTCATCACGTCAGGTCTTCTCAGGTCTTCTTCACTCGGACGGTCTGAATCGACCGGGTTTCGAGAGTCATCTCGTCGGCGTCGGTGACCCTGGCTTTCAGCCGCACAGTACCCGCCGCCGCATCCACGACATCCACCACCTTCGACAGAAGCTTCGCGGTGTCGGAGTTTCCGGACACGTTCGCCAGTTGCACCGCCCGGCCCAGCTTGGCCGTGGCGCCGTCGACGTCGCCCATTTTGCGGGCTTCCAGACCCTGCTGGATAGCCTGCGCGAGCTCCGCCTGCCCGGTGTAGTGGGCGACTTGCGGGTTGATCGCGGTCGACGAGGCGAGGTCGTCCGTCCACACCGCGCGGACCAGTCCCTGGGCCAGGACGGACGCCGGCTCGCCGGCCGCCCCCGGCAGGACGAGCGTGGCGCGGGCCGCGAGCATCTCCTGGCCGACCGAGGCGCTCGGGACGCGCACGCACACGTGGTACTCGCGGGACTCGTCGCCCCAGGAGCCGGTCGGGTAGTCGCCGGCCCGCGGGCCCGCCTCGGTGCGGCGGTCCGTCAGGTCCTGCACGGCGGGCGCCACCTGCTTGACGTACTGGATCTCCACGCCGACCGGGGTCCACAGGCGCAGCGCCACGTCCGCGACCTCCTTGCCCATGACGTTCTCCATCATGTGCGTGAAGTCCCCGGCGAGGTGCGCGGGGTCGGCCACGATGTCGGCCGAGCCGAGCAGCGCGCTCGCGATCCCGGTGACCTCCTTGACCTCCCAGTCGGTGCCCACCCCGCGGGCGTCGCAGGTGAAGCGGCCCGCGCAGGCGTCGAGGGTGGCGCGCAGCACGGCCGGCTCCTCGTGCTCGTTGCGGCCGTCGGTCAGCAGGATGCCGTGCCGGATGACCGCGGCGGACTGGCGCAGCAGGCCGTCGGCCAGCCGCAGCCAGGTGCCGATGGCGGTGCCGCCGCCCGAGCGCAGGCCCCGCAGCGCCTCCTTGGCCTCGGCGCGGGTCGCCGGCCCGGCGACGGCGAGGCGGCCCTGGCCCGGGTACACCTCCTTGGCCACGTGGGTTCCGGCGATCACCGCGAAGGAGGTGCCGTCGCGCAGCGTGTCCACGGCGGCGGCCGTGGCCTCGCGGGCCCCGCGCATCTTCTCGGGCGGGTACTCCATCGACCCCGAGCAGTCGACCATGATCACGACGGCTGCCGTGCCCTGGAGGGCCGCCGCCCGGGTGGCCGTGGCCCCGCCGGTGGAGGTGGCCGTCACGATCGCGTGGACGTCCCGCCCGCCCTCGGGGAGGAACTCGTTCTGGTACACCTCCAGCGTGAAGCGCGGGGCGCTCGGCTTGGCGAAGTTCGCCATCGGTCGGTCTCCTAGAAGGCTCGGGCAGGCGGGTCAGGCCTGCGGGCGCGGTTCCGGTTCCGCTTCGGGTCCGGCTCCCGGTTCCGGTCGGGGATCGGGCTGCGCCGCGAACGGCACGACGGCCACGGTGACGTTGTCGTGGCCGCCGCCGTCCAGCGCGTGCCCCACCAGGACCTGCGCACTGTGCAGGGGGCGGACGGCGGCGTCCGCGGGGAGCACCCGGGCCATGTCCCGGGCGGACTCGGCGTAGTTCCAGAGGCCGTCGGTGCAGACGACGACCACGCCGGGGTGGTCCGGCTTGAAGGTGGCGGTGTGCGGTTCGAGGTCGTACATGTCGGCGCCGAGCCAGCCGGTGATGGCGTGGGCGCGCACGTCGGCGTAGGCCTCGGCCTCGCCCATCAGGCCGGCCGCGACCATCTGCGCCGCCCACGAGTCGTCCTCGGTGAGGCGCCGGGGCAGGGCGGCCCGGTCGTCCGGGACCCAGTACGCGCGGCTGTCGCCCACCCAGCCGATGGTCAGCAGCCCGCTGCTGACGACCGCGCCGACCAGGGTGCAGGCGGGGGCGTTCTGCGCGCCGGGGGTCTCCGGGGCCAGCGCGTTCACCGCGGTGGCGGCGGCCAGGATCGCCTCGTGCATGGCCTCCTGGGGGTGCGCGCCGCGGGGGAGCGCGTCGAGCAGCGCCTCGTTCGCGGCGGCGGCGGCCGCGGCCGACGCCTCGTCGGGGCGGCTCGCGGAGGAGACGCCGTCGCAGACGATTGCCACGGTGGCGGCGGAGCCGTCGGGCAGGGCGGTGGCCGCCACGGCGAACGAGTCCTCGTTGCGGTGGTGGCGCAGCCCCCGGTCGCTGACGGCGGCGACGCTGCCGAGCTCCTCCTCCTGGTGGTCCCGCTCCCGGGGCTGGGCGTGCCCGCAGTGCTCGCAGTACCCGTCGGTGTCCACGTGTCCCGCCCGGCAGGCGACGCAGGTCCTCCCGGCGGCGGGCGTCCCCCCGGGCGGCGTGCCGTTGCCGGCCTGCGGGGTGCCGTACGGGTCGCCGTGGCCCGGGGCCGTCCCCTGCGGGGCGGCGTACGAGCCCTCGTGCCCGGAGGTCGCGCCCTGCGGGGCGGACCGGGGGCCGTCGTACCGGTGGTGCTCCCGCGCCGGGTCGGCGCCGGGCTCCGGACCGGTGTCCCCGGCAGGTCTGCCGGGGTGGTCGTACCGGGCCGCGGGTGCGGGGCCGGGGGCGGGCGGGGCCGCGGGGGGCGCGGTGGCCGCGGGCGGGGTGGCGTAGGCCGGTTCGCCGCCGGTGCCGTACGCGGCGCCCGGCTCCGGCGGGGCGCCGGTCCAGCCCGCGGGGTCGCCGACGAGGGTCGGCGCGGCCGAGGCCGCGCTGCCCCAGCCGGGCGCCGGTCCGGGCGCGCCGTGGCCGTCGCCGGGCGGAGCCGGAGCCGGAGCGGGTGCGGGTGCGGCGGCCGGAGCCGCAGCCGGCACGGGCGCCGGCGCGGCTCCCGGTGGCGGCGGGAGGGGAACGGTGGGGTGGTCCGCGGCCGGAGCCGGGGGAGGGGCGGTGACGGCGTAGCCGCAGACGCCGCAGAAGCGGTCACCGTCCTCCAGGGGTTCCGCGCAGCCGGGGCAGCCCGACAGCCGATGCATCGACATCAATCACACCCACGTCCGGGGACGGAAACGGTTTGCCCGCTCCACCAGTTCGATCCTCTCCTCGCCCCGCTGTGCCAGCCGGGCGAGGACGCGGTACGAGCGCTCCAGTCCGAAGCGCAGTCCGCGCTCGTCGAGTTGACTGCCGAGCAGCGAGGTCCGGCCGGGGTCGGAACCCCGGCCACCCGACAGTACCCAGTCCAGGGCCGAGCCCAGAACCTCGGTCGCCAGCCGCTCCTGCCGTTCCGGGTCCAGCCCGAACCGCCGCAGCGCCTCCACCTGGTCGGAGGCGGCCCGCAGATCGGCCAGCAGCGGCTCCTGCGGCGACCGGTCGCGCAGACGTGCGCGTACGGCCGCCACCCGCGCGGCGGTGTAGTGGATGGACGCCTCCGGCACGGACTCCAGCGTGTGCACGGCCGCGTCCCGGTCTCCGGCGGCCAGCTGGACCCGGGCCAGCCCGAAGGCCGCGCTCACGAACCCGGGGTCGGTGATCCAGACGAGCCGGTAGTACTCGGCGGCGTTGTCGAGCTGCCCGAGCACCTCGGCGCAGAGCCCGAGGGCGAGCTTCGGAGCGGGCTCGCCCGGGAAGGCGTCGTAGATCGCGTCGAAGGACAGGGCCGCGACCTCGTCGTCACCGGCGGCCAGCGAGGCGATGCCGCGCGCCCACACCACCCGCCAGTCGTCCGGGTGCCGGTCCTCCAGCTCCGCCAGCGTGCTCCCGGCGGCCGGGAGCTCGCCCAGCTCCAGCCGGGCCCGCAGCTCGCGCAGCCGCAGCTCGGCCGAGTCGGCGGGCGCCGAGCCCAGCGCGCCCAGCAGGTCGGCCGGGGCGGAGGCGAGCAGGCCGGCCAGGAACCCGGCGTTGGGGTCGGCCGGGTCCACCAGCGGCACCGGCAGGGCCAGCGCCGTGCCCCGCGCGTCGAGGCGCGCCAGGCCCGCCGTACGGGACGGTACGGCGGCCACCGCCGGGCCGGGACCGGGGGCGGGCGGCGCCGCGTGCCGCGGCGCGGGGGCCGCGGCCGGGGCGTGCCGGGGCGCGGGCACGGCGCCGCCGGCCACGTGCGTGGCGGTGGTTCCGAGCGCGGGCAGCGGCGCCCCGGTCCCGTACGCGGCGGCGGGCCCCGCCACCGGGTACGGCAGCACGCCGGGCGCGGCCGGACCGGGGGGCGGAACGGTGCCGGGGTGCGCGGTGGCGCCGTGCCCGGTGGCGACGACCGGCCCGGTACCGCCGGACGCGCCGAAGCCGGCTCCGGTACCGCCGGCTCCCGCGACCCCGCCTCCCGCGGCGCCCGTACCCGCAGCGCCCGTACCCGCAGCACCCGTCCCCGCCGTGCCGCGGCCGAACGGGCCGCGCCTGCGCGCGGACACCGGCCGTACGCCCAGGCGCGAGACCTCCAGGCCCGCCTCGTCCGCGAACAGCCGGGTGTCCGGCACCCGCAGCTCCGGACTGAACAGCGTCGACAGCTGCGGCCGCGGCCGGCCCGTCTGGAGCGCGACCACCTCCCGCAGCACGCCCGTCAGCTGGTCGGCCATCTCCTGCGCGGAGGCGAAACGCCGCCCCGGATCGGGGTCGGTGGCCCGCACCAGCAGCCGGTAGAAGGACTCGTACCGCCCGAACACCTCGATGTGCTCCGGGTCGGGGAGCGAGTCCACGAACACGTTGGTGTAGCCCTGGAAGTCGAAGGTCAGGACCGCCAGCGTCCGCGCCACCGTGTACAGGTCGGAGGCGACCGACGGGCCCAGCTCCGCGACCTCCGGCGCCTGGTAGCCCACGGTCCCGTAGATGGCCGACTCCTCGTCGTCCATCCGGCGGACCGCGCCCATGTCGATCAGCTTCAGCTGGTCCTGCTGCTGGATCGCGTTGTCGACCTTGAAGTCGCAGTACAGGAGGTTGCGGCTGTGCAGGTGGCCGAGCGCCTCCAGCGCCTCGATCCCGTACGCGCACGCCTGCTCCACCGGCAGCGGATCGCGCCGACCGTCCGTCCGGCGCCGCTCGTTGGCGATCTCCTTCAGCGACTTGCCGCCCACGTACTCCATGACGATGTACCCGTCCAGCGAACCGGTCCGCTGGTCCAGGTGCTCCACGAAGTTGTAGATCCGCACGATGTTGGAGTGCTCGATCTCCGCCAGGAAGCGCCGCTCGGAGATCGCGGCCTCCATCGCGTCCTGGTCGCCGGTGTCCAGCAGGCCCTTGAGCACCACCCACCGGTTCGAGACCGCCCGGTCCACCGCCAGGTACACCCAGCCGAGCCCGCCGTGCGCCAGGCAGCCCGCCACCTCGTACTGGCCGTGCACCACGTCGCCCGCGCGCAGCTTGGGCACGAAGGAGTACGGGTGGCCGCACTTGGTGCAGAACCCTTCCGTCCGGCCCTGCCGCTCGCCCCGCGAACGCCCCACCGGGGCCCCGCAGTCCGAGCGCGAGCAGAACCGCTTGCGCTCCGGCACCTCCGGGTTCTCCAGGACCGCCGCAGAGGGGTCCGGACGCGGCACCTCCGGCATCGTCACCAGCCCGGCGCCGAGCCGCCCGCGCCCCGAGGACGAGGAGGCCGAGCCCGAGCTGCGGACCGACACCGACCGGGTGGAGGCGGTCCCGGTCAGGGCGCGCGACAGCCGTCCCGACACGGAGCGCCGGGACTGCGAGGAACGGGACGAGCGCGAGGACCGCGCCGACCCCGAGGACCGCGCCGAGCCGTGGGAGCCCTGTGAACCGTGCGAGCCGGCCGAGCCCCGGGACCCGCCGGACCCCAGGGAGCCCTTCGCCGCGCTGGTCATGCCCGTCGGCGGCGAGACCAGCTCCTCCGCTCCCGCGGCGACCGCGCCGGCGGGCGCCAGCCCGCAGGTGTCGCAGTACAGGCCGCCGCCGCCCATGTCCTCGTACGTCCCCGGGCAGCCGGGGCGAACGCACGTCGTTCCGGTCAGGCTCATGCGTCCTCCTTCCCCGGCCCGGTGGGCCAGTGGTGATCCGGCAGGGACTGCTGGGGCAACAGTGACTCGGCGGTCGCCTGCTGGTAGCGCAGGACGGCCATCTCGGCGGCCCGCAGGTCGCAGGGGGCGCTCCACAGCATCCGCCGGGCCGTGTCGTAGCGCTCGATCAGCACCGGGTCCTCCGCCATGCCGTGCCGGGCCACCTTCGCCTTGTACGCGTCGAGGCGTCCGCGCAGCTCGGCCCGGACGGCGAGGGGAGCCGTCACCGCCGTCAACGACTCGCGGGCCCGCCGCAACTCCTCGTCGGCGCGCTCCTCCAGGGACTCCAGCAGCGGCGAGAGCCGGTGCCACCGGGAGCGGCGCCGGTGTTCGGCCGCCGCCGCGAGCTGCTCCTGGAGCACCGTGGGCGGCCCGCTCACGGCCGGGACCTCGGACGCGGCGATCTTCGCCAGCACCTCGCCGCGCGCGGTCCGCGCCTCGGCGAGGGTCCGGTCCGCCCGCGACAGCACGTCCCGCAGGCTGATCAGCCGCTGTTCGGCGTCCTGCCGCACGTCCAGTACGGCCTCGACCTCCCGGCGCACGTCCTCCAGAGCGAGCGCGGCGCGGTCGTAGCGACCGGTGTCGGGCCGGCCGCCGCCGGGCGCGGAACTCCCCGCGACCGGCAGCCAGAACGCCAGCGGGTCCTCGATCACCCGCGCTCGCAGCCCGGTCAGCTCGGCCGTGATGTCCTCCAGGTCGTCGCCGGAGGGGTGCTCACCGGGGCGCACGCCCACCGAGTGGGCCAGCGAGCGGGTGCGGTGCAGCTCAGCGGCGAGGAGGTCTATGCGGGCGGGCAGCGCCGACCAGACCGCGTCGGCGGCCACGACCACGTCGAGGGAGCGGGCGTACAGCTCGTTCATCCGGGCCACCAGCTCGGCGAGCGAGAACCGCTCCGCCAGCGCGGACCCCTCCACCGCGGCACCCGCGATCAGCACCCCGGGCCCGCGCAGCCGCTCGGTGAGCTCGGCCAGTTCCTCGCGGTTCGGCCAGCGGCGCCGCTCGCGGATCTCCCGGGCGGCGGTCAGCGCCCCGCTGTAGGCGTCGAAGTACGTCCACAGCCGGGTGATGTCCGCGTCGGCGGCCGCCCAGCGCTCCGCGGTGGCACCGGTCAGCGCGGCGCCCTCCAGCAGGCGCCGGCCGGCGTGGTCCTGGAGGGCGAGCAGGGAGGTCTCCACGGCCTCGTGCTCCGCGCCCAGCCGGGCCAGCGCACGGTCGACGTCGTCCCGGTCCATCACTGCCGATCCCGCCTCCCCCGACTCCGCGCCGCCCGACCGCGCCCGCTGCTCCGACTCCGACTCCGCCACCGGCCTCAGCCGTCCCGGTACTTGGGCTCGGGCGGACCGCCGACGTTGGGCAGCACGGCCTTGAGGTGGACGCCGTAGGAGGTCATCCACGGGCTGCCGGCTCCGCCCGCGCGGTAGTCCTCCAGCACCTTGTTGACCCGGCGCACGAGGTCGGAGGCGTCCTTGTTCATCGCCACGCCGTAGAACTCGCGGGTGAAGGGCGAGCCGACCAGCTGCACCGAGGGGTCCTGCGCGGCCTGGCCGGCGGCGAGGGCGTTGTCGGTGACGATGCCGTCGACCTCGCCGAGCTGGAGGCGCACCAGGCAGTCCAGCTGGTTGGGCACGGTGACCGGCACCGAGCCGTACGACTGGGCCGTCAGCGTCGCCTCCGCCGTGGAACCGGCCGCGAAGCAGACCCGCTTGTCCTTCAGCGAGGAGTCGTAGCCGGTGATCGGCGACCCCTTGGGGGCCAGCACCTGCTGCCCCGCCTCGAAGTAGGCCGTCGAGAAGGCGACGTCCTCCAGGCGCTTGCAGTTGATCGTCATGGTCCGCACGACGACGTCGACCCGCCCGTCCTGGAGCGCGGGGACGCGCTGGCTGGTGGGGATGGCCCGGTAGATCACCGCGTCCGGGTCGCCGAGGATGTCCTTGGCTATGGCCCGGACCAGGTCGATGTCGAAGCCGTCGAGGGCGCCGCCGCGGGCCTGGTTGAGGTACCCCCAGCGGAAGCTGTTCTGGTCGACGCCCGCCACGAGCTTGCCCGCCGACCTGATCCGGGCGATGGTCGCCCCGTCCACGGTGGACGGGCGCAGGCTCGCCTCCGGGTTCTGGCAGGTGTCGGCCGGCGCGGCCGGGGCGACCGCGAGGGAGGCCGCCCCCTGCGCGGACACGACCGCGGCCGGGCGGCCGCCGTCCGGGGCGCCCTGGGCCAGCGGGAGCAGGGCGGCCGCGGCCGTGACCGCGCAGGCGGCGGCCATCGCGCTGACCCCGCCCCAGCCGCGCAGGCGCCGGGCGGCCCGCCGCACTCCGCCGGCTCCGCCCGGCTCCGCCGCCGGGACCCCGTGGTCCGCGCCGGCGCCGTTCGCCCCGGGGGCGCGTACCGCTCGTATCCGCATCGCTCTCACCTGTACTCCGAAAGCCTGCGCCCGATACCGAGCAGCGCCGCCGCCGCGCCGAGGGCCGCCAGGGCCGCCGCGCCCGTCATCAAACCGCCCAGGGCGCCGAGACCGTCCCGGGCCGCCCGGGTGAACTCCTGCTGCTCGTGGGCCACCGCCTGTGCCAGGGAGGCGTCCACCGTGTCGAAGGCGGCGCCGCTGCTCTCCTTGTGCGCGTCGTTGCCGACGACCTGGTCCCGGGCGGCGTCGTAGTCGCCCTTGAGGTCCGCCTCCCGGGCCGCCGCGTGCCGCGTCTTCCACTGCTCCACGCCGGTCGCCGCCCGGCTCAGGGGATCACGGCCGGCCTGGTCGTCCGCGAGCCGCCGGGCTGCCGCCAGGCCGGTGTCCAGCTGCTTCATGTTGTGCGTGAAGTCCACGTCGTACTTGTCGGACTTGTTGTCCTCGGCCAGTACGGCGCCCCGCGCGATCAGCGTCAGGTTCTCGCCGGCCCGTGCCTGGAGGGAGGCGATCCGCGCGTCGTTGAGGACCTTCAGCGACTCCTGTCCGTCGGCCCGCGCCTGGCTCAGGTCCGCCCGGGCCACCGTGTGCCCCACGACCAGCCACAGCAGCACCACCAGCGAGGCGGCCGTCGCGGCGACCAGGCCGTGGTTGAAGACCCGGTTCGTGCGCCGGTAGTTGCGCCGCTGCACCCACGCCAGGGCGGCGAGCGCGAGCAGGCCGGTGGCGATCGAGGCCAGCGGCCAGGACCGGGCCTCGTCGTGGTCGGTGTAGAGCCGCCGGGTCTCCGCCTCGTAGAGCCGCTGGGCGGCCGGCAGCAGCTGGGTGGTCATCTGCTCGTTGGCGTAGCGGAGGTAGGCGCCGCCCAGCGGCAGGCCCTGCCGGTTCGTGGCGCGGGCCTGCTCGATCAGTCCGGTGTAGCGGGGCAGACCCTCGCTCAGCAGGGAGATCTGCGCGCGGGACTCCTCGTCGACCCGGGTGTTGGCGGCCGCGCTCACGAGCAGCTTCGAGGCGTTGGCGATGTCCTTCTCGTACCGCTGGCGGACCTCGCGCGGCTCCTGGCCGCCCGCGAGGAAGCCGTTGGAGGAGGTGGTGTCGGCGTCCGCGAGGGAGCGGTAGATGCTGGCGGCGTCCGCGCTCAGCGGCTGGCTGCGGCCCACGACGTCCTCGGCGGCGCCGACCCGGCCGGACATCTCCCAGACGCTCACCGTGCCGAAGAGCAGGATCAGGGCGGCCACGGCGGCGCCGACGATCCGCAGTCGGCCGGGTTCGGTCGTCGCGGCCGCGCGCAGCCGCTCCACGCCCTCGGCCCATGCGGTGCCCCGTCCCGGCGGCCCGCCGGGCGGCCCGGCGTGACCGCCCGGCGGCGCGGGCGCGCGTGTCGTGATGGCCACCGTGACCTCCCCCTCGGTCTCTGCACCCCCGGATGTGGCCGGGAGCCTGCGCAGCAGTATGGACGTAGGGACGGCCGGTGACAGCACCGGTCCTCGATCTTGGGCGATACGTCCCCGGGGGCGTCCCCTTCGCCCCTTCACCGTCAATACGTCCCTGCGACCGCCACGGTTCCAGACCCGCGGCCCGTTCGGGCGGGTTCACCCGAAACGGGCACGGAGTTTGCTGTGGGCGAAGGGCTCGGACCCGAGCGCGTCCAGGCCGAGCAGCGCGGCCCCCAGCACCGGGGGCGCCGTGACCACCGAGATCCGGGCGTGCGGGGCGCGTTCGGCGAGGCCCGCGGCGATCCGGTCGTTCAGCTGCGGGTGGCGGGCGGCCAGCACGCTGCCGCCGAGGACCACGGGCGCCTCCTCGTCCAGCAGGTCCAGCCGGCGCAGCGCCACCGTCGCCATGGACACCACCTCGTCCGCCTGCCGGTGCACCAGGGCCAGCGCCACCGGGTCGCCCGCCGCGGCCACCGCGAACAGCAGCGGGGTCAGCTCGTGCCGCCGCTCGGCGGGGACGCGGCCCAGGTGCATCTCCTCGATCAGCGCGTACATGGAGTCCAGGCCGAAGTGCGCGGGCAGCGCCCGGGCCAGTTCGGTCGGTTCGCCGCGCCCGTCCTCGGCCCGGGCCGCGAACCACAGGGCCTCCTCGGCCAGTCCGCCCCCGCCGCCCCAGTCGCCGGAGATGCGGCCGACCGCGGGGAAGCGCGCGGTCCGGCCGTCCGGGGTCATCCCGACGCAGTTGATGCCGGCGCCGCAGACCACCGCGACGCCGCGCGGCGCGGCGCCCGGGGGCAGTCCGGCGCGCAGCAGCGCGAAGGTGTCGTTGTGCACCGCCGTCACGCGGCCCCAGCCGCGGCGCCGGATCTCGTGGCCCAGTTCCCGCTCCTCCACCGGGAAGTCCGCGTTCGCCAGACAGGCCGAGACGTACTCGGCGCACGGCCCGGTGCCGCCCTCCCCGCGGTGGTCCAGGCCGACGGAGGCCATCGCCTCGGCGAGCACGTCGACGGCCGCGGCGATCCCCGTGCGGAACGGCTGGAAGCCCCCGGCCTGACCGGTGGCCGTCACCGAGCCGTCCGGGGCGACGAGCGCCACGTCCGTCTTGCTGTTGCCCGCGTCGATCGCCAGCACCGCGGGGAGGGTCACAGCCATGCCAGGTGCTCCTTGTTGTGCGCGAGGAGGCGGTCGGTCAGCGCCTCGGCCCGGTCGAACTGGCCGACCAGCGGGTGCGCCAGCAGCGCGTTGAAGACCCGCTCGCGCCCGCCGCGGACCGCCGCGTCCAGCGCGAGGTCCTCGTACGCCGTCACGTGCGCGACGAGCCCGGCGTACAGGGGGTCCAGCCGGGGCGCGGCCAGCGGAACCGGGCCGGAGCCGTCCACCCGGGCCTGCACCTCGACGACCGCGTCGTCGGGGAGGAACGGCAGGGTGCCGTCGTTGCGGGTGTTGACCACCTGCACGGCCGGACCGCCGCCGCCCAGCAGCGAGGCCGCGAGGTCCACGGCCGCTTCCGAGTAGAAGGCGCCGCCCCGCTTGGCCAGCAGCGCGGGCTTCTCGTCCAGTGCGGGGTCGCCGTACAGGGCGAGCAGTTCGCGTTCCATCGCGGCCACCTCGGCGGCCCGCGAGGGCTTGGAGCCGAGCTCCCGGACGACCTCGTCGTGCGCGTAGAAGTAGCGCAGGTAGTACGAGGGCACCACGCCGAGCCGGTCCAGCACCGCGCGAGGCAGGTGCAGGTCCCCGGCGATCGCGTCCGCGTGGTCGGCGAGCAGCCGCGGCAGCAGGTCCTCGCCCTCCGGGCCGCCCCGGCGGACGCCCAGCTCCCAGGTGAGGTGGTTGAGCCCGACGTGGTCCAGGTGGATGTCGGCGGGGGCCAGGTCGAGCAGGGCCGCGAACTTCCGCTGGAAGCCGATGGCGACGTTGCACAGTCCGACGGCCTTGTGCCCGGCCTGGAGCAGGGCCCGGGTGACGATCCCGACCGGGTTGGTGAAGTCGATGATCCAGGCGTCCGGGCTGGCCCGGCGGACCCGTTCGGCGATGTCGAGGACCACCGGGACGGTGCGCAGGGCCTTCGCCAGGCCGCCCGCGCCGGTGGTCTCCTGGCCGACGCAGCCGCACTCCAGCGGCCAGGTCTCGTCCTGGAGCCGGGCTGCCTGGCCGCCGACGCGCAGCTGGATCAGGACCGCGTCGGCGCCCTCGACCCCCGCGTCGAGGTCGGAGGTGGTGGTGATCCTGCCGGGGTGGCCCTGCCGGGCGAAGATCCGCCGGGCCAGGCCGCCGATCAGCTCCAGCCGGCCGGCGGCGGGGTCGATCAGCACCAGTTCGGAGACCGGCAGGCTGTCGCGCAGCCGGGCGAAGCCGTCGATCAGCTCGGGCGTGTAGGTGGAACCGCCGCCCACCACTGCGAGTTTCATGGTCATCAGCCTTTCACTCCGGTCAGGGTGACGCCTTCGACGAACGCCTTCTGGGCGAAGAAGAAGAGGACGATCACCGGTGCCATGACCAGTACGGTCGCGGCCATGGTCAGGTTCCAGTTGGTGTGGTGGGCGCCCTTGAAGGACTCCAGCCCGTAGCTGAGGGTCCAGGCGGCCGGGTTGTCCGAGGCGTAGATCTGCGGGCCGAAGTAGTCGTTCCAGGCGTAGAAGAACTGGAACAGGGCGACGGCCGCGATCCCGGGCCTGGCCATCGGCAGGACGACGCGCAGCAGGGTGCGCAGTTCGCCGCAGCCGTCGACGCGGGCCGCGTCGAGGTACTCGTCGGGGATGGTCAGCAGGAACTGGCGGAGCAGGAAGATGGAGAAGGCGTCGCCGAAGGCCATCGGGACGATCAGCGGCCACAGGCTGCCCGTCATGCCGAGCTGTTTCGCCCAGAAGAGGTACATGGGGATGACCACCACCTGCGGCGGCAGCATCATCATGGCGATGACGAGCATCAGCGACAGGCGCCGTCCGCGGAAGCGGAACTTGGCGAGGGCGTAGGCCACGGGCACCGAGGAGACCACGGTCAGCAGGGTGCCGAGCCCGGCGTACAGCAGGGTGTTGCGCCACCAGGTCAGGAAGCCGGGGGTGTTCCACACCGTGGCGTAGTTGCCCCACTCCCAGGTGTCGGGCCACAGGTCGCGGGTCAGGGCCTGCCGGTCGCCCATCAGGGAGGTCAGCAGGAGGAAGACGAACGGGAGGACGAAGAACAGGGCGGCGGCCACGCCGAGGGAGTGCACCCCGACCCAGTGGAGGACGGCCTTGCGGCTGCGCGTGCTCACTCACCTGCTCCGATCAGTCCGCCACGGCGGCGCATCAGGAGCGCGGTGAAGGCCATGGACAGGGCGAACAGGACCAGCGCGATGACGCAGGCGGTGCCGTAGTCGAAGCGCTGGAACCCGAGGTTGTAGACGAGCTGGGGCAGGGTCAGGGTGGACTTGTCGGGGTAGCCCGGTTCGAACTGCTGGCCCGAGCCGCCGATCACCCCGGCCGCCACCTTCCCGGCCACGAGCGGCTGGGTGTAGTACTGCATCGCCTGGATGACCCCGGTGACGACCGCGAACAGGACGATCGGGGAGATGTTCGGCAGGGTGATGTGGCGGAAGCGCGCCCAGGCTCCGGCGCCGTCCAGCTCGGCGGCCTCGTACTGCTCCCTCGGCACGTCGAGCAGGGCGGCCATGAAGATGACCATCAGGTCGCCGACGCCCCACAGGGCGAGGGCGGTGAGCGCCGGCTTGGACCAGGCGGGGTCGGTGAACCAGCCTGGGGTGGGCAGTCCGACCGAGTCCAGCAGGGTGTTGACGGGGCCGGTGCCGGGGTTGAGCAGGAAGACGAAGGCCAGCGTGGCGGCGACCGGCGGGGCCAGGTAGGGCAGGTAGAAGAGGGTCCGGAAGACCCCGGTGCCGGTCTTGATCTTCGTGATGAGCAGGCCGATGCCGAGTCCGAAGGCGACGCGGCAGCCGACCATCACCACGACGAGCCACAGGGTGTTGCGCATCGCCGGCCAGAAGGCGGGCGAGTCGGTGAAGACGTAGGACCAGTTGTCGAGCCCGTTGAAGACGGGCGGCCGGAAGCCGTCGTACTTGGTGAAGGAGAAGTACACGGTGGACAGGAGCGGGTAGGCGAAGAAGACCGCGAACCCGATCAGCCAGGGGGACATGAAGGCCGCGGTCCGCAGGGCGGACCGCCGGCGCCTCGTCCGCGCGGCGCGGACGGCGCGGGCGGCCGCGCCGCCGGCGCCGCCGTCCGCGGCCGTGTCGGGGGCCCCGTCAGGGGCGGTGGGGGCCGCGGTGCGTGCGGCGGCGGAGGTCATCGGGCTACTTCGCCTTCGCGATGTCCGTGTCGATCTGCTGGTCGACCTTGGCGAGGCCGGCCGTGATGTCGGCGACGGCGCCCTTCTCGACCCCGTACGCGAAGTCCTCGAAGGTCAGCTGGTAGGTGCCGCCGTCGGCCTGGGCGGGGGTGGTGCTGGACTTCGGGTGCCGGGCGATGTCGACGAAGGTCTTGAACTCAGGCGTCAGCTGGAGGTCGGGGGAGTCCAGCGCCGCCAGGGTGGACGGCACGTTGTGGATGGCGTTGGCGAAGGCCACCACCGCCTCGGTGTCGGTGGTCATGTACTTGACCAGCTCCCAGGCGGCGTTCTGCTTCGTGCTCACCGAGGCGATGCCCATGATCGTGCCGGAGAGGTAGCCCTTGCCGTAGTCGGCGGCCCGGTCATCGGGCACCGGCAGCGGCGCGGTGCCGATCTCGAAGCCGACCCCCGCGTCCTTGGCCATCGCGGCCCGCCACTCGCCGTCGATCTGCATGGCGACCTGGCCGCGGTGGAAGGGGTGTTCGGCGCTCCACTCGTCGCCGAAGGTGGTGCGGAACCTCTCCAGCTTCTCGTACCCGCCGAGCTTCTCGACCAGGTCCTTCTGCGCGGTGAGCATCTGCGCGAAGGCCGGGTCCTTGGACAGGCCCGCCTTCCCGTCGGCGCCGAAGTACGTGGCGCCCCACTGGGCGGCGAGGCGGGTCGGCTTCGTCTCGTACCCGTGGAAGGTGGGCATCAGGCCGACCTGCTCGTACGAGTCGCCCTTGGGCTTGGTCAGCTTCTGCGCGACCTCGGTGAACCGGCTCCACGTCTTGGGCGGTTCGGTGATGCCGGCGGCGGCGAAGGCGGTCTTGTTGTAGACGAGCCCGTACGCGTCGTTCAGCAGCGGCAGCGTGCACTGGTTGCCGTTGAACTGGGTGTACTCCAGCAGGGTCTTGGGGAAGACCTTCGTCTTGTCGATCCCGGACTTCTCCAGGAAGGGGTTCAGGTCGGCGAAGGCGCGGGAGTTGCAGAACTTGCCGACGCTGTCGGTGGTGAAGGAGGAGACCACGTCGGGGGCGCCGTTCCCGCCCGCCCGCAGCGCCTGGTTGATCTTGTCGTCGGTCATGTTGCCGGTGACCTTGACCTTGATGTTCGGGTGCGCCTTCTCGAACCGCGCGATGTTCTCCTCGATCGCCTTGACCTCGCTCGGCGCGGACCAGCCGTGCCAGAAGGAAAGGGTGACGTCCTTCGTCGGATCGTCGGCGGCCGCGTTCCCGCTCTGGCCCGTACAGGCCGTGGCGAGTACGGATATGGCGGCGAGGAGGGTGGCCGCGCCGGTCAGGCGTCCGGTTCTGGGCATGGCGGTGCTCGCTCTCTGCGGGAGGAACTTCCGGGAGGGGTGCCAGGGGAGGTGCGGGTGGGCCTTCGGGGGAGGGTTCGGGGAGGTCTTCGGGTCGGCGGCCGGCGGTAGGCGGTGGGCGGCCGGCGACCGCGGCCGCCGGCCGGTCCGGTCAGCGGGAGGTGTCGAACACCGCGTCGCGGGTGGCCGCCAGCGCGCTCTCCAGCGCGCCGTGCAGCACCGGCCGTTCGCGCACCTGGCCGGCGACCAGGCGGGGCCGGGAGGGGGCCAGTTCGGCGAGCTCGGCCTCCAGCAGGCCGCGCAGCGGTTCCCCGCCGGCGGTGATCACCGCTCCGGACAGGACCACGATCTCCGGGTCCAGTACGGCGACCAGCGAGGCCAGACCGGTGGCCAGACCGGTGGCGTAGGCCTGGAGGAAGGCCAGGTGCGGCCCTTCGGGGGTCTCCGCGGCCCGGGCGAGCAGCGCGACGGCCGCGCCGACCTGCGGGGCGTACGGGCCGCCGGGCGCGGGTCCGGGCGGCACCTCGACGCCGAGCTCCGCGGCCAGCCGGGGCAGCGCCTGGAAGCCGGCCAGTTCCTGGAAGCCGCCGGAGTTGGCCCGGGTGACCTGGCGGACCAGCGGGTGGCCGGGTACGGGCAGGAAGCCCACCTCGCCGGCGCCGCCGGTCCAGCCGCGGTGCAGCCGGCCGCCGAGCACCAGGGCGGCGCCGAGCCCCTCCTCGTTCCACAGCAGGACGAAGTCCTCGTGGCCGCGGGCGGCGCCGAGGCGCTGCTCGGCGACCGCGGCGAGGTTGACGTCGTTCTCGTACTCGACGGGCATCGGCAGGGCCGCCGCGAGGTCGTCGAGGAGAGTGGGGGAGTGCCAGCCGGGGAGGTGGCTGGCGTAACGGAGCCGGCCCGTCTGCGGGTCGAAGGCGCCGGGGGTGGCGATGACCACCCGGTGCAGGTCGGAGCGGTGCAGCCCGGCGGCCTTGACGGCGCCGCCGAGGGCCTCGCAGACCTGGTCGACGGCTTCGGCGCCCTCGGCGTACGGGACTTCGTGGGTGCCGGTCACCGTGCCGGTGAGGTCGGCGACGGCCGCCAGCACGCGCTCCGGGGTGACGTCCAGCCCACCCACGTACGCCGCCCGGGGGTTGACGGCGTACAGCTGGGCGCTGGGTCCCGGGCGGCCGCCGTCGGTACCGGTGGCGACGACGAGCCCGGCGGCCTCCAGGCGGGCCAGCAGCTGGGAGGCGGTGGGCTTGGACAGCCCCGTCAGATGTCCGATCCGGGTGCGGGAGAGCGGGCCGTGCGCCAGCAGGAGGTCGAGGGCGGCCCGGTCGTTCATGGCGCGCAGGAGGCTGGGCGTTCCGGGCGTGGCGGCGGGCATGTCGGGGTCTCTCCCTCACCGAGATGAACTGTTAGGTAAGTTTCCTATCGCAGTTCGACCCCTGTCAATGCCGCCGCCCCGCAGGAATGGCCTGCGGGGCGGCGGAAAGCGGGGGCGGGGGACCCGGCGGGCGGATTCCCCGCGCGGTCCTACTTGGTGATCCTCGGGGCGCCGGACGCGCTCTGCGGCGGTATCGGGGCGGTGGCCAGCGACTGCGGCGACGTCGGGTTCGCCAGCGCCGAGGGCGCGGCCGTCCCGGCCGACGGGTCCACCGGGGCGTCCTCCTCGTCTCCGTCCGGCAGTCCGCCCACGATGCGGATGCCCGCGGCGTCGAAGGCCTCCTTGATGCGCCAGCGCAGCTCGCGCTCCACCGCGAACTGCTGGCCCGGCATCGTCTTGGCCGACACCTTCACGGTCATCGACGCGAGCAGCACCTCGTCCAGACCCAGCACCTCCACCGGGCCCCACAGGCGCTCGTCCCACGGCGACTCCTTCGCCAGGCAGTCGGCGACCTCCTGGACCACCTCGCGGATCCGCGGCAGGTTCTCCGTCGGCTTGACCTGGACGTCGACCGTCGCGGTCGCCCAACCCTGGCTCAGGTTGCCGATCCGCTTGATCTCGCCGTTGCGCACGTACCAGATCTCGCCGTTGTCCCCGCGGAGCTTGGTCACGCGCAGTCCGACCTCGATGACCTCGCCGGAGGCCACTCCCGCGTCGATCTTGTCCCCGACGCCGTACTGGTCCTCCAGGATCATGAACACGCCGGAGAGGAAGTCCGTCACCAGGTTCCGGGCGCCGAAACCGATCGCCACACCGGCCACACCGGCACTCGCCAGCAGCGGCCCCAGGTTGATGTCGAGCGCTCCGAGCACCATCAGCCCGGCGGTGCCGAGGATCAGGAACGAGGCCACCGAGCGCAGCACCGAGCCGATCGCCTCGGAACGCTGGCGCCGCCGCTCGGCGTTGACCAGCAGGCCGCCCAGGGCCATGCCCTCCATGGCCTCGGCGCCGCGGTTCATCCGCGTTATCAGCTTGGTGAGCGACTTGCGGACCACCGACCGCAGGGCCCCCGCGATCACGATGATCAGCAGGATCTTCAGGCCCAGGTACAGCCAGTCGGCCCAGTTCTCCTCGATGAAGCTCGCGGCCTCGGTGACGCTCTCGTGCGTCTCCTTGAGCGTCGTGGACGCGTCCGGGGTGTCGGCTGCGAGCGGCAGCAGGGCGGCGGGCCAGGGCACGGCGGGAACCTCCAGGTATCGCGGCCTGCCCGCCGGGGGTGCCCCCGACGGAATCCGGCGGCGGTTGTGCGGGCAGACCAACCACACTAACGGGGCATTACCCGCGGCCCCGTCCGGTGCCCGGGGGAGAGACCAGGCTCACCCGGGGACGGGCCGGGGTGTGGTTGAAAACACCCCGGACCCGTTACGGGCGCGTGGTGGCGCTTCGACCAGCCATAAGGAGAGACTGGAGAGCAGATCGTCCCGGCGCGAGCCACGCGCCGCCGGCGTACAAGGAGGCAGTCCGTGCCGCACGTCCTGGTCCTCAACGCGTCGTACGAGCCCCTCGGCGTCGTACCGCTCCGTCGCGCGCTCGTCCTCGTCCTGGAGAACAAAGCGGTCTCCCTGGAAGAATCCGGCGCCTTCCTGCACAGCGCGACGCGAGCCGTCCCCGCTCCCAGCGTGGTCCGGCTCAAGCGCTTCGTCCGCGTGCCCTACCGGGGGCCCGTCCCGCTCACCCGGCGCGCCCTGTTCGCCCGCGACGGCGGCCGCTGCATGTACTGCGGGGCCGTCGCCACCAGCGTCGACCACGTCATCCCGCGCAGCCGGGGCGGCCGGCACGCCTGGGACAACGTCGTCGCCGCGTGCCGCCGCTGCAACCACGTCAAGGCCGACCGGCACCTGCTGGAGCTCGGCTGGCGGCTGCGCCACCAGCCCGCCCCGCCCTCCGGCCTGGCCTGGCGGATCATCGGCACCGGCCACCGGGACCCCCGGTGGATGCCGTACCTCCAGCCGTACGGGGCCGAGGACGCGCTGGAGCGCATCGGCATCGGCGTCGGGGCCGCGGCGTCGTAGCCGCTCCCCGGGCGCGGAGGGCCGCGCCGCTCAGGGCTGGACCGCGTAGGCCTCCGCCGACCAGAGGCTGCACCCGAACCGCGTCGCCCGGGTGTCGCACGTGACGCGCAGGAAGCGGGTGCCCGGCGCGTCCACGCGCAGGGTCTCCGCCCCGCCGCGCGAGTCCGCCACGGCCGCGGCCGGCCGCCAGGTGACGCCGTCCGCGGAGGTCTCGACGCGGTAGGACGCGGGATGGGCCTCCTGCCAGTGCAGCTCCACCCGGCCCACCCGGGCCGGGGCCGCCAGCTCCGCCCGCCACCACGCGCCGTCGGCCGCCGGCGAGGACCAGCGGGTGGCGGGGGAGCCGTCCACGGCCGCCGCGGCCGGGAAGTCCGGGGTCTCGTCGGCCGAGGAGACCGCCCGCGCACCGCGCAGCAGGTCCGGTCCGCCGGTCCGGGCCACGGCCCGGACGGTCAGGGTGCGGGTCTCCCCGCCGAAGGTCACCGGGACCAGGTGGCTGCCGGGCGGGGTCCCGGGCGCCACCGAGACCTCCAGCGGGATCGACACCCGGCCGCCGCGCGGGGCCACCGCGCCCTGCGGGAGGCGCACCCCGATGCCCTCCGGGGGCCGCGCCGCGAGCGGGCCCCGGACCTCGCCGGGTCCCAGCGCCGACAGCTCCGCCGTGACCCGCTGCGGGGCGCCGCCGATCTCCGCGTCCACCACCGCCCCGCCGCCGAGCTCGAAGCGGGCCTGCGGGCCGTCCCCGAACCACGGGACCACCCGGTGCACCGCCGGGGCCGGCCCGGCCCAGGAGAGGCGTACGGCGTCGGCCCGCAGGCCCGCCGTGTCCACCTGGGTCCAGCCCGAAGCCGCGGCGTCGCCGACCTTGCGCCAGCCCTCGCCCGGTACGTGGGCCTCCACCGCCGCGCCCCGCAGGCCCGCCGGGAGCGGGTCCGTCATCACCGTCACGGCCGCGACCGGGCGCGCCCCGTCCAGCCGCACCGTCCAGCTGTCCGCGTCCTTCGTGACGGCGCCCGTCGGGCGGGCCGCGCCCGTCCAGGCGTCCGCCTCGGCCGCCGCCTGCGCCAGGAACGGGTCCAGTACGGCCCCGTCCACCCGGGCCGGGCCCGGCCGTTCCAGGCCCGCGCGGGCGTCCGCCAGGGCCCGGGAGGCCTGCCAGGCGGCGGCCCCGTCACCGCGGGCCTGCGCCTGCAGCACGTCCACCGCCAGCTCGCCGGCCGTTCCGTAGCGCGCCAGCCGGTCCAGCCAGGGTCCCGCCTCGCCCGCCAGGGCCGGGAGCCGGGCCGGGGCCTCGCGCAACACCGTGAAGGCACGGCGCAGCTCCGCCCCGGCTGCCGGGTCGCCCGCGGCGCGGGCCGCCCAGAACCGCTCCACCAGCGGCCTGAGGTACGCCGACCCCTCCTGCCCCAGGCCCGAGGACGCGGTGTTCCCGGCCAGCGCGGCCACCGCCTCGCGGCTGCGCGGATCGGGACCCGCCAGCTCGCGGACCGCGGCCGCCCAGGACTCCGCGGCCCGGTAGCCGCGCGGGTTCCACGCGAAGTCCGCCGCCGTGAAGAGCGGGATGCGCGACAGGGCGCCCTGCGGCATGGCGTTGGCCAGCAGTGCGGCCGACCCGCCCGCCACCACCGGCTCGCGGCCCGCGTAGGGGCCGAGGAAGACCCGGGCCGGATCCCAGTCGTTCACCGGGTAGTTGTCCATGGTGACCAGCGGGTGGCCGAGCGCCGAGCGGGCCCCGGCCAGGTCCCGGCCCGTGATCGTGCGGGGCACCACGCCCACGCCCGTCCAGGCCACCTCCACCCGCCGGTCGAGGGCCCCCGCCAGCGCCGTGCGGTAGGCGGTGGCGCCCGCCTGGTAGTACTCGGTGGGCAGCAGGGACAGCGGCGCCGAGCCCGGGTGCCGCGCCGCCAGGTGCTCCGCCAGGCCGTTGGCGACCTCCGCGTGCGCCCGCGCGGCCGCCGCGGGGCCCTTCCCGTACCGCTCGCGGTCCGCCGCGCAGCCCCACTCGGTGTAGCTGACGTCCTGGAACTGCACCTGGAACGCCCGGAAGCCCAGCTCCCACATCGCGTCCGCCTTGCGCGCGAGCGCCGCCCGGTCGGCCGCCGACGAGAGGCACATCGACTGGCCGGGGGTGACCGCCCAGCCCAGTACGACGTGCTGCGCGCGGGCCCGTTCGGCCAGGGCGCGGAACTCCTCCCGCTGCTCGTGCGGGTACTCCTCGCGCCAGTCCGTCGTGCGGTGGGCGTCGTCGCCTGGGGCGATCAGCAGCCGGTTCTGCTTGGTGCGGCCCATGAAGTCCACCTGGGAGAGCCGCTGTTCCCGCGTCCACGGCTTCCCGAAGAAGCCCTCGGTGATCCCGCGCACGGGAGCCGCCGGCCAGTCCCGGACCCGGACCCCCGGCACCGCCGGGCCGCCCGCTTCCAGCAACTGCCGCAGCGTCTGGGCCGCGTGGAACAGCCCGTCGGCGCCCACCCCGGCCAGCGCGACCGTGTCCCGGCCCCCGGACCGTCCCACGGCGAGCCGGTAGCCGCCGTCCGGCAGGTCGCCCGCCTCCGCCGCGCCCAGCTCCCGCAGCGCCTCCTCGGCACCCCGGCCCTGGAGCCGTACGACGGCGCCGTGCCCGGGCAGCGCGGCCCCCGGGGCGCGTTCGTGCAGCGTCCGTACGCCGGCCCGGCGCAGGGCGTCCCGCACGACCTGGACGGCGTACGGATCCGCGTCGGCCGGGGCCACCAGCACGGCCTCCGCGCCCAACGGCACCGCACGCGCCGGATCCGCGGTCATGGACTGCGGCCGCGGCCACACGGCGGGCCCCTCGGCGGCCGCGCGCACGGCCTCCGCGCCGGGGTCGGCGACGGTGGCGGGCGCGGCGTTGCCGGGCGCGCCGGCGGCTGCGTTGGCGGGCGCGACGGCGGCGCCCCGGCCCGCCGCGGGGGCCGGTTCGCCGGGCGGACCCGCCGGCGCGCCCGCCGCCACCAGGGCCGCGGGCGGCGCGGCCGCCCCGGCGCCGCCCAGCAGCGTCCCGATCACGGCCACCGCGGCGGCGGTCGCCCGCTTCCTGCCCCTGAGCTGCACAGAACCTCCCCGTCGCGAGACGTCCCCCGCTCGTACGAACGCGCCCGAGCCCACCACCCGTGCGGGCGCAGTGTCAATGCACGGGGGCGGTCTGACCGGGATACGCCACGAATGCGACGCCTTCGAATGGGTATGGCTGCGGTGTTCCCCGGCGATGCCCCCACCTTTCCGGCGCCTTCTGCACCACCCTTCTGACCCGCCCTCACGCACGAAGGAGTGCCCGTAGATGGACGACCTGTCCCGGCTCGCGGCCCTGCACGGCATCGCCACCACCTACCAGCCCGCCGCGGACACCACCGTCGCGGTCCCGCCGGCCACGGTGGCCGCGGTGCTCGGACTGAACGGGGTGCGCACCGACACCCCGGACGAGGTCCGGGCGGAGCTGGCGCGGGCCGAAGGGCTGCGCGCGGCGCGGCTGTTGCCGCCCGTCGTGGTCGGCTGGGCGGGGGAGCCGCCGCCGGCCGCGCTGGCCGCCCTGCCGCACGGCACCCGCATCAGCCTGGCTGCGGACCCGGAGGGCCCGGCGGACACCGCCGGGGCGAGGGACGGGGAGGGTGCCGGGGAGGGCGCCGCGCCCGTCGTCCCGGAGAGCGCGGGCGCCGCCCCGGCCGCGGTCTGGGAGACCGGGCCCGGCGGAGCGCTGCCCGGCGGACTGCCGCTGGGCGTCCACCGCATCACCGCCACCCTGCCGGACGGCCGCACCGCCGAAGCCACCCTGATCCTCGCCCCCGACCGGGCCCCGGCGCCGCCCGAGCGGACCCACGGGCTGCTCGTCCAGCTCTACTCGCTGCTCTCCGAACGGTCCTGGGGCATGGGCGACCTCGGCGACCTCGCCGCGCTGGCCCGCTGGGCCGCCGAGGTGCACGGCGCCGGCTTCGTCCAGGTCAACCCGCTGCACGCGGCCGTCCCGGGCACGCCGACCGACCCGTCCCCGTACCGCCCGTCGTCGCGCCGCTTCCCCGACCCGGTCCACCTGCGGATCGAGGACGTCCCCGAGTACGCCGACTGCCCCGACCGCGGGGAGCTCGGCGAACTCGCCGCCCGCGGCGGCGAATTGCGCCGCCAGGTGCTGGAGAAGGGCGCCCTGATCGACCGGGACGCCGTCTGGGCGCTCAAGCGCCGGGCCCTGGAGCTGCTGTACGCCGTCCCGCGCACCCCGGAACGCGCGGCCGCCTACGCCCGGTTCCGCGCCGATCAGGGGCCCGCGCTGGACCGGCACGCCGCCTGGTGCGCCTCCGCGGCCGGGGAGGAGCCCCGCGAGCGCGGGGACTTCCACCGCTGGCTGGTGTGGCTGACGGACACCCAGCTCGCCGCCGCCCAGGAGGCCGCCCGCGCGGCCGGCATGTCCGTCGGCATCGTGCACGACCTCGCGGTGGGGGTGCATCCCGACGGCTCCGACGCGCTCACGGGGCCCTTCCACGCCCGGCACGTCTCGGTGGGGGCGCCGCCGGACGCGTTCAACGCGCGCGGCCAGGACTGGGGGCTGCCGCCGTGGCGCCCGGACCGGCTGGCCGAGGCGGGGTTCGCGCCGCTGCGCAGCCTGCTCCGCGGGGTCTTCCGGTACGCGGGCGCGCTGCGCATCGACCACGTGATGGGGCTGTTCCGGCTGTGGTGGATCCCGGAGGGCACCCCGGCCGCCGAGGGCACGTACGTCACGTACGACGGCGAGGCCATGCTCGCCGTCCTGGTCCTGGAGGCCCACCGGGCCGGGGCACTGGTCATCGGCGAGGACCTCGGGACGGTGGAGCCGGGGGTCCGTCAGGCGCTGGCCCGGCGCGGGGTGCTGGGCACCTCGGTGCTCTGGTTCGAGCGGGACTGGGCGGGCACGGGCGAGCCGCTGGCCCCCGGGGCCTGGCGGGCCGACTGCCTGGCCACCGCCACCACGCACGACCTGCCGCCCTCCGCCGCGAAGCTGGCAGGGGCCCACGTGGAACTGCGCGACCGGCTGGGCCTGCTCACCCGCCCGGTGGCGCTGGAACGGGCCGAGGACGCCGCCGACACCGCCGAGTGGCTGGAGCTGCTGGACGGCCTCGGCCTGGAGACCAAGGACGAGGAGGCCGCCGTACAGGCCCTGTACGCCTTCCTGCTGCGCACCCCGGCCCGGATGGTCGGGGTCTGGCTGCCGGACGCGGTGGGGGACCGGCGGCCGCAGAACCTGCCGGGGACCTGGGACCAGTACCCCAATTGGCGGCTGCCGGTCGCCGATGCCGCCGGGCGGCCGCTGACCCTGGAGGACCTGGCCGCGTCGCCCCGGGCGAACGCCCTGCTGAGCGCGGTGCGGGAGGGCGGCGCACCCCGTACGGCACCCCCGGGCGCGCGGGCCGTTTAGGTGTTCGCTACGTTTGCACCGTGGACAAGAAGAACGCTCTGCGCGCCGGCGCCGTCACGGCCGGAACGACGCTGATGATGCTGCTGATGACGTCTCCCGCCCTCGCGCTGACCCGCGACGACGGCGACGACCCGGCCCCGAGCCTGAGCATTGCCCAGACGCTGGGCCTGTTCGTGGCCACGCCGATCATCCTGTTCCTGGTGATCGCGGGCCTCGTGATGGTCGGCGACAAGTCGCGCAAGCCGCAGAACCAGAGCTGAACCCAGGCCGCCCCCGCGGGGGCGGCGCACAGAAGACCTCCGGGGCGCCGGGGGTCCGCGGAGCCGGTGCGTCAAGCAGCCGGTGCGGACCCCCGGCGCCCCGTCGTGCTCACGCGACCCCGGCCAGCAGCTTGCGGAGCAGGCCCGTGAGCAGGTCGACCTCCTCGGGCTCCAGCCCGGTCAGGGCGTCGGCCTGCACCTCCAGCCCGGCGGACACGGCCTCGTCGATGAGGGCGAGACCCCGGTCGGTGATCGTCACCTGGAGGCCGCGGCGGTCGTGCGGATCGGGCTTGCGGCAGAGCAGCCCGGCCTTCTCCAGCTTGTCCAGGCGCCCGGTCATGCCGCCCGTGGTGAGCATCAGCGTGGCCGACAGCTGGCGCGGCGAGAGCGTGTACGGGCTCCCCGACCGGCGCAGGGTGGCGACGACGTCGAACTCGCCCCGGGAGATGCCGTAGCGGTGGTAGGCCCGCTCCGTCGCGTCGCCCATCGCCTTGGCGATCCGGTAGATGCGGCCGAAGACGGCCATGGGGGCGGTGTCCAGGTCGGGGCGCACCGCGTACCACTGGGCGGCGATCGCGTCGACGGCGTCCTTGTCGGCATCGGTCATGAGCGCAGTATCCGACGTTCCCTCGCTCGTCCGCAAGAAAGTTGCTTGACGGAAAGTAGCTTAGGAGTAAGCTACTTCCAAGTGACCTACTCGTCCGAGGAGTCGTCCCCCGTGAAGCGCTTCGCCACCGTCGCCCTGACCGCCCTGGCCCCCGTCTCCTGGGGTTCCACGTACGCCGTCGCCACCGAACTGCTGCCGCCCGACCGGCCCCTGTTCACCGGGGTGATGCGGGCCCTGCCCGCCGGGCTGCTGCTCACGGCGCTGGCCCGCACCCTGCCCACGGGGGCGTGGTGGTGGAAGTCCGCCGTGCTCGGCACGCTCAACATCGGCGCCTTCTTCCCGCTGCTGTTCCTCTCCGCGTACCGGCTCCCCGGCGGGGTCGCGGCCGTGCTCGGCGCCGCCGGACCGCTGTTCGTCGTCGGGCTCGCCGCCCTCCTGCTCGGGGAGCGGGCCGGTGTGCGCACCGTGCTCGCCGCCGTCGTCGGCGCGTTCGGCGTGAGCATGGTGGTGCTCACCGCCGAGGCCGGGCTCGACCTGGTGGGCGTGGTCGCCGGGGTGGTCTCCTCCGTCTCCATGGCCGCGGGCACCGTCATGACCAAGCGGTGGGGGCGGCCCGAGGGCGTCGGCCCGCTGGCGGTGACCGGCTGGCAGCTCACCGCCGGCGGACTCGTCATCATCCCCGTCGCCGCCCTCGTCGAAGGGGCCCCGCCCGCCCTCGACGGCGGCGCCCTCCTCGGCTACGGCTACATGATGCTGATCAACACCGGCCTCGCGTACTGGATCTGGTTCCGCGGCATCGGACGGCTCTCCGTCACCTCGGTCACCCTGCTGGGCCCCCTCTCCCCGCTCACCGCCGCCGTGATCGGGTGGGCGGCGCTCGGGCAGGCGCTGTCGCCCGTACAGCTCGTGGGCATGGCGATCGCCTTCGGCGCCACCGTCGCCGGCCAGCTCGCCGTCGCGCGGAGCGCCCGACCGTTCAGTTCTGCTGAAAAAACCGATCGAAACATTTCGATGGACCTGACGGATCAGCCGGTGCGACGGTAGTCCCACGACCTACGACACCGAACCCCGAGGGGGAGACACCCAGTGGCCGTCACGGACCGCGCCCGCACCGTCCCGCACACCGAGCAGCAGCCCCACGGCACGGGGAGGAAGGGCGCTCCCGCCGGACTCGGCGCCGGCGTCCTGCTGGCCCTGCTCGCGACGGTCGTCTGGTCCGGCAGCTTCGTCGCCACCCGGGGAATGGCGGACACCGTCCCGCCCGTCCAGGCCGTCTTCTGGCGCTGGATCATCGCGCTCATCGCCGTCGCCCCGTTCGCGGCCCGGCAGGCCTGGCACCAACGGGCCCTGATCCGCAAGCACTTCGGTTATGTCGCCCTCGCCACGCTGTTCGGCGTCACCCTCTACAACACCCTCGTGCACCAGGCCGGGCTGACCACCTCCGCCTCCAACATGGGCATGATCATGGCGGCCTCGCCCGTCATCATGGCCTGCTACGCCCGCCTCGGCGGCGAACGGCTCGGCCCCCGGCGCACCGCCGGGATGCTGGTGGCCGCCCTCGGGGTGCTGCTGCTGGTCGGGGACGGCTCCCTCGGGTTCGACTTCGGCGCCGGCGACCTGTGGATGTTCGGCGCCGCCCTGTCCTTCGCCACGTACAGCGCCCTGCTCAGGCGCAAGCCCGCCGAGCTGGGCGGACTCGCCTTCCTGATCACCACCTTCGCGCTCGGCGCGCTGATGCTGGCCCCCGCCTACGCCGTCTCGCTCACCGTCCAGGGGGGCTTCGCGCTCACCCCCGGATCGGTCGGGCCCCTGCTGTACGTCGGGGTGTTCTCCTCGGCCGTCGCCTTCTTCGCCTGGAACCGGGCGGTCGCGGCCATCGGCGCCGCCCGCGCGGGAATCGTGTACTACCTCCAGCCCGTGTGCGTGGCGGGACTCGGCCTGCTGCTGCTGGGAGAGCGGACCGGCCCGGCGCAACTGCTGTGCATGGCGCTGATCCTCGGCGGTGTGGGACTGGGGAGCGCCGCGGGTGCCCGGCGGTAGGTTCGGCCCCATGACCGAGTGGGACATCAAGAAGCTGCGGATCCTGCGGACCCTGGCCGAACAGGGGACCGTGACCGCGACGGCCGAGGCGCTGCACATGACGCCCTCGGCCGTTTCGCAGCAGCTGACGAACCTCGCCCGGCAGCTGGGGGCGACCCTGCTGGAGGCCCACGGCCGGCGGGTCCGGCTCACCGACGCGGCGCACCTCGTACTGCGGCACACGGAGGCGGTGTTCGCCCAGCTGGAGCGGGCCGAGGCGGAGCTGTCGGGGTACCTCGCCGGGGACGCGGGCGAGGTGCGGATCGGCGCCTTCTCCACGGCCGTGCCGGCGCTGGTGGTCCCGGCCGTGGCGGCGCTGCGGCGCACGCACCCCGCGATCGAGCTCCGGGTGCGGGAGGCGGAGGCCGCCGAGTCCTACGCGCTGCTGTCCGCCGGAGCGGTGGACCTGGCCCTGTCGCTGGCGGCCCACGCGCCGACCGCGCGCGACGGCCGCTTCACCCGGCTGACCCTCCTGGAGGACCCGCTCGACGTGGCGCTCCCGCCGGACCACCCGCTGGCGGACGCGGCCGACCTGCGGCTGGCGGACCTGTCCGGCGACCCGTGGATCTACGGGGGCAGCGGCCCCTGGTCGGAGATCACCCGCAACGCGTGCGAGGCGGCCGGCTTCGTCCCGGAGCAGGCGCACTCCGCGTCCGGCTGGACGGCGATCCTGGCGATGGTCGGCGCCGGCATGGGGGTGGCCCTGGTCCCCCGGATGGTGTCGGGGCGCGCGTCCGGGCCCGTGGTGCGGGTGCTCTCGCGCGAGCGGCCGGCCCGGCACGTGATCGCCGCCGTCCGGCGGGGCTCCGAATCGGCCCCCGCCCTCGCCCACGTCCTCGACGCCCTGCGCCGGGCCGCCGCCGGCCAGCCGTAACGGGGGCCAGCCGTAGGGGCCGGGCGTGAGCGCCGGCGGGCGCCGGGCGCGGCGCCGCGGCGCCGGCGGGCGGGGGAGCCCCGGCCCGCCGGCGTCAGGCGCTACACCCGGGCAGCGGCGGCGTCGGCCGCCTGGGCCCGCAGGGCCCGCTCGACACCCGCGCGCGACTCCGACACCAGGCGGCGCAGGGCCGCGTTCGGCTCGGCGGAGGCCAGCCAGGCGTCCGTCGCGTCCAGGGTCTCCTGCGTGACCTGGAGGGACGGGTACAGCCCCACCGCGACCTGCTGCGCGATCTCGTGGCTGCGGGTGTCCCAGACCTCCTTGACCGCCGCGAAGAACTTCTCCGCGTACGGCGCCAGCAGCTTGCGCTGGTCGGTCTGGACGAAGCCGCCGATCACCGCCTCCTGCACCGCGTTCGGCAGGTCGCCGGACTCCACCACCGAGGCCCACGCCGCGGCCTTGGCCTCCGCCGTCGGGCGCGCGGCCCGGGCGGTCGCCGCGTGGCGCTCGCCGGCCGCCGTCGCGTCCCGCTCCAGCTCCGCGGCGATCGCGGACTCGTCCGCGACACCGGTGACGACCAGGCGCTCCAGGAAGGCCCACCGCAGCTCGGTGTCGACGGCCAGGCCCTCGATCTCCGCCGCGCCGTCCAGCAGGGCCGACAGGTACGTCAGCTGCCCCTCGGTCCGGGCCGTGGCCGCGAAGGCCCTGGCCCACGCCAGCTGGTGGTCGCTGCCCGGCTCGGCCGCCCGCAGGTGCTCCAGGGTGGCCTCGGTCCAGGTCGCCAGGCCCTCCGCGCGCCACGCCGGGTCGGCGTACAGGTCGACGGCCAGCTTCACCTGGCGGTGCAGGGACTGGACGACGCCGATGTCCGACTCCTTGCCGATGCCCGAGAGGACCAGCGCGAGGTAGTCGCGGGTGGCGAGCTCGCCGTCGCGCGTCATGTCCCAGGCCGAGGCCCAGCACAGCGCGCGCGGCAGCGACTCGGTGAAGTCGCCGAGGTGCGCGGTGACGTTGGCGAGGGAGACCTCGTCCAGGCGGACCTTGGCGTACGACAGGTCGTCGTCGTTGAGGAGCACGACGGTGGGGCGGGCGCGGCCCACCAGCTCCGGCACCGCCGTCAGCGGACCGTCGATGTCCAGCTCGATCCGGTCGGTGCGCACGAGGCGGCCGTCCACGAGCTCGTACAGGCCGACCGCGATCCGGTGCGGACGCAGGACCGGCTCGCCCTTCGCGCCCGCGGGCAGCGCCGGGGCCTCCTGGCGCACGGCGAACGCGGTGATGACGCCCTGCTCGTCCGTCTCCACCTCGGGGCGCAGGACGTTGATGCCGGCCGTCTCCAGCCACGCCTTCGACCAGGCGGTCAGGTCGCGGCCCGAGGTCTCCTCCAGGAAGCCCAGCAGGTCGGACAGGCGCGTGTTGCCGAACGCGTGCGCCTTGAAGTAGCCCTGCACGCCCTTGAAGAAGGCGTCCATGCCGACGTAGGCCACGAGCTGCTTGAGCACCGAGGCGCCCTTGGCGTACGTGATGCCGTCGAAGTTGACGAGGACGTCGTCCAGGTCGCGGATGTCGGCCATGATCGGGTGCGTCGACGGCAGCTGGTCCTGCCGGTACGCCCAGGTCTTCATCGAGTTGGCGAACGTGGTCCACGCGTGCGGCCACTTCGAGCCCTCGGCGTAGGCCTGGCAGGCGATGGAGGTGTAGGTGGCGAACGACTCGTTCAGCCAGAGGTCGTTCCACCACTCCATCGTGACGAGGTCGCCGAACCACATGTGGGCGAGCTCGTGCAGGATCGTCTCGGCGCGCACCTCGTACGCCGCGTCCGTCACCTTCGAGCGGAAGACGTACTGGTCGCGGATGGTGACCGCGCCCGCGTTCTCCATGGCGCCCGCGTTGAACTCCGGGACGAAGAGCTGGTCGTACTTGGCGAACGGGTAGTCGTAGGCGAACTTCTCCTGGAACCAGTCGAAGCCCTGCCGGGTCACGTCGAAGATCGCGTCCGCGTCGAGGAACTCGGCGAGCGAGGGCCGGCAGTAGATGCCGAGCGGTACGGACTGGCCGTCCTTGCCCTCGTACGAGCTGTGCACCGCGTGGTACGGGCCCACGATCAGCGCGGTGATGTACGAGGAGATCCGCGGGGTCGGCTCGAAGGCCCACACGCGGTCCCTGGGCTCCGGCGTCGGGGAGTTCGAGATGACCGTCCAGCCCTCGGGGGCCGTCACGGTGAACCGGAACGTCGCCTTCAGGTCGGGCTGCTCGAAGCTGGCGAAGACCCGGCGCGCGTCCGGCACCTCGAACTGGGTGTACAGGTAGGCCTGCTGGTCGACCGGGTCGACGAAGCGGTGCAGGCCCTCACCGGTGTTGGTGTACGCGCAGTCCGCGACGACGCGCAGCTCGTTGGTCCCGGCCGCCAGGTGCTTCAGGGCGATCCGCGAGTCCCGGAAGACGGCGGCGACGTCGAGCGCGTGGCCGTTGAGGACGGCCTCGTGGACGGCCGGCGCGACCAGGTCGATGAAGGTCTCGGCGCCGGCCTCGGCGGCGTCGAAGCGCACCGTGGTCACGGACCGGAAGGTGCCGCCCTCCTGCGCACCGCCGAGATCGAGCTCGATCTCGTAGGAGTCGACGGTGAGCAGCTGGGCCCGCCGCTGGGCTTCTTCACGGGTGAGGTTCGTGCCTGGCACGCGTTCATCTCCTTCGATGGTGACGTCCCGGCCATCCTTCCACGGGACCCCCGCCCGGGGCTCCCGAGTAATCCACGGGCGAACGCGACGTCCGGTTTCCGCCGGCTTCGGACGGTCGGGACGGGGAGGACCGGCGCCGTGACCCCGACGAACCGGCCCGCCCCTTCCCGTACGCCGTCGCGGGATCAGCCGCGCAGCTCCTCGGCGACCAGCTCGGCGATCTGCACCGCGTTCAGGGCCGCGCCCTTGCGGAGGTTGTCGTTCGAGAGGAACAGCGCGAGGCCGTTCTCCGCCGTCTCGTCGAGCCGGATGCGGCCCACGTACGAGGCGTCCTTGCCGGCCGCCTGGAGCGGGGTCGGGATCTCCGAGAGCTCGACGCCCGGGGCGTCCTTCAGCAGCTCGTAGGCGCGCTCGACGCCGAGCGGGCGCTCGAAGCGGACGTTGACCTGGAGCGAGTGGCCGGAGAAGACCGGCACGCGCACACAGGTGCCGGAGACCTTGAGCTCCGGGATCTCCAGGATCTTGCGGGACTCGTTGCGGAGCTTCTGCTCCTCGTCGGTCTCGAACGAGCCGTCGTCCACGATCGAGCCCGCCAGGGGCAGCACGTTGAAGGCGATGGGCCGCTTGTAGACGCCCGGCTCGGGGAAGGCCACGGCCTCGCCGTCGTGCACCAGCGCGGTGGCCTCGCCCGCCACGGCCTTGACCTGGCCGTCGAGCTCGGCGACGCCGGCCACGCCCGAGCCGGACACGGCCTGGTAGGTGGTGGCGATCAGCGCGGTCAGACCGGCCTCGTCGTGCAGCGGGCGCAGCACCGGCATCGCGGCCATGGTGGTGCAGTTCGGGTTCGCGATGATGCCCTTGGGGCGGTTCCTGATCGCGTGCGGGTTGACCTCGGAGACGACGAGGGGCACCTCGGGGTCCCTGCGCCAGGCCGAGGAGTTGTCGATCACGACGGCGCCCTGCGAGGCGACCTTCTCGGCGAGGGCCTTGGAGGTGGCGCCGCCGGCGGAGAACAGCACGATGTCCAGGCCCGAGTAGTCGGCCGTGGACGCGTCCTCGATGGTGATCTCCCGGCCCTCCCACTCCAGGACGGACCCCGCGGAGCGGGCCGACGCGAACAGCCGCAGCTCGTCCACCGGGAACTTCCGCTCGGCGAGGATGCCGCGCATGACTCCGCCGACCTGTCCGGTGGCTCCGACGATTCCGACCCTCACGGTGACTCCTCTGGTACGTACGACGCGGGCGCGCGTGGAGCCATCATGCGTTCGACCCCACGAGCCTTGTCCAATCCATTGTCCGAGGAACGGACGGTGTCCGGAATGTGAACCCGTGTGACGTCTCCGTGGCGGCCCTGTTGCAGGCCCTCCGACCGTCCGTTTTGCCTGGTCGGAGCTGGTTAGCGTCCGATCTGCCGTGACCGTTATCCGGACACGGCAGACCGCAGACCGACACCTCCGCACCATCCGACCCGGGGAGATCCACCGTGCGCGCCATCCGCCACCGCCGCCGCTCCATACCGGCGCTCGCCGCCCTCGCGGCCGCCGCCGTCGCCGCACCCGTCCTGCTCACCGCCGCACCGGCGGCCGCCCACGGCCAGCGCGAGGGCAGGCTCGCCAGGGAACTGGTGGAGGAGGTCACCGCGCGCGGGGCCCACCGCCACCTCGCGGCGTTCCAGCGGATCGCCGACGCCAACGGCGGCAACCGCGCCGCGGGCACGCCCGGCCACGCGGCCTCCGCCGCGTACGTCCACGACGCGCTGAAGAAGGCCGGGTACGCCGTCTCCTACCAGGACTTCGACATCCACGAGGCGCACACGAAGACGGAGCGGACCACCGTCCTCGGCGCGGGCGGCCGGGAGCTGGCGACCGCCGCCTTCACCTTCACCCCGTCCACCCCGGCCGGCGGCCTGACCGCCCCGCTCGCCCTCGCCCGGGTCGACGAGACCCCGGGCTGCACCGCCGACGACTACGCGTCCGGCACCTTCACCGGGAAGATCGCCCTGGTCAAGCGCGGCTCCTGCACGTTCGTGGAGAAGCAGAAGGCGGCCGCCGAGGCCGGTGCGCTCGGCGTCGTCGTCTACAACCACAGCGGCACCACCCCGGTGCGCGGCGGGTTCTCCTCCCCGGCCGAGGGGCTGATCCCCAGCGCGGGCATCACGCTGGCCGACGGGGAGGCGCTGACCGCGGCCGCCGCCGCGGGGGAGGTGCGGGTACGCCTGGACCTGGACCAGGAGCACGTGAAGAAGACCACCCGCAACGTCGTCGCCGAGACCAGGGGCGGCCGCTCCGACCGCGTGGTGACCGTCGGCGCCCACCTGGACTCGGTCCCCGAGGGCCCGGGCATCAACGACAACGGCTCCGGCTCGGCCGGTCTGCTGGAGGTCGCGCTGAAGCTCGCGGACGAGGGTGCCAACAAGAAGGGGAAGGGCCCCGCGAACAAGGTCCGCTTCGCCTGGTGGTCGGCGGAGGAGCTGGGCCTGCTCGGCTCCGAGCACTACGTGGCGCAGCTGTCCGCGCGGCAGAAGAAGGACATCGCCCTCTACCTGAACTTCGACATGATCGCCTCGCCGAACCCGGTGCAGTTCGTCTACGACGGCGACGACTCCGACAAGACCGGCGCGGGGGCGGGGCCGGCGGGCTCCGCGCAGATCGAGGCGCTGATCAACGGCTTCCTCGACAAGAAGCGCAAGCCCCACGAGGGCAGCGACTTCGACGGCCGCTCCGACTACGGCCCGTTCATCGCGAACGGCATCCCGGCGGGCGGCACCTTCACGGGCGCCGAGGGCATCAAGACGGCCGAGCAGGCCAAGCGGTACGGCGGCACGGCCGGGGCCCCGTACGACCCGAACTACCACGGCGCGGGGGACACCCTGAAGAACGTGGACCTGAAGGCGTTCGACACCAACCTGGACGTGATCGCCCACGCGGTCGGCACCTACGCCCAGGACCTGAGCTCCCTGAGGGGCTGACCGCCCGCGGGGCACCAGGGGGGTCCGGGCGACCGGCCCCGGGGGAAACACGAGGGGGCGGCGCTCGTCGGAGCGCCGCCCCCTCGGGCCTGTCAGGTGCCTACCGGGTTACGGGAGGACCTTCTCGATCTGCACGCTGCCGGTGCCGGCGGCGGTGCCACCGGCGTTGAGCAGCTGGACCTGGCCGAAGAACTGACGGCCCTCGGGGGCCGCGCTGGAGACCAGGACGTTCGCCGAGACCTGCGCCGTGGCGCCGGTGGCGAGGTTCACCGCGGCGGCCTCGTCGACCTGGACGGAGCCCAGAGCGGCCGAGAAGAACACGTCGCGGTAGTCGTACGTGGTGGAGCCGGACGGGATCGCGTAGCCCAGCACCTCGATGGTGTAGGTGCCCGCGGCCGGGTTGACCAGGCTCACGGCCTCCTCGGAGTCGCCGTCGGCGGAGGTGCCGACCTTGACGCCGTCCTTGTACACGTCGAGGTCGAGGTCGGCGCCCGTGTCGGACGTCTTGCCGATCGCGATGTCGAGGCGGGACACGCCCGCGCCGATCGTGACCTCGGTGGTGTGCGTCTCACCGGTGGCGATGGTCGGCTTGGCGACCTTCGCGGAGCCGAGCGGGCCGCCCTTGAGCTTGCCGCCCGCGATGGCCGCGGCCTCGTTCTTGACGGTCCACTGGACCGGAGCCGGGGTGCCCAGCTTGACCTCGGGCAGGACCTTGACCGCGGGGTCGAAGGCCGCGCCGAGCACGGAGACGTCGAGCTTGTACGGGTTGTCCAGCAGCGGCGACGTACGGCGCGACTCGACCTCGATCTCCCACACGCCCGGCTGCGGGTCGGTGTAGGAACGCAGGTCGGGGCGGCAGGTGTTCGCCGGGTTGTTGTAGTTCGGGTAGCACTGGGTGGTCGCGCTGTCCTCGACGCCCAGACCGTACGGGTGGATCGAGATGAAGCGGGTCTGGCTGCCCGGCTGCAGACCGCCGAGGGCGACCTCCAGGGTCTTGGCGCCCGGCGGCACGGTGACGAAGTAGGACTTGTGGCTGTTGCGCTGCACCGAGGAGGTGTCCGACAGCTTGAACGACGGCTTCGCCAGCGGGGTCGCGGCGACGACCGTCGTCAGGATCTGCTTGTCGATGCCCTCGGTCGTCGCGTCGTCCAGCTGCAGGATGCCGCTGTGCACGCCGGCCGACGTGGCCTTGGCCTCGACCTTGATGGTGACGGGCTTGTTCAGCGGCAGCGTGACGTAGTCGTAGCCGCCGATGACCTTGAAGGTCCCGTCGTTGTTGCGCCAGGTCAGGTCGTGCCGGGTGCCGTACTTGACGCCCGTGGTGCGGGTGACGACGACGTCGTAGACCTTCTTCTGGCCGACCTTCAGGCCGCCCTCGCGGTCGTACACGCCGGTGCCGAAGCCCGGGGTCTTCAGGAACTGGTCGATCGCGGTGTCGACCGGCGCCTTGACGGTGAACTCGTTGGCCTTCGCGTCGCGCTGGATGGACTCCCACGCGCCGAGGACGTCGATCAGACCCGAGCCCTGGGCGTGCGCCGGGACGTCGGCGATCTTCTTGGCCGAGCTGGTGAGCGCGACCCGCAGGGAGGCCGGCGTCAGCTTGATGTTCTGCTGCTTCGCGGCCGAGATCAGCAGGGCGCTGGCGCCCGCAGCCTGCGGCGAGGACATCGAGGTGCCCTGGAGCATGCCGTAACCGGCCGGCAGGGTGTAGCCCGCCTCGGCGACGGGGGCACCCGGCAGCCAGGTCTGGATGGTGTTGATGGCCGCGCCGGGCGCGGTGATGGTCGGCGTGAAGCCGCCGTCCTCACGCGGACCGCGGGAGGAGAAGGGGAACATGTTGTACTTCTTGGCCACGGCGGAGCCGTAGTTGGCGGCCCAGGTGTCCTTGGAGACCGCCGCGCCCACGGAGATGACCTTGTCCGCGAGACCGGGGTCGCCGATGGTGTTGACGCCGGGACCCTCGTTGCCCGCCGAGATGACGAGCTGGACACCGTAGGTGTCGATGAGGTTCTTGTAGAGCTCCGAACGGGCGTTGTTGCCGTCGTTCAGCGCCGGGAGACCACCGATGGACATGTTGACGATGTCCACGCCGCGGTTGACGACGAGGTCGATCATGCCCTCGGTCAGCGCGATGTTGGTGCAGCCGCCGGACCAGGAGCAGGCGCGCGAGGAGACCAGCTTGGCGCCGGGCGCCTCGCCGTTCATCTTGCCGCCGAAGAGGCTGTTGGCGGCCGTGATGCCGGCGACGTGCGTGCCGTGCTCCGACTCGATGATGCCGACGTTGACGAAGTCGGCCTTCTTGCCGATCCAGTCACCGCCCAGCGGGTCCATCGGGACGTCCTTGCGGATCTCGATCACGAACGGGATCCGCTCGGCGACCTCGGTCGCCGGGTTGTCCGTGCCGAAGTAGCCGATCTGGTAGCCGTCCTTGTACGGCTTCATCGGCTCGTTGTTCGTGAAGTCGCCGTCCTGGTCGGTGTCGACGCGGACGGTGCCGGCGGTGGCGTCGTAGAGCAGGCCGAACCGGTCGGTGGTGTCCCCGTCCCGGTTGACGTCGCCCTTCATGTCGCCGTTCGCGGTGATCGACTCGGTGAAGCGGCTCCACTGGAAGGTGCCCTCGGGCGCCTTCCAGCTCTGGCCGCCCGCGGTGAACGAGCCGCCGGCGGCGGTCACCGGGGTGATCTGCGCGCGCCAGGTGCCGTCGTTGTCCGTGATCGGGTCGGTGGCCGTGACCCAGTCGACGATCTTGCGCTCGCCGGTGGTGGTCTTCTGGAGCGCCGGGTGGCCGAGGTCGACGCCGGAGTCCATGATGCCGATGGTCACGCCGCGGCCGTCGGCCTGCGGGTTCTTCTTGACGAAGTCCACCGCGCCGGTCTCGAAGGACGGGTTGTACGGGTTCTTCGCCGGGGTGTTCTTGTCCGGCGCGGGGAACGCCGCGTTCGCGCTCTTCTTGACCGTGCCGGTCTCGCGGTCCGAGTCGGGACGCGGGTCCGGGAGCTGGATCTCGTGCCGCAGGTCGATGCCGTGCACCGAGGACAGCTTGGCGGCCGCCTTCAGCGCGGCCTCCGCCTTGTCGGTGGGCAGCGTGGCGCGCACGTAGCCGAGCTTGTCGTACGTCTGGCCCACCGAGGCGCCCTGGACGCCGTCGAGCTGCTGGGCGACCTGCTTCGTCTCGCCGGGGGCGGTCGCGACCATGACGGTGACGGTCTTGTCACCCTTGGACTTGGCCTCCTGCAGCAGCTCGGCATCGGCGGAGCCGAGCTTCTGGTCGGCGGACTTGACCTGCGGAGTGGCGCGCGGGCCGTCGACGGTGCCGGCCGCGAAGGCCGGCACGGCTCCGGTCGCGCAGAGCGCGGCCACGAGGCCCGCGGCGGCGGCTATTCGGGCCGCTCGTCTGGGCCCGGATATGGAGCTGGGGGATTCGAGGGTCATCAGCATCCCTGGTATGTGAAAGATACGGTCCGGATTTCGGTGCCGGATGACCGGTCAGCCTTGCGCACGTGACAGCTCTTTGGGGAGGGATGTCATTGACCGAGACCTGCCATGGCGGACTCTCGCCACCGCGCGGTATGCGCCAGCAAGCGCGTACCGGGGCGTACCAGGGTGAAGCACCAGGGGTGCGGAGTGGATTTGTAGACTTTACGGCCGCACCTCAGTGCCGGGGCCCGCGTGCTCCCGGTTCCGGGTGTGACACATTCCGCCCGTCCAGCGCACGCGCGTGCGCGCGGAGGAAGCGAAGGAAGCGAAGGAAGCGGAGGAAGCGGAGGAACGAGGGGCTCACGCCTCCCGGTGTCCGCGGGCGGCCGCCGCGCACCGGAGCCGGGTGCCGTCGGGCGAGGTGTCGTGGAAGCGCAGCCCGCAGCCCTCGGCCGCGCAGGTGCGGATGCGGCCGGGCGCCGAGACCAGCAGCTCCAGGTAGGCGCGCACCGCCGTCCAGGCGGGCCCCCAGGCCGGATCGGCGAACTCGGCCCGCTCGCCCGGGCCTTCGGGGGTCAGGGTGATGCGGACGCGGCCGTGTTCCAGGACCGCGTCGAGCAGGGCGCGCGCGCTCGCGTCGGCCGGGTCGGCCACCGCCCGGGCCAAGGCCTCGCGGGCGGTCAGCAGGTGCACCAGGGCCGGCGCGTCGGCGCGGAAGCGGTCGGCCAGGCCGGCGCTCTCCAGCCAGACGGCGACTCCCTCGACGCGGGTCAGTCCGGCGGCTCCCGCGAAGAGGTCCAGCGGGGTGCCGTCCGCGGTCCAGCGGGTGTTCAGCAGGTCGAGGGCGACCGGCTCCCCGGTCAGGGGTCGTGGGTCCGCCGCCGCCATGTACTGCCCCTCCGTGCGCTCTCGCCAACCCCTCAAGCGTACGGGCCCGGCCGGCGCGGGCGGTCACGGCGGGGCGCCCCGAGCGCGCCCCGGCCCGTCCGCCTCCGGCGGCTCACCGGGGGAGCGCGACCAGGTACGCGGCGGGCTCGTCGTCGGCGGCCGCCGTCAGTGCGGTACGGACGACCGCGGCCTGCTGCTCGGGCCAGTCGCGGAGCTTGCGCGGGGTGACGTACAGGACGGTGATCCCGAGCCGTTCCAGGGTCTCCCGCTTGCGGACGGACTCCGACCACTGCTCGTCCTCGCCCTGGCGCGGCGCCCGGGTGTCGATCTCCAGGGCCACGCCCTGCTCGGGCCAGAAGGCGTCCACCCCGCCGAGGTGCGGGCCCCCGGGCAGCCGCAGGTCCACGTTCCAGACCGGCTCGGGGAGTTCGAAGCCCCGGACGATCCGGTACAGCCGGTCCTCGGCGATGGCGCGCCCCTCGGCGAGGAGCGACTCGACGGCGTCGACCACGTGCGGCCGGTTCAGCAGCCGGGCCACCGTCAGCTCCCGTACGACGGCGGCCGGTTCGCAGTGCCCGGCGCGGACGGCCTCGCTGAGCAGGCGGCGTACGGTGCCGGCGTCCGCGAGCTGTGCGACGGCGTCGGCCACGGCCCGCGCGACCGGGGCCACCGGGAGCCCGGTCACCTCCTGCGACCGGGGCGGGACGTGCGCCCGCACGATCCGCACGTCCCCGGTGGAGCGGAGCCGGCGGGTGCCGGGCACGAGCACGTCGATGTGGGAGAGCGCCAGCAGCGCGGGCACCGAGGAGAACCGGTACAGCGCGAGCGCCGCCAGACCGGTGATCATGGCCTCGCCGTTGCCCCGGCGCTCGGCGTACAGCAGCGCGGCGTGCAGCCGCTCCTCGCTCGTGGCCGGCCCCGGGTGGAGCAGGAAGACGCCCGGCAGGAGCTGCCGCCAGGGCCGCTCGGCGGCGTCGGAGGCGGAGACGCCGTGCTCGCGCAGCTGGGCGAGGGTCAGCACGCGGGGGCGGGTGCCGGTGAGGTGGGCGAGGGGGAGGGGCGCGTTGTGGTTCATGACGCTGAGGTTCCCTCAGGCCATGGCCTCGCTAACCCTTGTTACACGTCCGTCGACAAACCGGGACAAGGCGGGGCTAAAGTACGGGCGTTCGACTGCCGATGGGGTGCCCGCCCTGCACCGCGAACGGGCAGGTCCCGGGGCCGGGGCCCGGGGGGAGACGCCCCCGGGCCCCGGTCCGCCGCGCGTCAGGCGGAGGCGGCCGCGTCGCAGCCCTGGGCGCGCAGGGCGCGGGCCAGGTCGTCGCGGGACTCCAGGACGAGCCGCCGCAGGGCCGGCGGGGCCGACGGGTGGGCGGCCAGCCAGGCGTCCGTTGCGTCCACCGTCTCCGCGGAGTCCTGGAGCGACGGGTAGAGCCCCTTCACCACGTCCATTCCGATCTGGATCGACCGCTCGGCCCACACCCGTTCGAGGACCTCGAAGTACCGCCCGGTGTGAGCGGCCAGCAGCCCGCGCTGCGAGGGCTGTTGCATGCCCGCGATCGTCGCCTCCGCCAGCGCGTTCGACAGGCCGTCCGACTCGACGACCGCCGCCCACGCCTGGTCCTTGACCGCCTGGGACGGCCGCGCCGCCAGGCAGCGCACCTGGTGCCGCTTGCCCGACGCGGTGTCGTCCCGGGCCAGTTCGGCGGCCAGCACGCCCTCGTCCACCGCCCCGTGCGCGGCGAGCGGCAGCAGGAAGTCCCACCGCAGCTCCTGGTCCACGTCCAGGCCGTCGATCCGCGCCGATCCGTCGAGCAGCCCCAGCAGCAGCTGGAAGTCGCCCTCGGTCGCGGAGCCCGCCGCGAAGAACCGGGCCCAGGTCAGCTGGTGCTCCGACCCCGGCTCGGCCAGCCGCAGTTCGTGCAGCGCGCCGGCGGCCAGCTCCCGGCCGCCCTGCTCGCGCCACTGCGGCGCCGCGTAGTGCGTGACCGCGGTCAGAGCCTGCGCGTGCACCATCTGCAGGACGCCGACATCGCTCTCGCGGCCCGCGTGCGCCAGCACCAGCGCGACGAAGTCCCGCGCCGGCATCAGGCCGTCGCGCGTCAGGTTCCACAGCGCGGACCAGCACAGCGCCCGCGCGAGCGGGTCCGTGAGGTCGCCCAGGTGCGCGCGCAGCGTGGCCAGCGAGCCCTCGTCGAAGCGGATCTTGCAGTAGGTGAGGTCCTCGTCGTTGACCAGGACCAGGTCGGGCCGCTCGCTCCCGGCGAGCTCCGCCACCGCGGTCCGCACGCCCACCACGTCCACCCCGGCCCGCGCGTACCGCACCAGGGTGCCGTCCGGCTCCAGCCGGTACAGGCCGACCGCGACCCGGTGCGGCCGGAGCTCCCCGCCCTCCTGGAGCACCGCCAGTTCGGTCACGCGCCCGCCCGCGTCGTACGTCACCACCGGGGTCAGCGCGTTCACGCCCGCGGTCTGCAGCCAGGCCCGCGACCACTCGGCCATGTCCCGCCCGGACACCTCCGCCAGGACCGACAGCAGGTCGTCCAGGGTGGTGTTCCCGTACGCGTGGGCCCGGAAGTAGCGGCGCGCGCCCTCCAGGAAGGCGTCCCGCCCCACGTACGCGACCAGCTGCTTGAGCACCGCGGCGCCCTTGGCGTACGTGATCCCGTCGAAGTTCAGCTTCGCGTCCTCCAGGTCACGGATGTCGGCCGTGACCGGGTGCGTGGACGGCAGCTGGTCGGCCCGGTAGGCCCACGCCTTGCGGCTGTTGGCGAACGTGACCCACGCCTGGTCGAAGCGGGTGGCCTCGACCAGCCCGAAGGAGCCCATGAAGTCCGCGAAGGACTCCTTCAGCCACAGGTCGTCCCACCACTTCATGGTGACCAGGTCGCCGAACCACATGTGCGCCATCTCGTGCAGGATCGTGTTCGCACGGCGCTCGTACGCGGCCTGCGTGACCTTCCCGCGGAAGATGTATTCCTCGCGGAAGGTCACCATCCCCGGGTTCTCCATGGCGCCGAGGTTGTACTCGGGCACGAAGGCCTGGTCGTACTTCCCGAAGGGGTACGGGTAGTCGAAGATCTCGTGGAAGAGGTCGAAGCCCTGCTTCGTCACGAGGAACACGTCGTCCGCGTCGAAGTGCTTCGCCAGCCCCTTGCGGCACATCGCGCCCAGCGGGATCGTCAGGTCCCCGCGCGTGTAGGAGTCCGTGACGTAGTGGTACGGGCCCGCCACCACGCACGTGATGTACGTGGAGATCGGCGCGGTCTCGGCGAACCGCCAGACCCCGCCCTCCCGGGACTCCTCGGCGCCGTTGCTCCACACCTGCCACTGCGCCGGGGCGGTCACCTCGAAGCGGTACGGCGCCTTCAGGTCGGGCTGCTCGAAGTTCGCGTACACCCGCCGGGCGTCCGCCGGCTCGTACTGGGTGTAGAGGTAGACCTCGCCGTCCTCCGGGTCCACGAACCGGTGCAGGCCCTCCCCGGTCCGGCTGTACGCGCAGTTCGCGTCCACCACCAGGACGTTCTCGGCGGCCAGGCCGTCCAGGGCGATCCGCGACCCGTCGAAGACGGCCGAGGGGTCCAGGGCGCGCCCGTTGAGGGTCACGGAGTTCACCGAGGGGGCGATCAGGTCCGCGAAGGTCGCGGTGCCCGGGGCGGCGGACCGGAAACGGACCGTCGTCACGGAGCGGAAGGTCCTCGGACCCTCGGCGGGCTCGGCCTCCCCGACCGCCGAGCGGACGTCGAGGACCACCTCGTAGCCGTCGACGGACAGCAGCTCGGCCCGCCCCCGGGCCTCGTCGCGGGACAGATTCTCTCCGGGCACCCTGCACTCCTTCGTGCGTGATCGCGTTCTTCCCTCGAATCCTCGCACGGGGGAATGCGCCGGGCCCCGGCCTGGTTGGCGACGGAGGACGTGGTCCCCAGTGTTGCCTTTGTCTGACTTGAGGAGAGACATGACCGACACCCAGGTGCGCGAGAAGACCCCGGTCGACTTCTGGTTCGATCCGCTCTGCCCTTGGGCCTGGATGACGTCGCGCTGGATGGTCGAGGTCGAGAAGGTCCGCGACGTCGAGGTCCGCTGGCACGTGATGAGCCTGGCCGTCCTCAACGAGAACAAGCTCGACGAGCTCCCCGAGACCTACCGCGAGCTGCTCGGCCCCAAGGGCTGGGCTCCGGTGCGCGTGGTCGTGGCGGCGCAGCAGAAGCACGGCGCCGAGGTCACGGGCAAGCTCTACACCGCCCTCGGTACCAAGATCCACAACGAGGGGCAGGGCCCGACCCGCGAGGTCATCGCCGCGGCGCTGGACGAGGTCGGCCTCCCGGCCGAGCTGCTCGCCTACGCCGACTCCGACGAGTACGACGAGGTGCTGCGCACCTCGCACAACAACGGCATCGACCGGGTCGGCCAGGAGGTCGGCACCCCGGTGATCTCCGTGCCCGGCGCCGAGGGCGACGACGTCGCGTTCTTCGGTCCGGTCGTCACCCCGACCCCGCGCGGCGAGGCCGCCGCCCGCCTGTGGGACGGCACTCTGCTCGTCGCCTCCACGCCGGGCTTCTACGAGATCAAGCGCAGCCGCACCCAGGGCCCCTCCTTCGAGTAGCCCGCCCCGGCGTCCGGCCGGACGCACGATCGGTCGGCGACCCCGCCGAGCACGCAGAAGGCCCCCGCGAGTCATGTCCTCGCGGGGGCCTTCCGGTGGACACGCCCGCCGGTGAAGGGTGAGAAGACGATCACGAGGCGGACGGGCGGGTGGCGCCGATCAGGCCGTGCCGGCCGGGATCAGCAGCGGGGTGTTCGCCTTGGCGTCGGCGTAGCGCTTGGCCACGTCCTGCCAGTTGACGACGTTCCACATGGCCTCGATGAAGTCCACCTTCTGGTTCTTGTACTGAAGGTAGAAGGCGTGCTCCCAGGCGTCGAACACCAGGATCGGCACGGAGGCCTGGCCCACGTTGCCCTGGTGGTCGTAGATCTGCTCGACGATCAGGCGGCCGCTGATGGGCTCGTACGCGAGCACGCCCCAGCCGGATCCCTGCGTCGCGGAGGACGCGAAGGTCAGCTGCTTGCGGAAGGCGGCGAAGGAGCCGAAGGACTCGGTGATGGCGGCCGGCAGGTCGCCGAGGCCGTCCTTCTCGTCCGGGACGCCGCCGCCGTCGCCGGTCTTGGGGCTGGCCATGTTGTGCCAGTAGATGCTGTGCAGGATGTGGCCGGAGAGGTGGAACGCGAGGTTCTTCTCCAGGCCGTTCAGCGCGCCCCAGTTCTCCTTGTCGCGCGCCTCCTCCAGCTGTTCCAGCGTGGTGTTGGCGCCCGCGACGTAGGCCGCGTGGTGCTTGTCGTGGTGCAGTTCGATGATCTGCGGGTTGATCACCGGCTCCAGCGCCGCGTAGTCGTAAGGAAGCTCAGGAAGCGTGTAAATGGCCATGCGTGTATCCGGTCCCCTCGGCGTGCCAACTGCTTATTGCAATCAATGCGCAACTGCACGCTAGCAGTATCTATTCCGGACGACATGTAAGGGTTACCTCTCCTGTCACGTCCTCCGGAACGCCGGAGGCCGGGCCCGTGCGATCGCACGGGCCCGGCCTCCGACCTGCCGTCCGGCGGGGGTGTCGCGCCGGACGGAAGCCCTATCCCGCCGTGCGGACGGCCGCCCGGCGCTGCAGGATCCGGCCGGTCGCCGCGAGGGCGACGGCCAGTCCGCCGGTGAAGAGGACCTGCACCCGGGTGTCCGCGTTCAGGGCCATCAGGACCAGGACCCCGGCCACCCCGGCGAGCGCCACCCACGTCAGGTAGGGGAAGCCCCACATCCGCACGACCAGCTTCCCGGGGGCCTCGCGCTCCAGCCGGCGGCGCAGCACGAGCTGGGAGACGGCGATGAAGCCCCAGACGACGAGGATGACCCCGCCGACCATGTTCAGCAGCCAGGCGAACAGGGTGTCCGGGTACCAGTAGGAGAGGAGCACGGTGACGAAGCCGAAGCCGGAGGAGGCGAGCACCGCGCGGCGCGGCACCCGGCCGGTGACCTTGCCGAGGGCCTTCGGGCCCTGGCCGCGGGAGACGAGGGAGTAGGCCATGCGGGAGGAACCGTAGATGTTCGCGTTCATCGCGGACAGCAGCGCGATCAGGATGACCACGTTCATGATCTCGCCGGCCGCGGGGATGCCCAGGTGGTCCAGGGTGGCCGCGTACGGTCCGTCCTGCGTGACGGCCGGGTCGTTCCACGGCAGCAGGGTCACGATGACCAGCATCGAACCGACGTAGACGATGGCGATCCGCCACATCGTGGTCCGCACGGCCCGGGCGACGCCCTGGACCGGGTTCTCGGACTCGGCCGCCGCGATGGTCACGGTCTCCAGGCCGCCGTACGCGACGACCGAGGCGAGCAGGCCGACCAGCAGGCCGTCCACGCCGCCCGGCATGAAGCCGCCGTCGTGGAGGAGGTTGGCGGTGCCGGGGGAGTCCGTGCCGGGCAGGACGCCCAGGACGGCGAGCACGCCCAGGCCCAGGAAGAGGGCGATCGCCCCGATCTTCAGGGCGGCGAACCAGAACTCGAACTCGCCGAAGTTCGAGACGGCGGCCAGGTTGGACCCGCAGAACACGGCCATGAAGACCAGCACCCACATCCACGAGGGGGTGCCCGGGAACCAGCCCGTCATGATGTGCGCCGCGCCGATGGCCTCGATGGCCACGCCGACGCACAGCAGCGTCCAGAACATCCACCCCGCGGTGAACCCGGCCCAGGGGCCGATCGCCCGCTCCGCGTGCACCGAGAAGGAGCCGGAGGCGGGATCGGCGGCGGACATCTCGCCGAGCATCCGCATCACGAACATCACGAGCACGCCGGACGCGGCGTACGCCAGCACGATCGAGGGGCCGGCGGCCGCGATGCCGGCGCCGGAGCCGACGAAGAGGCCGGCGCCGATGACGCCGCCGAGGGCGATCATCGAAAGGTGGCGCTGCTTCAGTCCGTTGCCGAGGGGGGAGCCGGCGTCGGCCTGCGGCGCCTGCTGCTCGGGGTGCGTGATCGTGCGCTGACTCATGCGCCCAGTGTGCCGATCGTCCGATAATCGGACGTTGCATGTCCAGCATGCGGACATGCGTTTCACGGGGCGTGATCCTCCTCGTACGACGCGCGGGTGCCCGGGACCCGAAGGTCCCGGGCACCCGCGGCGCGTGTCGGGGCGTCAGGCGGCCCGGCGCTCGCGGATCTCCCGCACCCACGCCACCAGCAGGACGAGGGCGGCGGCCCCCGTCGACCACAGCAGCTGCGGCCGGGCCGAGTCGTCGAACAGCATCAGCACCAGCACCGCCGCCATGCCGGCCAGCGCGGCCCACGTGAGGTACGGGAACAGCCACATCGGCAGCGTGAGCCGCTCCGGCATGTCCCGCTCGATGACGCGGCGCAGCTTCAGCTGCGAGACCGCGATCAGCGCCCACACGAACAGCAGCACCGCGCCGACCGCGTTGAGCATGTAGAGGAAGATCGTGTCCGGCCACAGCAGGTTCAGCACCACCGACACGAAGCCGAAGGCCACCGAGGCGAAGACCGCCCGGCGCGGCACCCCGCCGCCCGAGACCTTCAGCAGCGACGCCGGCGCCTCGCCCCGCTCGGCCAGTGAGAACACCATGCGCGAGGACCCGTACAGGTTCGCGTTCAGCGCCGACAGCAGGGCCACGAACACCACGATGTTCATGATCTGGCCGGCCGCCGGGATGCCGATGGAGTCCAGCGCGGCGACGTACGGGCTCTCGCCGGGCTCCAGCGAGTCCCACGGCAGCAGGGTCACGATGACCAGCATCGAGCCGACGTAGAAGAAGAGGATGCGCCACACCGCGCTGCGCACCGCGCGGGCCACGGAGCGGGCCGGGTCCTGCGATTCGGCGGCGGCGATCGTGACGACCTCCAGGCCGCCGAAGGCGAAGACGACGGCGAGCATGCCGGCGACCACCCCGCCCATGCCCGCGGGGAAGAACCCGCCCTGGCCGGTCAGGTTCGCCATGCCGACCGGGTCGGTGTCGGGGAGCAGCCCGAAGATCGCCAGGGTGCCCAGGATCAGGAAGAGCACGATCGCGCCGACCTTGAGGGCGGCGAACCAGAACTCGAACTCGCCGAAGTTCTTCACGGCGGCCAGGTTGCTCACGGTGAAGACCACCATGAAGATCAGCACCCAGACCCACTGGTCCACCGCCGGCAGCCAGCCGTTCGCGATCTTCGCGGCGCCGGTCGCCTCTACGGCCAGCACCACGACCAGCAGGAACCAGTAGAGCCAGCCCGCCGAGAAGCCGGCCCAGCGGCCCAGTGCCTTCTCCGCGTACACGGAGAAGGAGCCCGAGGCGGGCATGGCGGCGGACATCTCGCCGAGCGCGCGCATCACCAGCATCGCGAGGACGCCCGCGAGCAGGTAGGAGCAGATGATCGCCGGACCGGCGATCCCGATGCCCGCGCCGGAGCCGACGAACAGGCCGGCGCCGATGACGCCGCCGAGGCCCAGCATGGTCAGGTGGCGCTGCTTGAGACCGTGGCTCAAGGGTTCCGCTGGGAGGTCCGACAAGGGTGCTTGTGACATTCCGACAGTGTCTCCGAGTCTGGAGCGGCGACGCAAAACGGACCTCACGTACTAATCGCAGGGGTGATCCGCATCACTTCGGACGCTCGGGTTACCTGTTGGTAGAGGATTTTTGTGAACACCCCACCACTGCGGGGATCATCGCTTTGTGCCGGGCGACGGTGGGGCCCGGCGGGGGGCGGGGTTAGCGTCACGGTGTCCCGGTCGAACCCCTCACCCTCGGAGCCACGATGAGCACCGCTTCCGCCTCGCCCGCCGTCTTCCGGCCCGGCACCGTCCTCGCCGACCTGCTGCCCGCGAGCCGCGTCCGCGACATCGCGCTCGTCGTCGGCGGAGCCGCGCTCACCGGGCTCGCCGCGCAGATCGCCGTACCGGTTCCCGGCTCCCCGGTCCCCGTCACCGGGCAGACCTTCGCGGCGCTGCTCGTGGGCACCGCCTTCGGCGCCCGCCGCGGCTTCCTCGCGCTCGCCCTGTACGCCCTCGTCGGCGCGGCCGGGGTGCCGTGGTTCGCGAACGGCACCTCCGGGGCCGGCGGGGCCTCCTTCGGCTACGTGCTCGGCATGCTGCTGGCGGCCACCGTCGTCGGCGCCCTCGCGCGGCACGGCGCGGACCGCTCGGTCCTGCGCACCGCGGGCACCATGGTGCTCGGCTCGGCCGTGATCTACGCGGTCGGCGTGCCCTACCTGATGGCCGCGACCGGGATGTCCCTGACCGCGGCCGTCGCGGCGGGCCTGACCCCGTTCCTGATCGGCGACGCGCTCAAGGCCGCGCTGGCGATGGGCGCCCTGCCCGCCGCCTGGAAGCTGGTGGGCCGCCGCGGCTGAGCGGCCCGTCCCCCTGTACGTCAGCCCCGGACCGCGAGCGCGGTCCGGGGCTGACGCATGTCCGGGGCGGCCGCGGGGAGGGCGGCCGGGCCGGTCAGACCGAGGCGCGCTCGGCGGCCTTGCGGCGCATGTCGCGGACCACACCGACGGCCAGCACCACGGCCGCGACCAGCAGCGACAGCAGGACGACCTGGCGGTTGGCGTCGTCGAAGAGCATGTAGCCCAGGACGAAGACGATCATCGCGGCGGTGGCGTAGGTCAGGTACGGGAAGAGCCACATCTTGACGGTCAGCTTCTCCGGCGCCTCGCGGACCAGGATCTTGCGCATCCGCAGCTGCGTCAGGCAGATCACCAGCCACACGAAGAGGGCGACCGCGCCCGAGGAGTTCAGCAGGAAGTTGAAGACCGTGTCCTTGAAGGCGTAGTTGAAGTAGACGGCGACGAAGCCGAACACGACGGAGCCCAGGATCGCGGCGACGGGCACGCCCCGCTTGTTGACCTTCGCGAACGCCTTCGGGGCGTCACCGCGCTCGCCCAGCGAGAACGCCATGCGGGAGGCGGTGTAGAGGCCCGAGTTCAGGCAGGACAGCACGGCCGTCAGGACGATCACGTTCATGATCTGCCCCGCGTGGGCGATGCCGATGGAGTCGAGGGCGGCGACGTACGAGCCCTTCTCCAGGATCGACGCGTCGTTCCACGGCAGCAGGGTGATGACGACGAAGATCGAGCCCAGGTAGAAGACGCCGATGCGCCAGATCACCGAGTTGGTGGCCTTGGTGACCGCGCGGCGCGGGTCCTCGGACTCGCCGGCGGCCAGGGTGACGATCTCGCTGCCCATGAAGGAGAAGACGACCATCAGTACACCGGTGAGGATCGCGCCCCAGCCGTTGGGCATGAACCCGCCGGCGTCGGTGAGGTGGGCGAAGCCCGCGCCCGGGTTGTCCGAGCCCGGCAGGACGCCGAAGACGGCCAGCAGGCCGACGATCACGAAGCCGCCGATGGCGACGACCTTGATGCCCGCGAACCAGAACTCGAACTCGCCGTACGAGGCGACCGAGCCCAGGTTGGTGACGGTCAGCACCGCCATCACGATCAGCGCCCAGGCCCACTGCGGGACGGCCGGGATCCAGCTTTCGAGGATCACCGCTCCGGCGGTGGCCTCCACGGCCAGCACCACGACCCAGAAGAACCAGTACAGCCAGCCGATGGAGAAGCCGGCCCAGCGGCCGAGCGCCCGGTCTGCGTAGGCGGAGAAGGAGCCCGAGTTCGGGCTGGCGGCGGCCATCTCGCCCAGCATCCGCATCACGAAGACCACCATCGCGCCGACCAGCGCGTAGGAGATCAGGATGGCGGGGCCGGCCTTGGCGATGCCGCCGCTGGAGCCGACGAAGAGTCCGGCGCCGATGACACCACCGATGGCGATCATGGACAGGTGGCGGTTCTTGAGACCGGCCTTCAGACCGTCTGTCGGCTTGGCGTCACCGGGTTCACCGGGGGAGTCGCCTGCCTTCTGAAGGGTCGTCGTGGAGCTCATGGACGGTTCCTTAGGTTCTCGGGTTGCGAGCCCCGGCATTCAAACCTGAGATGAACGCAGGACGGAAGACCTCAATCCGGATCGTTGCGTGGGGACGAACGTCCAGGACCTCGGTCCTGCCGTGTCCCATCTGCGTTCTTTGGGTTTACTTGAGCTTTAGAAGTGATTTACGCGACACCCGCTGCCTGGCGCCGGGCCCGCTCGTGCCACACTCGTCCCATGCGCGTGTACCTCGGATCCGACCATGCCGGCTTTGAGCTCAAGAACCACCTGGTGGACTGGCTCAAGAACAACGGCCACGAGCCCGTCGACTGCGGGCCCCACATCTACGACGCGGTGGACGACTACCCGCCGTTCTGCCTGCGCGCCGCGGAGAAGACCGCCGCCGACGCGGACGGCCTCGGCATCGTGATCGGCGGCTCCGGCAACGGCGAGCAGATCGCCGCGAACAAGGTCAAGGGTGTCCGCGCCGTCCTGGCGTGGAGCGTCGAGACCGCCAAGCTCGGCCGCGAGCACAACAACGCCAACGTGATCTCCGTCGGCGGCCGGATGCACACCCAGGACGAGGCCGTCAGCTTCATCGAGGCCTTCCTGGCGACCCCGTACTCGGGCGAGGAGCGCCACACCCGGCGCATCGAGATGCTCACCGCCTACGAGCAGACCGGCGAACTCCCCCCGATCCCGGCCCACCACCCCCAGGGCTGATCCCGCTCTCCGGCCGTGCCGCCCCCGGGGGCGGCACGGCCGTTGTCATGCCGTCCCGCATCCCCCGCCGTCCCGCGTCTCCATGCCGTCCCGCGATCCGCGCGACGTACCGCGTCCGAGGAGCCCAGCCGTGCCCGAGGGGCATACGATCCACCGCCTCGCCCAGGACCACACCGAGCGGTTCGCCGCCCGGCCCGTCCGGGTCAGCAGCCCCCAGGGGCGGTTCGCACAGAGCGCCGCCCTGCTCGACGGGCGGGTGCTGGACGGCGCCGAGGCGCACGGCAAGCACCTCTTCCTGGAGCTGGGCGACGCCTGGGTACACATCCACCTCGGCCTCTTCGGCAAGCTCGGCTTCGGCCCCGCCCCGGCACCGCCCGCGACCGACACGGTCCGGCTGCGCCTGTTCAACGACGAGCACTACGCCGACCTGCGCGGCCCGACCGCCTGCGCGCTGATCGGCGAGGGTGAGAAGAAGGACATACACGACCGGCTCGGCCCCGACCCGCTGCGGCCGGCCGACGACCCCGACCGGGCCTGGACCCGGATCTCACGCTCCCGCAGCACCGTCGCCGCCCTGCTGATGGACCAGAAGGTCGTCGCGGGCGTCGGCAACGTCTACCGCGCCGAGGTCCTCTTCCGGCACGGCATCGACCCGTACCGCCAGGGCCGGGACCTGCGGCGGACCGAGTGGGACGCGCTGTGGGCCGACCTCGTCGTGCTGATGCGCGAAGGCGTGCGGAACAACCGGATCGACACCGTCCGGGACGAGCACCTGCCCGAGGCCATGGGGCGCCCGCCGAGGGTCGACGACCACGGCGGCGAGGTGTACGTCTACCGCAGGGCCAACCTGCCCTGCCACGTCTGCGGCGGCGAGATCCGCACCGCCGACCTCGCCGCCCGCAACCTCTTCTGGTGCCCCTCCTGCCAGTCCCGCTAGGGATCGGGGCGGGTGCCCGCCGCGCGGCTCAGAACCCGTGCGGGAGCCAGGGGGCCACGTCACCCGCGAACGCGCGGGACGCCTCCGCCAGCGCGCCCGGCCGCAGCTCGCGCACCCGGCCCGCCGCCCCGAGCGAGGCGAGCGTGATGCCGCCCAGGTACGCCGAACCCAGCTCCCGGACCGACAGCGCCAGCTCCGCCGGATCCTCGGACCGGGCGCACCGCGCACCGCCCTTCGCGTCGGCGGTCAGCCGCCACCGTCCGGCGTTCCAGGGACAGAAGGAGTCCTCCACCTCCAGCACCACGTCCAGCGGAGCCCCGTACGTCCGGGCCTCCAGCGCCGCCGCCAGGTCCACCGGCCGCAGGTGCAGGGAGTCGCGGAAGCGCGGCCGTGACCGGCGGACGTCGCTGACCAGGTGGAGCAGCGGATCGTCCACCGGCCGCCGGTTCGCCCGCACCGACCAGGTCAGGTCGATCCCGAAGAGGTAGCGCCACAGCGCCGCGTACGCCGCCGGATCCAGCGCGTCCAGGTCGCCGACGTCCACCCGCCCCTGGGACCCCGACAGGTCCCACTCGGGGGTGACCCGGTAGCGGGCGTACCCGGCCACCGCGCCGTCCGGCCCCTCGGCCACCACGCACTTCAGCGGAGACCCGCCGGCGCGCATCGCGGGGGCGTCCAGCAGCGCCTGCCGCTCCCAGCCCGGCTGCCGGGCGGGCATCCCGGGCCGCCCCGGGACCAGCGCCGCGTACACCCGCTCGCAGGCGGCGAGCGCCTCCTCGGGGTCGACCAGGCGCAGCCGCACCGCGTCCGTGCCCGGCGGCACGACCATGTCGACCCGGCTGGTGTCGATGTCCACGGCGAGGGAGTACGCCGCGGTGCCGTAGCCGAACCGTCCGTAGATCGCCGGATCCGACGCCGTCAGCACGGCGAGCGGCTCGCCGGCCGCCCGTACGTCGTCCAGCTGGCGCCGCATCAGGGAGGTGAGCACCCCGCGCCGGCGATGGGTGGGGGAGACGCCCACCATCGTGACCCCGGCCGCCGGCACGAGCGTGCCGCCGGGAACCGAGAGGCGGAAGGTGAAGGCGCCCGCCGAACCCACGCACGTTCCGCCGTCCCAGACGCCGAGCGAACGTTCCGCCTCCGTCAGCGACGCGTAGAGCTTCCGCTCCTGCGGGGACTCCGGCACACCACCGAACGCCAGTTCCAGCTGGTCGTACCAGACATCCCACTCATCGGACTGCAATACACGCATCTCAAGGGTCATGTGCCCATCCCTATCAGGGCATTCCGTCGCAGTCGACGGCTTTTCGGGCGCCCGGGAAGCGCAGGCCGGAGCTCAGGTCCGGGGGTACCCCTGCGCATCCACAGCCGGGATGGATAGGGTCCCGATGCAATGGCCGGAGCACATGTCGAGACCCTCACGGCCCGGATGCGCATGCTGTGGCACCGGGCACGCACCGCACTGCGCAAATCCGCCGTCGACTACTTCCGCGGCGACGCCTCCGACTGGCTGGCGTTCGGCGGTCTCCTCCTCACCATTCCCGCGATCGCGTGCGGCACGCTCATGCTCCCCGTCTGGTTCTCGCCCGCCGCGCTCGTGCTGCCGATCGTCGCGGGCGGCCTGCTGCTGCGGCCCGCCAGCCTGCTCGCCCTGTACGCCGCCTCCGCGGCCGCGCTGATCGTCGAGGCCCTCGTCCTCGGCCCCTACACCCAGGGCCCGGCGCGGGTCACCCCCGGCACCGTGCTGGTCGTCGCGGCCTGCGGGTTCTTCGGGCTCGTCATCGCCCAGTTCCGCAGCCGCGTCGGCGTGCCCTGGAGACGCGGCGGCACCATGCTCTTCGACCTGCGCGAACGCATCCGGGTCCAGAGCAAGCTGCCCGCCCTGCCGCGCGGCTGGCACCGCGAGATGGCCCTGCGCCCGGCCGGCGGCCAGTCCTTCTCCGGCGACTTCGTCGTCGCGGCCCGCACCAACGGCGGCCGGACCCTGGAGATCGTCCTGACCGACGTCTCCGGCAAGGGCATGGAGGCGGGCTCCCGCGCCCTGCTCCTGTCCGGCGCCTTCGGCGGACTCCTGGGCGCGCTGCCACCGCACGGCTTCCTGCCCGCCGCCAACGGCTACCTGCTCCGGCAGGACTGGGACGAGGGCTTCGCCACCTCCATCCACCTGGTCCTGGACCTGGAGACCGGCGACTACGAACTCCTCTCCGCCGGCCACCTCCCCGCCCTCCAGCTCTCGGCGGGCACCGGCCGCTGGCAGGAGAAGACCGGCGAGGGCCCCCTGCTCGGCGTCTACGACGGCGCCGAGTTCACCCCGGCCCGCGGCAACCTGCGGCGCGGCGACGTGCTGATGCTCTTCACCGACGGGCTCGTCGAGACCTCCGACCGCGAGATCAGCGAGGGCATCGACCGCCTCACCGGCGAGGCCGACCGCTACGTCGCCGGCGGCTGGGACGGCGCCGCCTGGCACCTGATCGAGAAGGTCGCCAAGGACGTCAACGACGACCGAGCCCTCCTCCTCATCCGCCGCTCCACCTGACCCACCCCACGCCCCCGCCCGCCACCTCCTGCGACCACACCACCCCACCGGCCCGGCGACGGCGCAGCCCACCCGCCGACTGCCGCGACCACGCGGCTCCACCGGCCGGGCGGCTACTGCGGGCGTCGCCTGTCGGGCCGGTCCCCTGGCCGTCGGGCTCCCGGCGGGGTGCTTCCCCGGCCGACCGGGCGGGTGCCCCCGCCGCCGGGGGCGGTCGGCGGACGCCGGGCCGGGCGGCGGCCGCCCCGGGGCCGCCCCGGCCGGCCGGCGCGGGCCACTCGCCGCGGATTGGCCCGTCCCCGCCGGCCGGCGGGGCCCTAGCGTGCCCCCATGGACCGTACGCTCGCCGCCGATCTCGCCCGGCTCCCCGACCTCCTCGACGCCACCCGCCGCGCCGCCACCGCCACGCTGGAGACCCTGGACGCGCGCCCCGTCGTACCGGCGGCCGACGCCCCCGCGGCCCCGCACCGCCCCGAGCCCCTTCCCGGGCACGGCACCGGCGCGGCCGCCGCCCTCGCCGCCTTCCAGGACCGCTGGGCGCCGCGCCTGTCGGCCTCGGCCGGCCCCCGCTACCTCGGCTTCGTCACCGGCGGGGCCACCCCCGCCGCCCTCGCCGGGGACTGGCTCACCGCCGCCCACGACCAGAACTCCAACTCCGCCCTCGACGGCGGGGGTCAGGACCTCGAACGCGAGACCGTCGGCTGGCTCCGCCACCTGTTCGGCCTCTCCGCCGCCCACACCGGCACGTTCGTCAGCGGCGCCACCATGTCGAACACCGCCGGCCTGGCGATCGCCCGCGAATGGCTGGGCGAGCGCGCGGGCGTCTCCCCGGCCGAGGACGGGGTGGCCGCCCTCGGCGCCGTCCGCGTCCTCTCCGCCGCCCCGCACTCCTCCATCGCCAAGGCCCTCTCGGTCCTCGGCCTGGGCCGCAACTCCCTCGTACGCGTCCCCACGCTGCCCGACCGCGAGGCCGTCGACCCGGCCGCCCTCGACCGGGCCCTCGCCGACACCCCCGGCCCGGCCGTGGTCGTCGCCAACGCGGGCACCGTCAACACGGTGGACTTCGACGACCTCCCGGCCGTCGCCGCCCTCAAGGCCCGGCACGACTTCTGGCTGCACACCGACGCGGCCTTCGGGGCCTTCGCCGCCCTCTCCCCGGCCCACGCCCACCTCGCCGCCGGCCTCGACGCCTCCGACTCCCTCTGCGTCGACCTCCACAAGTGGCTGAACGTCCCCTACGACAGCGCCGTCCAGTTCACCCGCAGACAGGACCTCCAGGCCCGTGTCTTCCAGAACTCCGCCGCCTACCTCGGCCCCCTCGGCGACCACCCCGACCTGGTCCACCTCACCCCGGAGAACTCCCACCGGCTGCGCGCCCTCGCCGCCTGGTTCACGCTCCGCGCGTACGGCCGCGAGGGCCACCGGGAGATCGTCGAGCGCGACATCGCCTGCGCCCGCGTCCTCGGCGAGCGCCTGACCGCCGACCCGGCCTTCCGCCTCCTCGCCCCGGTCCGCCTCAACGTGGTCTGCTTCACCCTCGCCGAGGACCCCACCCCCGCCCGGCTCGCGGCGCTCCGGGAGGCCGCCTCGGCGGAGGTCTTCGTCACCCCCACCCACTACGCGGGAACCCCGGCCCTGCGCGCGGCGTTCTCCAACTGGCGTACCACGCAGGCGGACGCGCACCGGGCCGCCGAGGCACTCCGTACGGCAGCAAGGGAGACCGCATGACGCAGCAGCCCCTCACCCTCATCGAGGTCGAGGCCCTGGCCCGCGCCGCGCACGAGGGCCAGACCGACAAGTCGGGCCGGCCCTACGCCGAGCACCTCGCGGCCGTGGCCGAGGGCGTCCGGCTGCGCGGCGGCACTCCGGAACAGCAGGCGGCGGCCTGGCTCCACGACGCGATCGAGGACGAGGCCCTCAGCCTGACCTGGTTGGACGCGGCCGCCCTGCCGCAGCCGGTGAAGGAGATGGTCCTCGCGGTCACCAAGCGCCCCGGCGAACCGCTGGAGACGTACACGGCCCGCATCCTGGCGACCCCGGGCGCCCTCCTGGTCAAGGAGTCGGACCTCGCGCACAACACCGACCCCGTACGGCTCTCCGAACTGGACGCCCCCACCCGCGAGCGACTGACCGCGAAGTACGCCCACGTCCGCGCCCTCCTCGGCCTCACGGCCCCGTAACGACCGCTCCGTGCCCGAAATGTGCGTAACGCGCGCACGGTTGACGGAAACGGAACGGTGGTGATTCCCCACGGGACGGATAGCCGGGGCCTGTTGGTGGGAGGATGGTGCATGGGGGCGTGCGCCCCGGGCCGACCAGGGGACGACCGAAGGTGTGATCAGTAGTGGCCATTTCGCTGTCAGTGGTGGTTCTGTTGGCGGTCATCCTGGTGGTGCTGATCCGCGGCAACCACATCAAGGCGGGCCCCGCCATCGTCGCGGCCCTCTTCGGCTTCTTCCTGGCGTCCAGCTCGATCGCGGACGACGTGAACCGCTTCCTCAACTCCCTCGCGACGATGATCGCGAACATCAAGCTCTGACCGCCCGCCTCCGGGCGCAAGGAAGGGCCGGGCCGAGGTCAAACCCCTCGGCCCGGCCCTTCCACATCCGGATCGCCGCCGGCTGACCGCTCCTCCAGCCGGCCCGTCACGTGGCGCAGCCGGCTCGGGAGACCGCCGGGAACGCCCCCCGGCGCCGCGGTCCCGAACCGCGTCCCCGACTTCTTCGCTGCCACGTTCAGGGCGTGGCCCTCGCGCCGAAGGCGCCGCTCGTAGTCCGCGACCTGACGCGCCACGGGCACGCTGGTGGGGGTTCGGATCAGCCGCTCGTTCTCACGATCCACCAGGAAGGGCCCGTTGCCTCCGGGCCGAGGTCGCTGCCCACCCGGTCCATCGCCGACCGCTCCCCAGTAGAAGAGCCATCCGAACGCGAGCTGCTCCACCTGAAGGATCCCCAGCTCGTACTCGACGGACTCCCGCGCCTGCGCGATTTCGGCGAGCACCAGCCTGCGGGCGTCCCCCTCGGTCAGCATCGCTCGGCGATCCCTACGGCCCGGCGGTGAGTCATCAGCCCGCGTCAGCCCTCGACTTCGGGACCCGCAGCCGCAGCCGGAGCCGGCGGTGCGACCTCCTGCCAGTCCGTGACCGGCTTGGTGCGGAACATGCCCCGGTAGACCACGCGGGTCAGTACGACGGCGCCCTCGCCGTACTCGTGCAGTTCCCCGAAGGCCTCTTCCGCGGACTCGTAGACGAACTTCCGCCCCTTGGCGTTGCGGATGATCCATTCCCTGTCGCTGCTGACGGCGAGTGCCATGTCTGCGCTCATGCGGTTCCCCCCTGGACGATGCGCGCTGATCGTACTTCGAGGCACACGCGCGGCGAGGGGGCACGCAGGGGGCACGCGGAGCTGATCGAAGCCCCGGGAACGGCGAAGGGCCAGGTTGAGGAGACGTCCTCTGACCTGGCCCTTTTCGCTTCAGAGCGGGTGACGGGAATCGAACCCGCGTAGCTAGTTTGGAAGACTAGTGCTCTACCATTGAGCTACACCCGCAACGCGCGCCCACAGGTCCGGAGACCGTGGCACGGACAGCATCCTAGCGGGTCGCGCCGGGCAAACGCACACCGCATTGCGCGGCCCGAGCGGCGCGCGCCGCGGGAGCGTGCGCAAGACCGTGCATCGGAGGGTCTCCGGGCATGTACCCTACGTGTCGCACCGACGGGGTGTGGCGCAGCTTGGTAGCGCGTCCGCTTTGGGAGCGGAAGGTCGTCGGTTCGAATCCGGCCACCCCGACCACCGGCAGCGTCTCCTCAGATCCACAGAGGGCCGCCACAAGATCGCGTTGTGGGCTGATTGCCGCTTGCGGTTACTATGCAAGCTGCGTGCCCGTGTGTCTGATGTACCGGGCCGAAGTCCGCCGGAACCGCTGAATCACAGCGCGAAGGCAGAACCCCCAGCAGTCAGCCACAAGGAGACCGAACCGTGAAGAGCGCCGTGGAGACCCTGAACCCGACTCGGGTTCGGCTCACTGTTGAGGTGCCCTTCGAGGAGCTCAAGGACAGCCTCGACGCGGCGTACAAGAAGATCAACCAGCAGGTCACGGTGAAGGGCTTCCGCAAGGGCAAGATCCCCGCCCGCGTCATCGACCAGCGCTTCGGCCGCGGTGCGGTGCTGGAGGAGGCCGTCAACGACGCCCTCCCGAAGTTCTACACCGAGGCGGTCAACGAGGCCGACCTGAACCCGCTGGGCCAGCCCGAGGTCGACATCACGGAGCTGAAGGACGGCGAACTGCTGGCCTTCACCGCCGAGGTCGACGTCCGCCCCGAGATCGAGATTCCGGACTACTCCGGCATCGAGGTCGAGGTCGACGCCGTCGAGGTCTCCGACGAGGACATCGAGAAGGCCGTCGAGCAGCTCCGCGGCCGCTTCGCGTCCACCAAGGATGTCGAGCGCGCGGCCGAGGACGGCGACGTCGTCACCCTCGACCTCGAGGCCAAGGTCGACGGCGAGGTGCTGGAGGACGGCGTCGCGTCCGACGTGTCCTACACCATCGGCTCGGGCGAGCTCCTCGAGGGCATCGACGAGGCCGTCAAGGGTCTGGAGGCCGGTGGCGAGGCCACCTTCACCTCCCAGCTGAAGGGCGGCTCCGCCGAGGGCAAGGACGCCGAGGTCACCGTCAAGGTCACGAAGGTCTCCGCCCGCGAGCTGCCGGAGCTGGACGACGAGTTCGCGCAGATGGCGAGCGAGTTCGACACCCTCGAGGACCTCAAGGCCGACAGCCGCAAGCGCCTCGAGGACCAGAAGCAGTTCGACCAGGCCACGCAGGCCCAGGAGCGCGTCCTGGAGAAGCTGCTGGAGCTCGTCGAGGTCCCGATCCCCGAGAAGCTCCTCGCGGACGAGGTCCAGACCCGCAAGCACAACCTCGAGCACCACCAGCTCGGCCAGATGGGTCTGACCATCGAGAAGTACCTGGAGTTCCAGGGCAAGACGGTCGAGGAGTTCGACGCCGAGACCTCCGAGCAGGCCGTCAAGGGCATCAAGACCCAGTTCGTCCTCGACGCGCTGGTCAACAAGGAGAAGCTGGGCGTCAACCAGGAGGAGCTCACCGAGCACCTCATGCGGCGTGCGCAGTCCTCCGGCATGTCCCCCGACCAGTTCGCCCAGGCCGTCGTCGAAGGCGGCCAGGTTCCGATGCTGGTCGGCGAGGTCGCGCGCGGCAAGGCCCTCGCGGTCGTCGTCGAGGCCGCCAAGGTCGTCGACACGAAGGGCGAGGTCGTCGACCTGTCCGACGAAGAGGACGAGGACGGCGCCGAGACGGTCGCCGAGGTCGAGACGGCCGCCGCCGACGCCGACGAGGACAAGGCCGAAGAGGCCAAGTAACACCCCGGGCGCAGCCCGCTGAGCAGTGCCTCGAAGGGCCCGGACGCCGTCGCGTCCGGGCCCTTCTGCACCGCCTCCGGGAGGCCCGCGCACCTTGCGCTCCGAGCGAACAGTTCGGGAAGCGGGATGGCGTTGTCCCACCTGCGCGTTAGGGTCCATGAATACGAGGGCACGGGAGTACCCGGAGCCGGCGGACTTGTCCGCACCGGTCGGGCCGCGCCCGAGAACGAGACGCTGAGACGGCACATGGCCGTCGGAGACGAGCAGGTGGATACGTGACGAATCTGAAGCCTTACGCCGCGGGTGAGCCGTCCATCGGCGGCGGCCTCGGCGACCATGTCTACAACCGGCTGCTCGGCGAGCGCATCATCTTCCTCGGCCAGCAGGTCGACGACGACATCGCGAACAAGATCACGGCGCAGCTCCTCCTCCTGGCCGCCGAGCCGGAGAAGGACATCTTCCTGTACATCAACAGCCCCGGCGGCTCCGTGACGGCCGGCATGGCGGTCTACGACACCATGCAGTACATCCCGAACGACGTCGTCACCATCGGTATGGGCATGGCGGCCTCCATGGGCCAGTTCCTGCTCACCGGCGGCGCCAAGGGCAAGCGGTTCGCCCTGCCGAACACCGACATCCTGATGCACCAGGGCTCCGCCGGCATCGGGGGCACCGCGTCGGACATCAAGATCCAGGCCCAGTACCTGCTGCGCACCAAGCAGCGCATGGCCGAGATCACCGCGTTCCACTCGGGCCAGACTGTCGAGGCGATCATCCGCGACGGTGACCGCGACCGTTGGTTCACCTCCGAGGAGGCCAAGGAGTACGGCCTCATCGACGAGATCATCTCGGCCGCGTCCAACGTTCCGGGCGGCGGCGGCACCGGGGCCTGATCCCCGGCACCACTCGTCCGTACCCGGCAGCCGACAGCCCGCAGAACGCCACCAGGATGGTGAACACCTCGATGTACATGAACAACCTCTCTCCCGCGAGCGGCCTCCACACCGGCCCGCAGGTGGACAACCGCTACGTCATCCCGCGCTTCGTCGAGCGCACCTCGCAGGGCGTGCGCGAGTACGACCCGTACGCGAAGCTCTTCGAGGAGCGCGTGATCTTCCTCGGCGTGCAGATCGACGACGCCTCCGCCAACGACGTCATGGCGCAGCTGCTGTGCCTGGAGTCGATGGACCCGGACCGCGACATCTCGATCTACATCAACAGCCCCGGCGGCTCCTTCACCGCGCTGACGGCGATCTACGACACGATGCAGTTCGTGAAGCCGGACATCCAGACGGTCTGCATGGGCCAGGCGGCCTCCGCCGCCGCGGTCCTGCTCGCCGCCGGCACCCCCGGCAAGCGCATGGCCCTGCCGAACGCCCGCGTACTGATCCACCAGCCCTCGGGCGGCACCGGTCGCGAGCAGCTCTCCGACCTGGAGATCGCGGCCAACGAGATCCTGCGCATGCGCGACCAGCTGGAGACCATGCTGGCCAAGCACTCGACGACGCCGATCGAGAAGATCCGCGACGACATCGAGCGCGACAAGATCCTCACGGCCGAGGGCGCGCTGGAGTACGGGCTGATCGACCAGATCATCTCCACCCGCAAGAGCTCGGCCTGATCCTTGCCGCCAGTTGGCGTGGGCGCGTCGCCGCATTCGGCGATGTGAACCACGTCAAGGGGGCCCCGCACGGGGCCCCCGGCAAGGTACCGTCGGATATGAGGCACCAGGAGCGCTGAACCAGGCGTCTCCCAGGCGAAGGGGAAGCACCTCGTGGCACGCATCGGTGACGGCGGCGACCTGCTCAAGTGCTCGTTCTGCGGAAAGAGCCAGAAGCAGGTGAAGAAGCTCATCGCAGGACCCGGTGTGTACATCTGCGACGAGTGCATCGACCTCTGCAACGAGATCATCGAAGAAGAGCTCGCGGAGACCTCGGAGGTCCGGTGGGAGGAACTCCCCAAGCCCCGTGAGATCTACGAGTTCCTGGAGAGCTACGTCGTCGGCCAGGAGCCGGCGAAGAAGGCGCTCTCCGTAGCGGTCTACAACCACTACAAGCGGGTCCAGGCCGGCGAGAACGGCGGCGCGCAGGGCCGGGACGACGCGATCGAGCTCGCGAAGTCCAACATCCTGCTGCTGGGTCCGACCGGTTCGGGCAAGACCCTGCTGGCCCAGACGCTCGCGCGCATGCTGAACGTCCCGTTCGCCATCGCCGACGCGACGGCGCTGACGGAGGCCGGATACGTCGGCGAGGACGTCGAGAACATCCTGCTCAAGCTGATCCAGGCGGCCGACTACGACGTCAAGAAGGCCGAGACCGGGATCATCTACATCGACGAGATCGACAAGGTCGCCCGCAAGAGCGAGAACCCGTCGATCACCCGCGACGTGAGCGGCGAGGGCGTCCAGCAGGCCCTGCTGAAGATCCTGGAGGGCACGACCGCCTCCGTCCCGCCGCAGGGCGGCCGGAAGCACCCGCACCAGGAGTTCATCCAGATCGACACCACGAACGTGCTCTTCATCGTGGGCGGCGCGTTCTCCGGTCTGGAGAAGATCATCGAGTCGCGTGCCGGAGCCAAGGGCATCGGGTTCGGGGCGACGATCCGCTCGAAGCGCGAGATCGAGGCCAGCGACCAGTTCCACGAGGTCATGCCGGAGGACCTGGTGAAGTTCGGGATGATCCCCGAGTTCATCGGCCGTCTCCCCGTCCTGACCTCCGTTCACAACCTGGACCGCGAGGCCCTGCTCCAGATCCTGATCGAGCCGCGCAACGCGCTGGTGAAGCAGTACCAGCGCCTGTTCGAACTCGACGGCGTGGAGCTGGACTTCGAGCGCGAGGCGCTGGAGGCCATCGCGGACCAGGCGATCCTGCGCCAGACCGGCGCGCGCGGCCTGCGCGCCATCATGGAAGAGGTCCTGATGTCGGTGATGTACGAGGTCCCGTCCCGCAAGGACGTGGCCCGCGTGGTCATCACCTCGGACGTCGTCCGCTCCAACGTCAACCCGACGCTGGTCCCGCGGATCGTCCCGAAGGACCAGGGCCCGCACGAGAAGTCGGCCTAGCCGCACGGCAGTAGCGCCGGTAGCGGCGGCAACCGCAGTACGCGAGAGGGGCGCCCCCCGCCGGGGGGGCCCCGCACGCCGTTCGCCCGGGGAGAACGTGTCGCGGGGGGGGTTTTTGATCTTTGGCGGGGGGTGAGCGGTCTGCTCCCGCGTGTTGCCCCCCCAGGCC